>WRAG01000001.1 GCA_009780345.1 Oscillospiraceae bacterium
ACGATACTCGGTGATTATGGCGAGAAGGTCACACCCGTTCCCATCTCGAACACGGTAGTTAAGCTTCTCTGCGCTGATAGTACTACGACACCTGTCGTGGGAGGCGATGGCGTCGCCGGGATTAATAAAAAAAGAGCCTTTCGGCTCTTTTTTTAATTCGAGAAAACAAAAATGCTTGCTCGCAAGGGCATTTTTGCGCCGACAGCCAGGCAAATGCCCCGCGGCTTGCCGCAGAATGCGTGCTCTAAGGCACGTGGCCCTGGGGTGGCAGAACCGTCCAAAACTTGTTTTGGCGAACGGTTCGTCCTTGAGGATTGTCCAAGAACGCGAGTCGTTTTGTGACGAAGTGCGATTGGCTACAATCTACCGTGCCCTGGGGTAGATATCCGTCATTGCAAATTTTCAGTTCTACTCATCTATTCCTCAATCAACGACACTTTCCTCTTCAATCTACAACCAAACACAATCCCGACTATCCCCGCAATCAAAGCTATCCCCGCCGCGGCGAAGCGCAACGTGAAAAACAGCCAAGTGTTCTCCATATCTCTAAACATCTGCGCTCGTTCCCACGCTTGCGGGCTACAACCCGGGCAAACATACCGCCACGCGTCACCGCCGTCGATAAGCCATATCCATAAGTATCTAAACCCAAAAATAACGCCGAATGCGATTAGACCAACGCTAGTAAACATCAATATTACTGATATTCCCGACCTTTTCATGCTCTACTGCCCCATTTTTAATCCAAATAATCCCGCAACTTCTTACTTCTGCTCGGGTGCCGCAGCTTCCGCAACGCTTTCGCCTCAATTTGCCGTATCCGCTCACGCGTAACGTTAAATTCTTTCCCAACTTCCTCCAAAGTTCTCGCCCGACCGTCGTCCAACCCAAACCGCAAGCGCAAAACCTTTTCCTCCCGCGCTGTCAGCGTGTTCAAAACATCAACAAGTTGCTCTTTCAGCATCGTAAACGCCGCCGATTCCTGCGGCGCGGGCGCATCGTCGTCCTGAATAAAGTCTCCCAAATGACTGTCTTCCTCTTCACCGATAGGCGTTTCAAGCGACACCGGCTCCTGCGCGATTTTCATGATTTCACGAACCTTATCAACCGGCATTGCCATCTCTTTCGCGATTTCTTCCGCTTTCGGCTCGCGCCCAAGCTCTTGCACCAACTGCCGCGTAATTCTGATCAATTTATTGATAGTTTCCACCATATGAACCGGAATCCGTATAGTCCTCGCCTGATCGGCAATAGAACGCGTAATCGCCTGCCGAATCCACCACGTCGCGTATGTGCTGAACTTATATCCTTTTGTATAATCGAATTTTTCAACCGCTTTAATAAGTCCCAAATTCCCCTCTTGAATCAAATCAAGAAACAACATTCCTCGCCCCACATATCGTTTCGCGATACTTACAACAAGCCGCAAATTCGCGTCCGCTAAGCGTTTGCGGGCATCTTTGTCCCCCTCGCCCATCTTTTTCGCAAGATCGGCTTCCTCCTCCACGCTTAAAAGCGGAACCTTCCCAATCTCTTTCAAATACATCCGAACAGGGTCATCAACACTTACCCCTTCGGGCACAGATAAATCGGTCAGCTCTTCTTGCGTAATCTTTAAATCTTCCTCGACTTCCAAAATTTCCTCGTCAATATTCCCAACGATTTCAATCCCTTGCTTCTCGATGGTTTCATATATTTGATCGATTTGCTCCTGATTTATATCCATCTCATCAAAAGCATCCATAATCTCTTTGTAAGACAAAACACCATTCCGCTTTTTGCCCGCTTCGATTAAATTTTTGGTAAGCTCTTTTAACGTCTCGTGTTTGTTATTCTCAATCTGGCTCATTGGTTCGCCCCTCTTCTTTTGTTATTTATCAATTTAGAAAGCTCTTCGATATTCCCCTCGGCAAGCAGTTCTGCCTTTCGACGGTTGAATACCTCGTCTTGTATAATCTCTATCGCCTCGGTCGCCGCCTTCTCCTTGTTTTCAACGTTTTTATCGTCAAGCAAAATTTCAATCACGCCGCTATGCCCCTCAAAATATGCGTTAACGGAGTGAACATCCAACTTCTTCCCATCTTTATATGTATCGTAAATGTAAAGCGCAATCTGCTTATGCAACGGAACATGAAAATCATCGGCAGTCATCTGCTTCGCCGCAATATTAAAAATATGCCGATCAGTCATAAGATTCAATAGCAACTTCTCCGCCGTAATCACAGTTTTATTCTTCGACGTAATCCGCTCGCCCATATTGCTTTCGGCAACTTTCACAGCACTCACATTCGCCCGCGATTCCTCAATACGCTCATTTTTAAGTTGATTTCGCCGAATCTCCGCCATAATCGTCTCGGCGGAAATCCCAACATCCGCGGAAATTTTCGTCAAATACGCCTCTCGCTCCACCGGATTTTCAACTTTCGCGAAAATTTCAGCAATTTTCTTCGTAAATTCGATTTTGTCGTCAACTTTTTCAATATCATATTGTGCGCTAAGCCGCTGAATTTTATACTCTAACGCCGATTTGGCGTTATCAACCAAATTTTTGAAAAATTCGACGCCTTTTGTGTTAATAAGCTCGTCCGGATCTTTCGCTTCGGTCATTTGCAAAACTTTCGTCTTAACATTCGCCTCACGCAAAACCTCAATCGCCCGCTCCGCCGCCGCAACTCCTGCGTTATCCGAATCATAGCATAATATAATCTCTTTCGAATATCGCCCAAGCATCCTCGCCTGATCCGATGTCAAAGCAGTTCCAAGTGACGCAACGGCGTTGCAAATCCCATTTTGGTGCAACGACACAACGTCCATATAACCTTCCATAATCAACATTTGCGACTGCTTACTGTTCTTCGCCAAGTTAAGCGCGAACAAGTTTCGGCTTTTATTGAAAATCACAGTTTCGGGCGAGTTCAAATACTTCGGTTGACCGTCACCCATTGCCCGCCCGCCGAAGCCGATAATATTCCCCCGAACGTCGATAATAGGAAACATCACCCGCCCGCGAAATCGGTCGTAATATCCGCCGTCGTCCCGCCGAACCGTCAATCCCGCGCCCTCAATATCGGAATCCTTGTAACCTTTGCCCTTTAAATATGTATAAAGCGCGCTCCATTCATCCCTCGCATACCCGATTCCAAACAGATTCACCGTATGGTTATCCAACTTCCGCGAAATTAAGTACTGCTGCGCTTCCACTCCGACTTCCGACATTAAATTATCGTAAAAATATCGCCCCGCGTCCGAATTAATCTTATAATAAAGCTGCTTCTGCTCGTATGCCGCCTCTTGCGCGTTCTTCGAATAGCCGGAATTCCCAAAACTCGACTGCGGAATATCCATTCTCGCCCGCTCGGCAAGAGAAGTCACCGCCTCGACAAAGTCCAAATTCTCACGTTTGATAACAAAATCAAGCACATTCCCACCAACGCCGCAACCGAAGCAGTAAAACAACTGCTTGTCCGGCGAAACGGTAAACGACGGCGTCTTCTCATTATGAAAAGGACATAGCCCTTTCAGCGAGCCGCCCGTTTTTTTAAGTTTAACATAGGTTGCCACAATATCAACTATGTCGTTTTTATCCATTACCTCGGAAATAAATTCCCGCGAAAATCTTGGCATGCGCAGAACACCTCTTACTAAAGATTATTCTACAAAATTTTCGAAAATCCTCTTTTTAAGTTTGCGGGAATAATTTCCTATACAAATCCGTCGCATATAAGTCAGTCATTGACGCAAGATAATCACACACAACACGGTTTATATCGTCACTTTTCGAAGCTTTAACCTGCCGATTCGGAATTTTTTCCGGAGAATTAAGATAATAACTATACAAATCCTCCAGCATAGCAACAGAGTTTGCCTCCCCCGCCTTCGCATCAGGATTTTTATAAACGTTGTCAAACATAAACTGCCGCAACTTCAGCATTGCGGTATGAATCCGCTCTTCCATTTTTATATCATTTGTCCCATCACTCTCGGACACAATAGCAATAATCATATTATTAATCCGCCGCCCGTGCGTCGCCCCCAAAACATCATAAAACTCCCGCGGAATATCACTTTCAACCAAAACCCCGCCGCGAAGCGCGTCATCAATATCATGATTGATGTAAGCAATCCTATCCGCAAAGCTTACAATTTTGCCCTCAAGCGTATTCGCCCGCGCCTCGCCCGAATGAAGCGAAATCCCGTCCCGCACCTCGTTCGTAAGGTTCAATCCGCCATCCTCCAAAATATCAACCACCCGCAAACTATGCGAACTATGATGAAACCCATACGGACAAAGACGATTCAACACTTCCTCGCCCGAATGCCCGAAAGGCGTGTGCCCCAAATCGTGACCAAGCGCAATTGCCTCCGTCAAATCTTCGTTTAACGCCAGCGCCCGCGCGATTGTGCGCGCGATTTGCGCAACTTCTAACGTATGCGTCAACCGCGTGCGAAAATGGTCGTTATCCGGCGAGATAAAAACCTGCGTTTTATGTTTAAGCCGCCGAAACGCCTTCGAATGGATAATGCGATCCCGATCCCGCTGAAATTCGGTGCGGAACAAGCACTTCTCCTCCGCGCGCGCGCGAGTGGCGTTCGCACTCAACACAGCAAACGGCGACAATATTTCACTCTCTCGTTTTTCCAATGTTTCGCGTGTGTTCATAGGTTTTTCTCCTTTTGCGCGGGCGCGCGCGAATTTTTGCCGCTACGGCGGCATGTTTTTAGGGCTTTGCCCTAAAACCCCATTTTTGCCGCTGAGGCGGCGAGCTTATGTCCTGCCGGACGGGCGACAAGGGCTCTGCCCTTGCCAATCCCGGTCGCCTATGGTCACAAACGCCAAAAAGCGGCGATAACAGATGAAACTCCTCGCATAAAACGCTTCGGAGGGCTAAATCTCTAAGCAGTAAACTGCTAAGATTTTTATGCCAAGCCGGCGACATTAAAAACATTGGTTATCGAACCGCATTCGCGGAAAGATTAGTGCGTGCAAGCACCGTGCTCGTTCGAAACAGTGTTCGCACATACTAGTCTTTCCGCGAACGCGGCTATCTCGCCCAAATAGCGGCGCGCTTTTAATAGCGCTATAGCGCGTTTGCGCCGCAAGTTTTACTAAATTTTTTGTGAAAAAATTTTCGGGGCTTGACAAGGGCTACGATTAGCCCTTGTCGTCCTGCGCTGACAAGCGCAAATGCTACAGCGACTTCGCTGAAAAAGTTTTAAGTCCCGCGCCCGCAGGCGCAAAAAACGGTCTAAGGCGCAACGCGCCTTAACCCCTGCGCCCGTTGGGCGCACATATGCGCTTGTCAGCGCAGGACATATTGCACCCGCAGGGCATCAACCCTAATCCTTAAAAATAGCACTAATCGGCCCTATCCGCTCAGTCAACTTCGTGCGTTTCGCAACGTAAACCTTAAACAACTTCCGCTCAAATATCCAATTTTCGGTCGTCACCGTCCTACCCTCTTCCTTGCCGCCCCATCGCAATTCCTTGAGCAAGTCGTCCAGCCTACCCTTTTTCTCAATTTTTCCAAACACAGGATGCGCCTCAAACCTCAAAAGCCGCTTCACCAAACGAACAACCGAATCCAGCCACCATAACGGCAGAAACGAAAACAAAATGACCGATAAATAATATCCCAAGTAAAGCATAGTATCGCGAGTCGATAGATTAACATCAACCCACAATACATCTGCAAGACCATCAATATGAACCCTATTGTCAAACCAAAAATTAAATCTAAACGGCGGCAAATCCCGCAAAACCTCACGCCAATAAGGCATAGCAAACAACCAAAACCCCAAAATTATCGGCACCAAAACTACGCAAAACACCGCCAAATTTAGGTTAGTCCGCTTTATATAGCGATATAGAATATTATCATTTGTGTCATACATCATAATCCCGCCTTATCCGAGCAACTTCACCAACTGCAACCCCATCGCCTGCGCACGCTTCACCGCATACTTATCTTCCGCCGCCGGACTTTGCGCGCCGACACCTTGATGCCCCATAGGAACACGCAAATCGTCAAAATCCGCGCTATCACCCACAATCGTCATGCCCTGAACCAACATCATATCATGAATCGCCCGCTGCGTCGTCTGCTGACCGCCGTATTTACTCGCTCCCACCGACACAGCCGCGCCAAGTTTGCCAATCAACGCTCGCTTCCCACGCAAATCTCGAGATTTATCGAACAACGCCTTAATCTGCGCCGACACAGTCCCGAAATACGATGGACTCCCAACCACAATCGCGTCCGCCGCACACATTTTCTCGAACAACCGCTCAACTCCCGTTCCCGCGTAACAAGAGCGGTTACACGGCGTCGAACATGCCACGCAAAACGGTGTGCTACACTCCAAAATCGCATCCTGCACATGCTCAAGTTCAACTTCCGCGCCCACCTCTTTGGCAGACTCAAGCACGGTATTGAGCAAAAACGCCGTACACCCATTCTTATTCGGACTTCCGTTTAACGCTAAAATTTTCATAATTATCATCTCCCTTAAATTAATTATATGGTTTTGTTTTGTCTGTTAGCCCTAATAGATAATCTACGCTCACCTTATAAAATTTCGCAAGTATAGGGAGAGCGTCTATAGGATAACTTATTTTTCCTATTTCATATTGTGAGTATGTGTTTTGTTTTACTCCTAAAATATCAGCAATTTCTCTTTGTGTCAAGTTATTGTCTATTCTTAAATTCCTAATTCTTTCATACTTTAAAATTTCATACTTCACAGAATCACCTCAGTAAGAATATACAATATCTGAAAAAAAGATATTGACTTCTATCTTAAATACAGATATAATATCTATGAGGTGATCTTATGAGAAAGCTAATCCTAACAATAAAATTTATAATATTAAAATCTTGCATGCGGCATAGCGTTGAAATGAGTCATTGGCTCATTACTAAAAGTTTTAAAACAGCAGAAAAAATCAAAAAAATAAAAGCCGCTAAATAGCGGCTTACACCAACGCAAACATTATCTCCCCACTCGCCGCAACCTTGTCGCCAACGTATGCGGTTGCGTTCGCCTTGCCAATCACCCGCTTAAACGCCGTCATTTCAACAACCAATCTAAGCGTATCGCCCGGCACAACCTGCTGCTTAAACCGAAACCCGTCAATCCCGGTGAAAACCGCAAGTTTCCCCTTATTTTCAGGCATATTAAGCACCACAACTGCACCAACCTGCGCAAGCGCTTCAACAATCAAAACGCCCGGCATAATCGGCTTCCCCGGAAAATGCCCCGGAAAAAACGGCTCGTTTGCCGTAACATTTTTAATCCCCACCGCGCTCTTCTCATCCATTTCAACAATTTTATCCACCAGCAAAAACGGGTACCTATGCGGAATAATTTCTTGAATCTGTTCGTTCGTAAGTATTGTTTCCATATTTTCAAATCCTTTAATAATAATTTATTTTTAATATGTCAAGGACTAGCCCTTGACAATCCCACAAGTTTTTGCGCGGGAAAAACTTGACTAAAACCGTCGCCCTCCCCGTCGCGACCCTTCCCGACAAAAAGCGTCGGGCGGGTGCCCCGCTGACGGAACCGCGGGCGAAAGTTACTGCAAACATAGCGCGTTCTGTACAAACAACATCTCGCGCTTTCAGGCGCGGGTCAGTTTCGAACGAGCGCGGCGTTATATCTCGGTACTTTTTCCGCGAACGCGGCTAGCTAACCCAGCTTTTATGTCGCCGCTTGCGGCACAAATCGCGGGGTTTGCGTTTGTGACCGCCAGGCGACCGGGATTGGCAAGGGCAGAGCCCTTGTCGCCCGTCCGGCAGGACACAATGCCCACAGAGCCCCGCTCTGAATAATGGGTTCAAGGGCAAAGCCCTAAAACCCCCGCGCCCATAGGGCGCACATATGCGCTTGTCAGCGCAAGACAACCTATGCGTCTATCGACGCAAAACGGTCTAAAGGCGCGTCGCGCCTTTACTTCCTCTTCGCAATCGAATTCGACTGCAACATCGCGATATTCTCAAGCGCTTTCCCTGTCCCCATCGCAACCCGCTCAACAGCGTTGTCCACAACGATACAAGAAATTCCGGTTTCCTGCTCCAAAAGTTTATCCATTCCCCAAATCATCGCGCCGCCGCCGGTCATAATCATTCCCGATTCGCTTATATCACACACAAGTTCGGGCGGCGTCTTTTCAAGAACAAACTTCACCGCGTCCACAATTTGATTCGCGGTTTCCTCAAACGCCTCCAAAATTTCAGTGCTTGTCATCACAATGGTTTGCGGCAACCCTGTTACCAAGCTTCGTCCGCGAATTTCCATGGTCTCTTCGGTCGGCTTTGGAAATACGCAGCCAACTTTAACTTTCATCTCCTCCGCGGTTCGCTCGCCGATTAAAACGTTATATTTCTTTCGTATGTATCTTATAATCGCCTCGTCAAATTTATCTCCCGCCGTCTTAATCGAACGGCTGACAACAATACTTCCAAGCGAAATAACAGCAACATCGGTCGTTCCGCCGCCGATATCAACAACCATACAACCGCACGGCTTTCCGATGTCGATTCCAACGCCGATTGCCGCGGCGATAGGTTCCTCAATCAAATACGCGCGGCTTGCGCCCGCTTGAATCGCCGCATCGATAACCGCCCGCTCTTCAACCTCGGTAACGCCGCTCGGAACGCATATAATAATTCGCGGCTTGAAAAACCCGCGCTTCACAACCTTATTGATAAAATATTTAAGCATACGTTCGGTCATTTGATAATCTGATATAACTCCGTCACGAAGCGGCCGCACCGCGACAATATTGCCCGGCGTTCGCCCAAGCATACGCTGCGCCTCATACCCAACCGCCAAAAGCTTGTTGCTGGAGTTATCCATAGCAACAACCGACGGTTCGTTTAAAACAATCCCTTTTCCTTTCACATAGACAAGAACGGATGCCGTTCCCAAATCAATTCCAATATCCTGACCGAACATAATACATCGTTTCCCTTCGTTTAAATTTACAATTTTCCAATATAAATATATCACTACTATTCAACGTTGTCAACATTTATCAACATATTATTTTCAAAAAAGTAAAGATATTTCTCCCCAACTTCCATCTCCAATATCTCCGCCAACCCGCGCGCGTAGTATTCAAGCGCGGTTTTATACTCCTTCGCCCGCGCAAAAACGCTGTTATCACTCACTTTGTCAGTCTTATAATCAATGATAACCAACTTCCCATTTTCAACGAAATAGCAGTCCACAACCCCCTGAACCAATATCTCTTCCCCGCTATGAACATAGTTCGATAACTCCGGCAAAATCTCCGCCGCCGGAACTTTCATGTAAAACTTGACTTCCTTCTGAATCTCCCGCGCCGCTCGAACGCGCAACCCGAGCGGCGACTCAAAAAACCTCGCAACCGCCGCAACATCCACCGCGCCCGCCTGCTCGTTCGTCAACATTTCAGACCGAACCATTTTCGCAAGCTGCTCTCGAATCTCCTCAACACTTCCGACATTCCGCTCGTCCAAATGCTGCATAACAAAGTGAGTGATAACTCCCCGCTGAACTCCCGACAGTTCAGCGGTTTGATACTCAAGTTTGGGCGGTGTATAACCGCTCTGCCGGGTGCTCAACACCAAATCTTGACGGTCATTTTGATGCATAGCGGCGTCATCGTCACTTGAAGTACATAAAGTACATCTGCGCTCCTCTTCCTTGCTCTGCATTCCAAATGCCTCGCCAATATTTTGGCGTTGAGCACCCGGCAGAGCGGTAAAATACGGCACAGAAACATCGTCCTCCGCCATCTGTTGCCGCTTAATCTCGCTAACCGATAGCTTTACAGGGATTTTATTCAAATGTCCGTAAGGATATACGAAATCTTCGTAGTTTTCCTCAACCGCTTCATCTGATTGCGGGGCGTCGAGGACGCCGCCCCCTACAACCACCGCAAATTCCGCGGAATCATTGATGTTAACCTCTCGAAACTCCGCAAACGGGCAACTCTCAACCACAGGAACAATCCAATCCAAGTGCGACTTCGCCGTCGCCGCGGAATACGGCGAGAGTTTATCGTCAATTGTAAAGCTTATTTTCGCCTGCCGTGACTCGAAATGCCGATCCGGCGTGCCGATAATAAGTAACTTCTCCTTCGCCCGCGTAATCGCGACATACAAAAGCCGCATTTCCTCCGAAATCATATCTTTCCGCTTCCAAAACGCGACAACGTCCCGCGCAACCGACGGATACTGCACGCGCCGCGCCGGGTCGATATAATACCCGCCGATTCCGCAATCAGCATGCCATAAAAACTTCGGATGCGTAATATCCTGCGTAAAAAACGTCTTGCCGGCGCTAAGCATAATAACGATAGGGAATTCCAGCCCCTTTGACGTATGTATGCTCATAATCCGCGCCACGTTTTCGCTCTCCGACACAATTTTCGCCAGCGACAAATCCCGCCCTTCCGCAATCAGCGTATTTATAAAGTGATTAAAGCTGAACAACCCTTTAAACCGCGACTGTTGAAACTCCCCCGCCCGCTCGAACAAAAGCCGCAAGTTCGCTTGCATTCTCTCGCCGCCCTGCAATGTTTTTACGTGCTCGTAAAATCCGAACCTCTCATAGATATGCCAAATCAGCTGGTCAACGCCAAGCTCGGCGGACAAGTCACGCAACTGCTCAAGCTCCGCTATAAATTCCATACATCGAACGCTTCCGCCGTCAGCCGCCTCGGTCAAAGCGATATAGAACGGCATATTTTTCCGCTTGTTACACAAGCGAATCTCCGCAAGCTCGTCCGGCTCAAACCCGAACATCACACTCCGCAAAACTGCGATCAGCGGAATATCCTGCAACGGATTGTCGATAATTTGCAAGAACGATAGAATCGTCGCGACTTCCCACTTATCAAGATAACTCTCGCCCACGTCGGCGTAGGCGGGGATGTTTGCCGCAAACAATTGCTGTTCAATGGATTTGGCGATTCCGCCTTTGACCGAGCGAGAGAGAATCGCGAAATCACGATACGTCGCGGGGCGCAATTCGCCGCTTACTTTGTCGGTGACAAGCACTTCTTTGTTGTCAATAATTTCGCGAATCCGTTTCGCGGCAAAAATCGCCTCTCTATCGATTTTTTCTAAATCCTCGTCAGAGTTTTTTGTTGCTTCGGTTGACATAATTGATTCGTCTCTGTTTACATAATTTTCGCCGTCATTTTTTTCGGTTTTTATGTCAACCATCGTGTAAACTTCGGTGGTAAGATTGTTATTTCGATCGTCAGAAAGCGGATATTCCGCGCCGCGAATAAGTTCCTCATCGGCGGTATAGTTAACATCCCCCACCGTCGCCGACATCGCCGCGCGGAATATAAAATTGGCGAAATCGATAATATTATCACGACTTCGAAAGTTTTTGTAAAGCTTGATTAGGCGCCCTTGCGAATCTTCATGCTTATACGCGTGATACCGTTCCAAAAACAGCGTCGGAACCGCGCCGCGGAACTGGTATATACTTTGCTTAATATCGCCGACCATGAAAATATTGCGATCATCCCGCGAAATCGCTGTAAATATCTCGTTTTGCAGCGAGTTTATATCCTGATACTCGTCTATCAAAATTTCGCAATATCGTTTAGAAAGCTGCGCCGCCAGCGGCGTGCGCTCGCCCGATTTGCGAAGCAGCAGGCGCAGCATTTCATGCTCCAAGTCGTTGAAATCCAGCATGTTGCGCTCCAGCTTTTTCCGCTTATATCGCCGCTCGAACGCGATTACAAGTTTAACCAGCGCAGATAGCGCGGGAACGGTTTTGGAGATATATCCAACCGAAGATTCCGCGTCGAAAGAGGTAAGGTCGTAAAGTTCGCCGAATTTTGCCTTTGGCATAACTTTCGAACGCCCGTTTTTCAGCTCTTTTAGCGCATTTATGCTATTGATTATCTCGCCGTAACTATCGTTCGGCATATCTTCATACATCAAGAGCAAATCCGAATCACCGGAGAGGTAAAACCGCACCATTTCCTTGAATTGTTCAAGCATATTGGCGTCCAACTCGCCCGTTTCGGCAGTCTTTTTGTAAGTTTGCAATGATTCGATCAACCATCGATTCGGGCGCGGCAAATTCCGTGAAAACCTATGCAAATCAAGGATAATTTTGCGAATATCCTTATCGTCCCGCCCGTTTCCGTAGCCGTCAAATAGCGCGGCAACGTCCGCCCTGCGCGATACCGCCCCAAACGCCTTATCCAACGTCTCGGTCAACGCCTCGCCTTTGAGAATGTCGCACTCGTTTTCCGAGCCGATTGCGAATCCGGCGGGAATATTGGTCAAGTGGATGTTGTTTTTGATAATTTCGAGACAGAACGAGTGAATGGTGGAAATATTCGCGCGGTTGATATGTATGGCTTGCCGCCGAAGGTGCGCGTTACCGGGTTCATCAAGCAACACCTTGTTAATCTTCTCCGAAATTTTGGCTTTCATTTCGGCGGCGGTTTTTTCGGTGAATGTTAGGATAAGAAGTTCGTCGATATTTACGTTTTGGGTAAGGATTTTCTGTATCACCCGTTCGGAAAGCACGGCGGTTTTGCCTGATCCCGCGGCGGCAGCAAGCAAAATGTTTTCTCCGGTATATGTGATTCCCTCTTGCTGCTCCGGCGTCCATTTCATTGCCGACATCTATTTCACCTCGATTATCGTTCCTTTTAGATACTCCAACTCACCCGCGGGAGTGGTAAAGTTGAAAATAAGCTTGTATGCTTGCAACTCTTGATGTTTCTGCGTTTTATCGTTGTATCGCACGTTGCTGTTGTACTTGCCGTCGCCGACAAGGGGATGCCCTATATGCGCAAATTGCGCGCGGATTTGGTGGGTTCGCCCGCTGATCAATTGCACTTCAATCAGCGTGTCATTGCCGTCAAAGCTGATCGTTTTGTAGCGGCTAACCGCTTTCGATGTGCCGATTTTCGGCTTGTCGTAAGCGTATACGCGGTTTTGCTTGCTGTCTTTAAACAGATAGTGTACCAGCTCGCCGCTTTGCGGCGCGATTTTGCCGCGAACCTTGGCGAGATAGAATTTGTCGATCTCGCGGTGTTTGATTTTATCGTTTATAACCCGCAACGCCTCGGCGGTTTTCGCGGTGATTACAAGTCCGGCGGTGTTTCGGTCGATTCGATGGCATAGCGCCGGCGCGAACGACTGCTCCGCCTCGGGGTGATACTCGCCCTTTTGATAGAGATACGCTTGCACGTAGTTGATCAGCGTGTGACGCCGCTCGTTTGCGTCTTCGTGGCAAAGCAAGCCCGCAGGCTTGTTGGCGACGAGTATATAATCGTCCTCGTATACGATGTCTAGTGAAAATTTTATGTTTAAAATACCTATATTATTTTCGGTTTCGAAGAATTCGTCGTTGATGTAAAGCTGTAGCTTGTCGTCAAGCTGAAGCTTGTAGGAGATGTCTGATTTTTTGCCGTTGACTTTGATACGCCCTTTGCGGATTCCTTTGTATATCAGACTTTGCGGGGCGCTTTCAAGATATTTGAACAGAAACTTGTCAAGCCGCTGGTTCGCGTCGTTTTTTTGGATAATTATTTCCCGCAAAGTATTCACCCCTTTGGTTTGTGCTATTTACGGGCGGCCAATGACCGCCCCTACAAGATATTGTAACATATGAAGTAATAATTGACAATAGGATTGTGGGAATGGTATAATTGGTTTGTTAAAGGAGGAGATATCATGTCTTGTGTGAAAACGTGCGCATGCCCTAAAACGACTTGCCCGAATCACGGCAAATGTTGCGAATGTGTTGCAAATCATAGAGAAAAGGATAGTTTGACGTTTTGCTTATTCCCCGACAATGGCGGGGATAAAAGCGTGAAAAATTATTATAAGAAGCTGAAAGAACGGTTTGAAGGATAATAGTATCAAATAGAGGGAGGACTTTACATATGAAAATTCGAATCGGCATTTGCGGTTACGGCAATTTGGGCAGGGGCGCGGAGGCGGGAATCGCGCAAAACCCCGACATGGAACTTGTCGCGGTTTTTACCCGCAGAAAGCCTGTCGAATCGCTGAAAATCAACTCTGACGTGCCTGTGGTTCATGTTAGTGATGTTGAATATTGGAAAGATAAAATCGACGTGATGATTCTGTGCGGCGGAAGCGCGAATGATTTGCCCGAACAGACGCCGACGTTTGCGAAAATCTTTAATACGGTGGATAGTTTCGACACGCATGCCAAAATTCCCGAATATTTCAAAACAGTAGACGCCGCGGCGGTTGCGGGCGGCAAAATTTCGATTATATCTATCGGCTGGGATCCCGGATTGTTTTCGGTAATGAGATTGTACGCCGGAGCGGTGCTTCCGAGCGGCAATACCTATACATTTTGGGGGCCCGGCGTAAGTCAGGGGCATTCGGACGCGATTCGGCGAATTGACGGCGTGGCTGACGCGATTCAGTATACGATTCCCGTTGACGAAGCGGTTGAGCGAGTTAAAAGCGGCAAAAAAGTTGAGTTCGAAACCCGAGAAAAACACAAAAGAGTGTGTTATGTGGCTGTGGATTCTATATGTGGCGATGAGGACAAGGCAAGGATTGAAAAAGAGATTAAGGAAATGCCGAATTATTTTGCGGATTATGATACGACGGTTAATTTTATTTCGCAAGATGAGCTTAGAACGAATCACGGCAAGCTTATGCACGGCGGGCAGGTGATACACGCCGGCAAGACGAGGGATAATAACAATCAGGTTATCGAATTTTCGCTTAAACTGGACTCGAATCCGGAATTTACGGCGTCGGTGCTTTTAGCCTATGCGCGGGCGGCATATAGGCTGTCGGCTACGGGCGAGAAAGGCGCGCGAACGATATTCGATATACCACCGATATTACTCTCGGGCAGGGATAGGGACGATGTGGTTAGGGATTTGTTGTAGAAATTAAAAAAAGAGCCGAAAGGCTCTTTTTTTGATTTTGCGCTTAACTCTTAGTAAAAAATTTCTCCAAATCTACCCACTCGCTTGCTAACACATACAAAAGCGCGTAAACCATAAGGTTATCCCCGTCCTCCTCGCTGTCGAGGAAGATAAGAATCATTGCGATAAGAAGCAAATCTTCCGCCGATAGAAATCCTAAAATTTTTCCGCTTTCCGGATTGTAAATTGATGAAGGAATAAAGGAAAGTATAGGGTTTTTATTATTTTTCGACGGCGGCAAAGGTTCATGCTCATGCTCGTTTTCACGCTCATGTTCGTGTTCATGGTGGTGCGTTTGCTCATGTTCGTGACGCCGCGCGTGTTCGCTTTCGCGGCGCGGACGCTCGTATCGATGATTTGCATGATGATAACCGTCGTGGCGGCGGTCGCTACGACGGTTGGTTGTATGATGATGTCTGTTTTCGCCGGAACCTGACCGCGTTGGCTCGGACGATCTTTTTATTGTTCTTTGCTCTTTGTTCTCTGCGCTATTTGCGTATCGTCTATACATTGTTGTTTCATCTACTTTCATGCTTACAAATCTTTCATCTTTCATGCTTACAAATCTTTCATCAACGGCGCGAATTTGGCAAGACTCATAAGCTTCGCCGCCATATCAAGCTTTCCTTTTCGCCCGTCGCTTAAATACGGTTTAAGCGAGTGTAGCATAGAGGCATGGCGGCTATTTCCGCCGACGCTGCCGCCTGTTGAATTCATTTTCGAAAAGGCTTTCTGCATTTTCATTACCATATCCATATCTATATTGCCGAAAGGTGAAGAACTATCGCTATTGTCGGAAGTTTCTGTATCGGAAACCTCCGCGCTGTCAGGCGATTCGGCATTATTTAAGCTGAAATTGGATATGATATTTTGAATATTCGCTTGCCCTTCTTCTGTTGCCATCATTTGTTTAAGTTTTTCCACCGCTCCGCTTAGATCAGCCAAGTCGTCGCACCCCCTTCGTCAAAATTTTTACAAACCCTATTTATACTACTATATGAGCTCTACTTCCCGAATATCTCACTAATCTTATTCAGCATATTAGCCTGTTTCAGCTGTTTTTCAAGATTCGGGTTCTTTTTAAGAACTTCGTTAACCTCGTTCATATTAATATTATCCGTGCTTCCTCCGTTTGCAACGTTCTTCACCTGGTTCATCTGCTCGGGGGTAAGCCCCAACTGCTTCATACCTTGCTGCAACTGCTCCGGACTAATTTGAGATAGCATTTTTTGCAGGTCCATACTATCGCTCCTTTCACTAGATTATCCTACTACACTATAGTATGAATTTTCAAAAAAATAGTGCAAAAAAAAGAAAAGTATGGTATAATCCTTTTGGGAAGTGATAATATGCTTTTAGCAATTGACGTTGGAAATACAAATATTGTCGCGGGAATTTTTCAAAACGACAAATTAATCGCAAATTTTCGCATGGCAACCGATAAGCAGAAGTCGTCAGACGAAATCGGCTTGCTTATGACGCAGCTTCTCTCTCTTGAGGGAATCGACAAATCCAACATAGAAGATATTATAATATCGTCGGTTGTGCCGCCGGTTATGTATTCGCTGACCAACGCTTGCCGCCGATATATCGGGCGAGAGCCGCTTATCGTCGGGCAGGATATTTTACCCGATATCAACGTGAGATACGATAATCCGAAAGAAGTCGGCGCGGACAGAATCGTAAACGCGGTTGCCGCGCGGGCGAAGTACGACTCGCCCCTCGTTATCGTCGATTTCGGAACGGCGACAACGTTTTGCGCTATCGACAAGAACGGCGACTATCTCGGTGGCGTGATTGCGTCGGGAATAAAAATTTCGATGGATGCGCTTTTCGAAAAAGCCGCGAAGTTGCCACGGATTGAGATAGTTAAGCCAAATAAAGTGATTGGAACGAACACGGTCGAGTCTATGCAATCGGGCGCGGTTTACGGATATGTAGGGCAGGTTGAGTATATCGTCGGGCGGATTAAGGAAGAACTCGACGCGCCGAATAGTAAGGTTGTCGCCACAGGCGGACTTGCGGCGCTAATCGCCCAACATACCGACAGCATTGATTTTGTGGATAGACTACTGACGCTTGAGGGGCTGAGGATGATATATTCGGGGGTTTAGGGCGGATGCCCTAAAAAGGAGAAAATCATGTTCGACAACATCAAAGGACAGGAAAAAGCCAAAGAATTACTGACGCGCGCGTTGAACGACGGAAAAGTCGGGCACGCTTATATTTTCGAGGGCGCGAGCGGAACCGGAAAGCTTGATATGGCGCTTGCGTTCGCCGCCGCGATTACGGGGGTAGACGATGTAACTTCCAGCCCCGATATACGCATTATCACCAACGAATTATACGACTCATCGAAAGCGGAGCAGAAGCAGTTGTCGGTCGATACCGTGCGGCACATGAAAGCGGAGGTTTATATCAAACCATACGGCGAGCGGAAAGTTTATATTATCCCAAACGCGGACACGAAAACGACCGCGTCGGCGTTTATAGCGATGCAAAACAGCTTGCTGAAAGTGTTTGAAGAGCCGCCGGGATATTGTACCATAATACTTCTTGCCGAGAACGCGAACATGTTTTTGCCGACAATTTTGTCCCGCGCGGTGGTTATAAAATTTTCGCCTCTTGACAAAGATGAATATATGCGGTATCTTTTAACTGATGAAGGCGTTTCAACTCTGCGTGAGGATACGATAAAATATATGGGGCAACTGATGGGCGGAAGTTACGCCGCGGCATACGATTTTATTGCGTATGCAAAGAAGAATAAGAAGAGCAGCGGTGCGATTCTTGAAATTATAGGCTTATATTTGAACGATTTGCTTCATGAACGGAAGATAGACGCACAAACGGCGGTCGGAATGCTTGATGTATACTTGAAATATCACAAAATGATCGCCGCGAACGGGAATTATAACGCGTGTATTGAATGTATGCTGTTAGGAATTTTAGATGAAGTTAAGCAAAACTACAATAAATAAGTTTTCGCAAAATTGAGTGCAGTTTGGGTTTTGGACTGATTGCCGCGTATCTTGTATACGCAAGTGAGGGAAAAACCCGAAATGTGCCAATTTTATGAAAACACTAGGAAAGAGGAAAAAACATGGAGATTATTGGGGTGCGCTTTAATAAGGCGGGGAAAGTTTATTACTTCACGCCGAAAGGCGAGCAGTTTAAAACCGGTGATAAGGCGGTTGTTGAAACAACGCGCGGGCTTGAAATGGGGAACGTTGTGTTCGGAAACAAATCGACCGACGGTATGAAGATTGAAAAGCAACTTAAGTCGGTTACGCGAAAGGCGACGGCGGAAGACATTTCAAAATCCGAACATTTTAAGAAAAAGGAAGCCGAAACGTTTAAAACCGCGTCGGAGAAGATCGCCGAGCATAATCTTGAAATGAAACTTGTCGATGTGGAATATACATTTGACGGTTCGAAAATCTTGTTTTACTTTACCGCCGAGGGGCGAGTTGACTTCCGTGAACTTGTGCGAACCCTTGCGGGTGTGTTCCGTACGCGGATCGAATTCCGCCAAATCGGGGTTCGCGACGAATCCAAGCATATGGGCGGCTACGGCGTATGCGGACGGAACTTGTGCTGCTCGTCTTTCCTTGACGAATTCCATCCCGTTTCCATCAAAATGGCGAAAGAGCAGGGGCTAAGCCTTAACCCCGTAAAAATTTCCGGCGTTTGCGGGCGGCTTATGTGCTGCTTGCAGTACGAGCATGAAGTGTATGAGGAATTGTTGAAAGTTACGCCGAATTTCGGTTCGATTGTGAAAACTCCTGACGGTGAGGGAATGGTTGTCGATGTGCAAGTCTTAAAGGGTATGGTTCGAGTGAAGTTTGTTGACGGCGATGCGGTGTCGTTTAAACCTTATGAGATAAAGGATTTGAAAGTTATCAAAAGAGGCGCGGTCAAAAAAGAGAAACCCGAAAAGGTTGATAAGAAAAATTCAGATTAAGTGTTGACAGCTGTTGAATTTTAGTATAAAATGAAGATAACGAATTATATTTAAGATACGAGGAGGTTGTGACGAAAATGGCATATACAATTAACGATGATTGCATCAGCTGTGGCGTGTGCGAACCTACATGCCCGACTGACGCTATATCTGCAGGTGACAGCATATATCAAATCGACGCTGAAAAGTGCATAGACTGTGGAGTTTGCGCTCCGGCTTGCCCGGTTGACGCGATAAAAGCGTAATAAAAGGGTAAGTCCGTTAGGGCTTGCCTTTTTTGTATGTTTTTGCCGCCTGCGGCGGCGGGCTTAAAACTTTTTCAGCGAAGTCGCTGTAGCATTTGCGCTTGTCAGCGCAGGACGACAAGGGTGTGTTGACACCCTTGTCAAGCCCCAAAAATTTTTTAACAAAAAATTTAGTAAAACTGGCGGCGCAAACGCGCTATGGCGCTATTAAAAGCGCGCCGCTTATTGAGGACTGCAAACAATATCCTCTCAACGAAGTATCTACGGCGGCAAAAGCCGCATGCTCGACTGAAACGGCGTTTTATCTTGCTAGTCTTTCCGCGAATGCGGTTCGCTAACCCTGTTTTTTCGTCGCCGGCTTTGGCGTTTGTGTCCATAGGCGACCGGGATTGGCAAGGGCAGAGCCCTTGTCGCCCGTCCGGCAGGACACACGCCCTCGGGACGGATCCGAAAAAGCACGCGCCCGCAGGCGCAAAAGCCTGCCGTCGCAGCGGCAAAAATGGGTTTTAGGGCAGCGTCCTACATCCCCGCGCCGTGGCGCAAAAACTAGGCCAAAGCCCTAAAGGAGCAAATCACATGAAAGTATACGCCTTAGTCGGCGCGAGCGGAACCGGCAAAAGTCATCACAGCATGTTTGCCGCCAAGCAATTGGGCGCGGAATGTATGATTGATGACGGTCTTCTAATCGCCAATCATCAAATTGTCGCGGGAAAATCCGCCAAACAAGAGCCGACCAAGATGGCGTCGGTTCGCCGCGCTATATTTTCAAGTCAAACTCACCGTGACGAAGTGCGCCTTGCGATTGAAAAACATAAATTTCGGTCTATTCTAATTATCGGAACGTCGGACAGAATGGTTTCGCAAATCGCGAGCGGTATCGGAGTCGGCGAAATTGACGAAATCATCCGAATCGAAGATATCCGAACCGAAGATGAGATCGAGCGGGCAAAAAATATTAGGTTTAAGCAGGGAAAGCACGTAATTCCCGTTCCAACTTTCGAGGTGAAGAAGCATTTTTCGGGATATTTTATGCACCCGCTCGCGATGTTGAGCAAAAACAAATCTACTTATCGAGTGGAAGAAAAAACGGTAATGCGCCCGACTTACAGCTATCTCGGGCATTTCGAGATCTCGGATAAGGCGATTATCGACATCTGCGCGTATAAAGCGCGGCAGAATTCGGAAATTACACGAGTTTTAAGGGTTGGCGTCCATATGCTCAGCGATAAAAGCGTCGTGATTGACGTTGACGTTGTAATGAAATTTCCGAATAAGATTCATATTGTGGGGCGAGAGCTTGCGGATGTAATCCGCACCGATGTGGAGGAGCATACTTCCATCAATGTTAGAAAAATCAGAATAAACGTAAAGGGACTGCGGTTTGAGTGAAATCACGCAATCTTCCGCCGAAACTTCGCCTGCAAAAAGTCCTCAACGTATAGCCCATACGCCTGCGGCTTTTCGAGGCTCGTTTCGACGAAATATTACGCAATTTGACACAAACCGGAGGAATAAAAATGGTAGAAATTGATTTAGGATTTGCGCCGAATTTGGAGCATATTTTCGAGTGCGGGCAGTGCTTTCGCTGGAATATGCAGCCGGACGGCTCGTATATCGGAGTTGCCGGCGGCGAAGCGGTTCGCGCAAGCGTATGCGGAAGCAAACTAACGTTAGACGGCACCGATAACACCGAATTTTGGTCGAACTACTTTGATACGGCGTTCGATTACGAGGGCGCGAAAACCAAGTTCAGCAAAGATAAAATTTTGAAAAAATGTATCGAATACGGTTATGGAATCAGAATTTTGCGGCAAGATTTGTTTGAGACGATTATTTCCTTTATTATTTCAGCGAATAATAATATTCCAAGGATTAAAAAGATTATCGAAAATTTATGCCGCATTTGCGGCGAGAGAATTGAGTTTGATGGTAATGAATACTACACTTTCCCGACGGCGGAGGCGATTGTAAACGCGGGTTTAGAGAAACTTTCGACAATTCATGCCGGTTATAGGGATAAGTACATACTTGGCGCGGCGCAAGCGGTGCTGAATGGAGATGTAAACTTAAATGAAATTGTCGCGCTTCCTACCGACGCGGCACGACGGGAATTATTGAAAATTATCGGAGTTGGCCCGAAAGTCGCGGATTGCGTTTTGCTGTTTGGAATGTCACGGTTTGACGTGTTTCCGTCCGACGTTTGGATTAAGCGGATTTTGGATGAGGCGTATAACGTTCCGCCGAAAGAAATTTGTGAATTTGCGGAGAATAAGTTCGGCAAGTATCGCGGATTGGCGCAGCAGTACCTATTCTACTACTATCGAGATAATATGAAAAAGCTTGCGTAAAAATTATTTGAGTAATTTATAAAAACATATATATCATAAATAAATTTGCATCAAATTGCGTGAGGTTTTGCAGAAAACGCACGGGAGCGTGTATATAAGATACCCGACCGGGCGTTTTCGGCGAAAGATTGCGTAATTTCATGCAAATACCAAAGGAGAGGTATAAATTATGTTAGTTACTGGTAATGAGATACTACAACACGCGCATAAGAATAGGTATGCGGCACCCGCGTTTAACGTGGTAAACATGGAAATGCTTCAAGCGGTAATCGCCGCGGCGGAAGCGGAGAAAGCGCCGGTTTTGGTGCAAACTACCGAGGGCGCGCTGAAGTACGCGGGAATCAAATATTTAAGTTTGATGATTCGCTATGCGGCGGAGAACGCGAAAGTTCCGGTTGCGTTTCACTTAGATCATGGAACGACTTTCGAGACGGCGATTCAATGTGTTCGCAACGGTTGGACATCGGTTATGATTGACGGATCGCACCATTCGTTGGAGGAAAATATCGCGTTGACAAAAAGTGTGACAAAAGTTGCGCACGCTTGCGGAGTGTCGGTTGAGGCGGAACTTGGACGACTTGGCGGCGTTGAGGATAATATCGTCGTTGACGAGAAAGACGCAATGCACACCAATCCTGCCGAGGCAAAGCAGTTTGTCGCTGAAACTAAGGTGGATTATCTTGCAATCGCTATCGGAACGGCGCACGGAAAGTATAATGGAGTTCCGAAACTTGACTTTGACAGACTTGATACGATTAAGAAAATGCTTGATATGCCGATCGTTCTTCACGGCGCGTCGGGTGTCGCGGAAGATGATATCAAAAAAGCGATCTCGCTTGGAGTTAACAAAATCAATATCGACACAGATTTGCGGGTTGCGTTTACCGACGCGGTAAAAGACGTGTTCGCTAAAACGCCGGACGAATTTGACTTGCGCAAAATTTGCGGCCCCGGTCGGGACGCGGTAAAAGAAGTTGTCGCGGCGAAAATGAGGTTATTTGGGGCGTCTAATAAAGCATAAATGTTTTTGAGCCGCCACGGCGGCGGGTTTTTAGGGCTTTGCCCTAAAAACCCATTTGTTCGGGTCAGACCCAGAAGCTTGTGTCCTGCCGGACGGGCGGTAAGGGCTCTGCCCTTACCAATCCCGGTCGCCTATGGACGCAAACGCCAAAAAGCGGCGATTTGCGCCAAAGCCGGCGACGATAAAAGCATTGGTTAGCGAACCGCGTTCGCGGAAAGACTAGCGAGATATAGCACTGTTTCGATCGAGCATGCGGCTTTTGCCGCCGTAGTTATTTGACTAATACCGTATATGTTTGCACTATTTTAGCGGCGCGTTTACAATAGCGCGAAAGCGCGTGTGCGCTGCAAGTTTGGTAAAACTTTTTAAAGTTTTTTGGGGATTGACAAGGGTTTCAATAAACCCTTGTCGTCCTGCCCTGACAAGGGCAAAAAGCTGCAGAGCCTCGCTCTGAAAAAGGGTTTTTAGGGCATTCGCCCTAAAAAAACCCGCGCCCATTGGGCGCAAGAATTTTGATAAAACTTTTTCCAAAAGTTTTTAGGTTTTTAGGGCAAGGCCCTAAAAAAGGAGGATTCCTATGACATTACAAGAACTACTCGCTAACGCAAAAACCGAAAAAGAAGCAAGA
Source organism: Oscillospiraceae bacterium (assembly GCA_009780345.1). GTDB lineage: Bacteria > Bacillota > Clostridia > Monoglobales > WRAG01 > WRAG01. The sequence continues at coordinate 23,151 of WRAG01000001.1, forward strand.
TACGAAATATTGCTAAAGCACATCAACAACGGCGTAAAAATTGTGGACATCGACACCACATATATTGACGCGGCGGTTGAAATCGGCGAGGGAACCACAATTTATCCCTGCACATACATACATAAGGACGTTAAAATCGGCAAAAGTTGCTCTGTCGGGCCGTTTGCTTATATTCGCCCGGGAAGCACGATTGGCGATAATGTTAAAATCGGCGATTTTGTTGAGGTGAAGAACGCGAATATCGGCGACGGAACGAAAATATCGCATCTTACCTATATCGGTGACGCCGACGTCGGAAAACGTGTTAACTTCGGTTGCGGAACGGTGATTGTCAACTATGACGGCAAATCGAAATATCGAAGCACCGTTGAAGATGACGCGTTTGTAGGGTGTAACACGAATTTGGTGTCGCCGGTTACTGTGAAAAAGGGCGCATACATCGCGGCGGGTTCGACTATTACAGACGAGGTTCCCGAAGGCGCGCTTGCAATCGCTCGCGAGCGGCAGATTACCAAAGAGGGCTGGATTGATAAGAGGAAGTAGGAAAAGCCAATGACGTTGAATCTAGAAATTATCGAATTGCTGAAAAAAGAGGGTTGCAATATCGTTGGGTTTGCAGATTTGCGGATTTTTCCCGAAGATGTGCGGAAAGGCTCGGATGTCGGCATTATAATGGGAATACCTTATACGCCGAAAGCCGTGCAAGATAAAATAAAAGATGTGAAGATTCCCCACGGTTCTTTGGAAAGATATAACGAAGCGGTTTCGTCGTTTCTAAAGGAAAAAGGATATAAAAGAAATAAAACTTACTCAAAAATGACAATAACATACAAAATGTTGGCAGCATTGGCAGGGATCGGTTGGGTCGGCAGGTGCGCTCTTTTGACTACAAAAGATTTAGGTCCGGCGCTACGCTTTACTGCTTTGCTGACAAACGCGCCACTTGAATGCGGAACCCCGATTACAAAATCGTTGTGTCCTCCGGATTGTAGTGCGTGCGCTGACATTTGTCCGGCAAATGCGGTAAAGACAGGGTTATGGGAGCGAGGGGTTCATCGTGACGAGTTTTTCGATGTCAACGCCTGTAAAAAAGGCAGAAGTCAATGCCACGGATTGTGCATTTCAATCTGCCCGTACACTCAAAAAGGATTTGGTTATGTGTAGGCGTATAATATGTTTTAATACGGCAGTTTTTGGTAGAGTAAATCACATAAAAAGATAATACATAAGAAAAAGGGGCGAGAAAATCCATGCAAGTACACGGAAAAGACATAAAAGTTTTTTCGGGAAACGCTAACGAGCCGCTGGCTCGCAAAATCGCAGACCGGCTTGGCGTTCCGCTGGGCGAATGCAAAGTTTCGCAGTTTAGCGATGGTGAGATAAGGCTTGATATTTACGAAACGGTGCGGGGCAGCGATGTGTTTGTGGTGCAATCCACAAGTGAGCCGGTGAACCATAACCTTATGGAACTTTTGATTATGATTGACGCGTTTAAGCGCGCGTCGGCGGGGCGAATTACGGCGGTAATTCCGTATTACGGCTATGCGCGGCAGGATAGAAAGGCGAAAGCGCGCGATCCAATTTCGGCGAAGTTGGTTGCCGATCTTATTACTGTCGCGGGCGCCGACCGAGTGCTTACAATGGATTTGCACGTTGCGCAGATACAAGGATTTTTCGATATGCCTGTTGATCATCTTTTGGGAATCCCGCCGATTATCGCGCCTTACTACTCCGAGAAATTCCAAGACTCGAAAGATGAGATTGTGGTTGTGTCGCCCGACTTAGGGTCGGTTACAAGGGTTCGAAGTTTCGCCGAGCGGCTTGATATTCCTCTGGCAATAGTGGACAAACGCCGCCCGAAAGCGAATGTTTCGGAAGTTATGAATATTATCGGCGATATTCAGGATAAGAAGGTAATTTTGGTGGACGATTTGATTGACACAGCCGGAACTATTGTGAACAGCGCGCAAGCGCTTATGGAACGCGGCGCGAAAGAGATATATGCGTGTTGTACGCACGGAGTTTTATCCGGTCCTGCGATTGAGCGGATTGCCAAGTCGGAGATAAAGGAACTTGTTGTGCTTGACACAATTAATCTTCCGGAGACAAAGCGGATTGATAAAATTAAGATATTATCGGTCGCGCCTGTTTTCGCCGACGCGATACAACGGATATACGACGATGTTTCGGTCAGTACGTTGTTTATATAGAAAAAACCGCCTTTCGGCGGTTTTTTATATTTTAAAGCACAAAAGGCACAGACCGCAGAGCGCAACCTACACATCCTTCATCGTCAGCGAAATCCTCATCTTCGCGACATCAACATCAAGAACTTTCACTTTCACTATATCACCGACGGCGACAACGTCCATCGGGTGTTTTACAAATTTGTCCGCCAACTGCGAGATATGGACAAGCCCGTCTTGGTGAACGCCAACATCCACGAACGCGCCGAAGTCAATAACGTTGCGCACCGTACCTGTCATAATCATTCCGGGTTTCAAATCCTTGATATCCATAACATCGTCGCGCAAAACCGGCTGTTCAATATCATCGCGCGGATCTCGTCCCGGTTTTTGCAGCGATTCGACAATGTCACGTAAAGTGGGAACGCCGACTTCGATTTCTTCTGCAAGCTTTGTCATATCAGCGCGTTCAGCCTTTTCTTTTAGCAGCACAAGCTTGCCGGCGTTCACGTCGTCCATCGTATATTCCAATTTTTCAAGCAACTTTTCTGCCGCGGCGTATGACTCGGGGTGAACCGACGTGTTGTCGAGTATATTTTTCCCTGCGGAGATTCGCATAAATCCCGCGCACTGCAAAAACGCTTTCGCGCCAAGCTTTGCAACCTTTAAAAGCTCTTTTCGCGTCTTAAATGCGCCAACTTCCTCGCGGTATGCCACAATATTTTTCGCCACCGTTAAATTTATCCCGGAAATATAGCTCATAAGCGCGTAGGACGCGGTGTTTAGGTCAACTCCGACATCGTTTACGCAATCTTCGACAACGCCACCCAACGCCTCGCCCAACCGTTTCTGATTTACGTCATGCTGATACTGCCCGACGCCCACGTTTTGCGCGTCGATCTTTACAAGCTCGGCAAGCGGATCTTGCAACCGCCGACCGATTGAAATCGCGCCACGGATTGTTACGTCAAAATCGGGGAACTCCTCCGCGCCCTGCTTTGATGCCGAATAAATTGACGCGCCTGCCTCGTTGACAATTGCGTATTTCACGTCGCTAAAACCGAACTCTCGAATCGTTTCGGCAATAAAAATTTCGCTCTCTTTCGACGCCGTGCCGTTGCCGATTGCGATTAGCGTTACGCCATGTTTGTCTACCATTCGTTTAACGAACTTCTTCGCCTCAGCGATGCGGGCGTCTGATTGTGTTGGATAAATCACGCCGCTATCAAGCACTTTCCCCGTTTCGTCCACAACCGCCATTTTGCAGCCCGTTCGATATCCCGGGTCAAGCGCAAGCACAACTTTCCCTTTGATTGGCGGCTGCATAAGCAGGTTTTTCAAGTTTTCCTTGAATACCTTTATCGCTTGCTCTTCCGCAACAACCGACAGTTCCCCGCGGATTTCGTTGGCGATGGAAGGTTCAATCAGCCGTTTATAGCTATCCTCGACGGCAGCTTCGACATAGCTCGTGGTGATCGAAAATGTTTCACGTGAAACATCGTCACGACAAACTGCGCTTTGCTCGTTTTCGGACACAAACCGTCCGAAAAGCTCACTCGCTTCGTTGTCGCTCCTCTTTCCCAAAACGTCCACTTCGTTGGGGCGTTTTGGGAGCTCTTTTAAAATCTTCCTTTTCAAATATGCCAAAATTTTATCAATCGGCGGATCAATTTTGACGTTTAGAAATTCTTCTTTCTCACCGCGGTTGATCGCCAAAACTCTGTGCGGCTGCACTTTGCAAACCGGCTCGGAATATTCATAATACAGCCGATAAACGCTGTCCTCCTCTTTTGCTGCTTTCGATTCAAGCGTTCCGTCACGGAAAGTTACATCGCGGATAGCCTTTCTAAACTCCGCGTTATCCGAAACGTCCTCGGCGATAATATCGCACGCTCCCGCAAGCGCGTCCTCGGCGGTTTTGACTTCAAGCCCCTCTTTTACATCGTCGCCTACGTTAATATATTCGCTTGCGATTTCTAAAATGTCGCCGTCGACAAGTTCCTGCGCCATCAAAATTTCAGCAAGCGGCTCAAGCCCGCGTTCCCGCGCAATCATTGCGCGTGTGCGACGTTTGGGTTTGTACGGACGATAAATATCTTCGATTTCGGCAAGTTTCTCCGCTTTATCGAGGGCGGCGTTGATTTCGTCGGTCATTTTGCCTTGTTCGTCGATTAGGCGGCGAACTTCCTCGCGGCGATCGTTGAGATTGCGTAAGTAAGTAAGCCTGTCGAATACGTCGCGAAGCGTAACATCGTCAAGTTCGCCGGTTGCCTCCTTTCGATAGCGGGCAATGAACGGAATGGTGTTTCCGTCGTCGATAAGCTCGACAAACGCCTCTATTTGCTGGCGTTTTAGATTGAATTCTTGCGTTAAAATTTGTATGATATCCATATTTTCTCTCCTTTGTTCGTTAGAAAATGTTTCACGTGAAACATTTTGCTTGACATTTTTCTACACATTCATTATAATAATAACTATATCATATTATAGGAATGGTGTCAATTATGAAAAATGGAAAGGTTTTCGCGATAGCTAATCAGAAGGGCGGAGTGGGGAAAACTACTACCGCTGTTAATCTTAGCGCGTGTTTGGGCGCGGCAGGGAAGCAAGTTCTTCTTATCGATTTGGATCCGCAGGGCAACTCTACCAGTGGCGTTGGAATTGAAAAAACAAGCGTCGAATCAAGCATTTATGACGTACTTATAAACGACACGCCAATGGTTTCGTCGATTTTGAAAACTGAATTTGACGGGCTTTGGCTTTGCCCGTCCGGCATTGATTTGGCGGGCGCGGAAATTGAGTTGGTTATGCAGGAGGCGCGCGAAAACAAGCTAAAGCGCGCAATCGCGGACGTTGCGGCGAATTATGATTATATTCTTATCGACTGCCCGCCGTCGTTAGGGTTGCTTACGCTGAACGCGTTTACTGCTGCGAACGGGGTAATCGTTCCTATTCAGTGCGAGTATTACGCGTTGGAGGGATTGAGTCAGCTTACCGCAACAATTCGGCGCGTTAAGTCGGTTTACAACCACGCGCTCGACATCGAAGGCGTGGTTCTTACCATGTTCGACGGGCGCACGAATTTGTCCATTCAGGTTGTGGACGAGGTTAAGAAATTTTTCGGAAATAAGGTTTACGCAACCATTATTCCGCGGAACGTGCGTTTGTCGGAAGCGCCGAGCTTCGGGCAACCCATTATCACATACGATATTAATTCACGGGGCGCGGAAGTATATATTGAACTTGCAAAGGAAATTATCGAAGCGAACGAGGGGAGGAAATAGATATGCCAGGTAAAAAAGGATTGGGAAAAGGGTTAGGAGCATTGTTCGTTGACGCGGGCGAGACGGCAAGCGCGGAGCGTGGAACGGTTGATTTCGGACATAGTGAACCGTTGCCCGGCGAGTGGATTTCTACCATTAAACTGATAGATATTGAGCCGAACCGCAATCAACCGCGGCAACATTTCGACGCCGATGCGTTGGAAACGCTTGCACAGTCCATTAAGGAATACGGCGTTATGCAGCCGATTTTGGTGCAAAAAACCGAGAACGACACTTACAGAATCATTGCCGGCGAGCGGCGGTGGCGCGCGTCAAAGGTGGCGGGACTTAAAGAAATTCCGTGTATTATCAAGGATTACGACGAACTTGCGCGGATGTCGGTGAGTTTGATTGAGAATTTGCAGCGGGAGAATTTGAATCCTATCGAAGAAGCGGAGGGTTATCGGCTGCTAATGGACACTTTCGGGTTAAGCCAAGAAGCAGTTTCCGAGCGGATGGGGAAAAGTCGTTCGGCGATTGCGAACTCGCTACGACTTTGCGGACTTTCGGATGAGATTAAGGAGTTGGTCAAGTCGGACAAGCTTTCGGCGGGACACGCGCGGACGTTGCTTGGTGTTCCCGGCAAGGCGAATCAGCTTGAAATCGCGAAAAAGGTGATCAAAGACGGGTTAAGCGTTCGGCAGTTGGAGGCGTTGATTAAATCTTTGAACAAGCCGACCGAGAAAAAGGCGAATAAGGATAACAACAAGGCAAGCCCGTTTGAATTGGCGCGACAAGATATGGAACGACGAATTTCGTCGAAGCTTGGTGCGGATGTAAAAATCACTCAAAAGAAGTCGAAAATGAAAATTGAGATTAATTGCGCGCAAGAACCTGAATTGGAAAGAATTATCCAAATTTTGCTAGATTTAAGATGATTTTTACAAAATATGGGGTTAAAATTTGCGGGATAATTTGGAAAAATTCGAAATCGGCAATATAGTTAATCGTTTTCAATCAAAATTTCAAATTTGAGCCGTTTTTTGCGCAAATTTGACATTGTATGATTTTTCCATAATATGTTCATACTAATTTCAGAGGTGCAAATTACGTATGAAACGATTTTTTACTATATTGATTGTTTTGCTGATGATCGCGGGCGGATTGTACGGCGCGTGGACGGCGTTGGAATTTTTTGACAATGTTCGGTTGAATTATCGTGAGGAGTTGGCGCGAAGTCAGTTGCTTAATCAAAACGCGCAGCAGCGGATTACCGATTTGATTGCGGAGAATACCGAACTTCGGTCAGAGTTAGAAGAGCTACGAAATCTGCCCGCTTTCGCGGCGCAGGTAATGAATATTGAAGTTTTAGAGGAGGACGAGGAATATGTTGGATATCAAACTGATACGGAGTGAGCCGGAGGTTGTGAAAGCCGGGCTTTCGCGGCGCAGGGAAGATACCGGGCGGATAGATGAAATTATAGCATTAGACGGCAGACGGCGGGAAATTTTGTTTGAAGTTGAGCAAATGAAAGCGCGGCAAAATACCGTGTCGAAAGAGATTCCGCAGTTGAAGAAAGCGGGCGAAGACACAACAGCAATTTTTGCCGAAATGAAAGATCTGTCCGATAAAATTAAGCAATTTGATGAACAGTTGCGTGAGATTGATGGTGAGATTGAGGCGATTGCGCTGCAACTTCCGAATTTGCCACATGAAAGCGTTCCCGACGGAACGAGCGACGAGGATAATGTTGAGGTTCGCAAGTGGGGCGAGGCGCCAAAGTTTGATTTCGAGCCGAAAGCGCATTGGGATATTGGCGAGGGATTGAATATTCTTGATTTTGCTTGCGGGGCAAAGGTTACGGGGGCGCGGTTTACGGTGTATCGCGGGCTTGGGGCGCGGTTGGAGCGCGCGTTGATTAATTTCTTTCTTGACACGCACACCGAAAACGGCTATACCGAGGTTTTACCGCCATTTATGGTACATAGAGCGAGTATGATGGGGACGGGGCAGTTGCCGAAGTTTGAGGAGGACGCGTTTAAAATTTCCGGCAGCGATTATTTTCTTGTTCCGACGGCGGAAGTGCCTGTTACCAACATGTTGCGGGATGAGATTGTTGCGGGTGACGAGCTTCCTATTAAATATACCGCGTATTCGGCGTGTTTCCGAAGCGAAGCGGGAAGCGCGGGGCGAGATACGCGCGGGCTTATTCGGCAGCATCAATTTAATAAAGTCGAGCTTGTGAAGTTCGCGAAACCGGAGCAGTCGCCGGACGAACTTGAGCGGTTAACCGCCGACGCGGAGCGGATTTTGCAGTTGTTAGGATTGCCGTATCGTACGGTTAAGCTTTGCACCGGAGATTTGGGATTCAGCTCGGCGATGACATATGATATTGAAGTTTGGATGCCGAGTTATGGGCGGTATGTCGAGATTTCGTCGTGCAGCAACTTTTTGGACTTCCAAGCGAGGCGCGCGAATATCAAGTTTAAGGAAAATCCCGCCGATAAGGCGCAGTTTGTGCACACATTGAATGGTTCGGGCGTTGCGGTCGGGCGCTCTGTCGCTGCGATTTTGGAGAATTATCAGAATGAGGACGGAAGTGTGGTTGTGCCTGAAGTTTTGCGGAAGTATATGAGTGTAGAGGTGATAGGGCGGTAGCCCTAAAACCGCGAGGTTGTCTTACGCTGACAAGCGCATATGTGCGGCTGCTGCCGCAGAGCGATAAGGACTTGTCGAAGCCCTTGTCAAGCCCCGAAAAACTTTAAAAAGTTTTATCAAACAGGCGGCGCAAACGCGCTTTCGCGCTATTAAAAGCGCGCCGCTACAAAAGGACTGCAAACAAATTGCACATCAATTAAGTAACTACGGCGGCAAAAGCCGCCATCTTGAGCAAAAATTCGTCCCGCGCCTAGAAGCGCGAGATATTGTTTGGTTAGGAGTGAGTTGATTGCACTTGCTTCCGCGCCACGTGCGCTCGGTTTTTGAGCGTGTTCGTGAGCGCGGCGCTTTTGATCAAACTTTTGGCGCACAAAAGTTTGCTGGATTGTCAAGGACTGGTCCTTGCCGCGTCTGCGCGTGCCCGCGCAAAGCCTGCCGCCGTAGCGGCAAAAACTCGCGCCCGTTGGGCGCAAAAAGGAGCAATCTTATGAGCATCGCAGATAAAATTTTCATCGATATGTGCCGCGACATTCTCGACAACGGCTACACTTCCGAGGGTGAGGAAATCCGCCCGAAGTGGGAGGACGGCACCGACGCGCATTATATTAAGAAGTTTGGCGTGGTGAATCGGTATGATTTGTCGAAAGAGTTTCCGATTTTGACGTTGCGCCCGACTTATTTGAAGAGCTGTATTGACGAGCTTTTGTGGATTTGGCAGAAGAAGTCGAACAATATCGGTGAGTTGAACAGTAAAATTTGGAATCAGTGGGCGGATGAGGACGGCAGTATCGGCAAGGCTTACGGCTATCAGCTTGCGCAGAAGCACAAGTATAAAGAGGGCGAGTTTGACCAAGTTGACCGCGCGTTGTATGATTTGAAACACACGCCGTATAGTCGGCGGATTATGACGAACATCTACAACCATGCCGACTTGCACGCCATGAATCTTTATCCTTGCGCGTACAGCGTGACGTTTAATGTGACCGGCGATCGTCTGAACGCCATACTGAATCAGCGATCGCAAGACATTTTGGCGGCGAACAATTGGAATGTTTGCCAGTATGCGATTTTGGTACATATGTTTGCGCAAGTTTCGGGATTGAAAGTTGGCGAGCTTATTCACGTTATCGCGGATGCGCATATATATGATCGGCATGTGCCGATTATTGAAGAATTGATTACACGCGCGCCGTATCTGGCGCCGAAGTTGGTTGTAAATCCGGAAGTTAAGGATTTTTATGATTTTACAGTAGATGATTTTGTGCTAGAGAACTATCAGGCGGGCGAGCAGGTTCGTAACATTCCAATAGCTGAGTAGTTTGCGTGAAATCACGCAATCTTCCGCCGAAACTTCACCCACGAAAAATCCTCAACGTACCATTTGTACGCCTGCGGAAACAAGACGCCATTAAAAGTTTTGTGAAACAAAACATACATAAATGGCGTTTCAACGGCGGTTTTTGCCGTTCTTTTTCGGGGCTCGTTTCGGCGGAATCTGGGAGAGTTGTCAAAAACTTGTTTTTGCTAACAACTCCCCTGTGAAAACTGCCCAAGAGAGCAAGGCGATTTTTGCCGCCGCTTAATTGGCTGCAGTTGACCACCACGCAATTTGACGCAAACTAAGGAGCGAAATAATATGAATCTAATTGTGGCAGTAGACAAAAACTGGGGAATCGGTTGCGATAACAAGCTTCTCGCCCATATTCCCGAGGATATGAAATTTTTTCGCGTAATGACGACTGACAAAACCGTCGTTATGGGGCGGAAGACGTTTGATAGCTTGCCGAACGGAGCGTTGCCAAATCGGAATAACATTGTATTATCCCGAGATGAAAATTTCAAGGCAGATAACGTTAGAGTTCATAACTCCATAGGTATTGGCGATGATAGCGTTTTCGTAATCGGCGGTGAATCAATTTATAAGCAATATCTTCCGCTTTGCACGCGTGCATACGTCACTAAAATTGACGCCGAATTTGAGGCGGATCGATATATGGAAAATTTGGATAAAGATCCTGACTGGGCGGTTGAAAGTTCAAAAAAAATGTCTACGCAAAGCGGCATAAACATTGAGTTTGTTACGTATGTGAATACTAAATTGGTTTAGTCGGCTTTCATTGCTTGCGCAAAGTGCGCGATTTTATCGTTATCGATAGTGTCTTTATAATCGGTTTGCTTCGTTACTAACTTGTATATAAATCGCTCGGCACCGCCGACCTTTTTCGGATCAAATATTCCGCCCGCGAAAAACTTCGCCTTGGCAGCTTGCAAAAGTTGCGGCGGGAAGTTTTGGTTGAACACTTCGGCTTCCTTTTCGGTTTCAAATCCGGAAAGAAATAAGCCCACTCTTTTTTTGCATAATTCATCGGCGTTTTGAGAGATGAAAGTTTTCGCTTCCTTGCGAATTGCGCCCGCGTAAATCGAACTTCCGATAATTACGCAGTCAAACTGCGACAACTTTGGAATGTCTTTTTGCTTTAGGTCACAAACAACTGCAACCTCTATGTTTTTTGCGATACGCCGCGCGATTTCTTCCGCGGCGCCGTATTTTGACGCATAAAGAATCAAAGTTTTCATGGTTTTATGCCCTCTTACTAAATCTAAAAATTAATTACCTTATAACGATAGCGTACGTTTAGCACCAGCCCGACCGCCATCATATTTGCCAGCATCGATGAGCCGCCATAGCTTATAAACGGCAATGGAACGCCGGTTACCGGCATTAGACCGATTGCCATTCCGATACTTTGAATAGTTTGGAACATCAACATTCCTGAAACTCCGAGGGCGATATATTTGCCTAGGGAGTTTTTTGCTTTATTCGCGATATAAAGGCAGCGCAAGGTTATTCCGAGTAGAAGAAGTAACACAACCATGCTTCCGATAAATCCGAATTCTTCGCTTATTACCGAAAATATGAAGTCGTTATGCCGTTCGGGCAGGAAGCCGAATTGGGTGGAACCGCGGAGGTAGCCTCTGCCGAATATTTGTCCCGAGCCGACCGCGATTCTTGACTGCAACACTTGAAATCCGGCGCCGGCGGGGTCAAGGTAAGGGTTGAAAAAACTTATAATACGCAACTGTTGATAATCTCGCAACACAAAGAACCATATTATCGGAAGCGCCGCAACAAAGCCGCCGATTGCTGCCAAAATATACTTATAATTTATCCCCGCGAACCAAATCATCATCAACGCGATAGAAACAAATACAAGGGTCGTTCCCAAATCCGGTTGCATTAGTGTAAGTGCGATGATCGGTGCGGCGTGCAATGCTAAAAACCCTATATTTTTCGGCTTGTTGATATCCTCATCTATCAAAGATAGATGCTTCGCGAATGTGATGATAAATCCGATTTTTACAAATTCGGTCGGCTGGAATCCGATAGGGCCGATTCGAATCCATCTTTGTCCGCCTAGTTGCGCGTGCCCGATTTGGGGAATCAGAACTAGAATTAAAAGTAGCAAACACAAACCGTATATAGCGTAAGATAAGCCGCACAAATATTCGTAATCTATTTTGATAATAACAGCTATTACCACAAGTCCGACGACAAGTGAGACAATTTGGGTTATTACAAATTGCGATGGATTTATAAACGTGCTTACGGCGCTTGAAATTGCAATAATACCTATGGTTCCGGCGATCAGAACCATAGATAATAGAAAGAAATCAATATTCTTAAAGAGTTTTCGGTTTAACATAGTATCTTCTCCAGCTTGCGTGAAATCACGCAATTTGACGCAAGCTTACTAAATTTTTTTATATGAGATAGCGACACCGTCGCCTAATGGTAATATTGAAGTGTCTAGTTTATCATTATCCATAATTTCCGTAATATATTCGCGCAAATTGCGGATAATTGTACATTTTCGTTTTACCCAAAGTTCGTCGGTCGCGACCATTCCTTGATAAAGTATATTATCGCTTATCAAAATTCCGCCGTTTCGCAAAATTCTGATGCAATGCGGCAGAAATTGAAGATATTGCCCTTTCGCGGCGTCCATAAAGATTAAATCGAAACTGCTATCCGAAAACTCGGATAAAACATCCTTCGCGTCGCCGGTTATAACTTCAATTTGGTTATCTAACTTCGCGGCGGAGATATTTTCCCGGGCAATAGTTGCCATACTTTCGGATTTTTCTATCGATTTAATGTCAATTTCGCTTGACAGTTCAGCAATGGCGATTGCGGAATATCCGATTGCCGTTCCGATTTCGAGAATTTTTTTAGGTTTTGCGATGGAACATATCACTTCGATAAAACGTAACGTTTCGGGCTGTGAAATTGGAACATTGTTCTTCTCGGCGTAAGTTTCAAGTTCCTTTAGAAGTCCGGTTTTCTGCGGCGTGCTTTTTTGAATATATTCATTAATATAAGGATAGTTGATATTCATTATTGCCCTCTGTTTCTGTGCGCTTGCTCTCGTTCGCGTGAAGCGGCGTTGTGCTCTGCCAATGTTCGGCTGAACACGTGTCCGGTTCCGTCGATATTGGCAGTAAAGTATATGTAATCGTGGGTTTCCCACTCCATTGCCGCTTGAAGCGAAAGAAGTCCGGGTGAAGCGATTGGACCTACCGGAAGCCCTGCGTGCATATAAGTATTGTACGGTGAATCCATTCGTGTTTGCGCGATTGACAAAACCGCGGGACGTGTTCCTAAATCGAAAGTATACTTAACAGTTGCGCAGGATTGAAGCAACATTCCGATTCTGATTCTATTATAGAATACTCCGGCGATTGTAGGTCGTTCGGCATTGTTTACCGCTTCGCGCTCGACTATCGACGCCATGATTACGATTTCGTCGAGCGTTTGAGTCGGATTTATTCGATTGTAAACCGGTATAACGTTGCTTTCGAACGCTTGAAGCATCATATTTATGATATCCCATTCGGTGTGTGTCGGTAGAATATCATACGTTGCGGGGAAAAGATAACCCTCTAAACGATGGATTCGATTTGCCGTCGGGATTGCTCTTACAAAGTCGAAATCGAACACGCCGTTTTCCACTTCGCGCATAAATCGATCACGGTCGATTAAGCCACGGCTATACAGCCTGTCCACTATATTGCGAAGCTCGAAACCTTCGGGAATTGTAACTCGCTCGGTTCCGTCCGGAATAATAGGTTGCGGGATTCTTTGCAAAACTTCAATTATTTCGGCATAGCTCATATTGCCGTTTAGAACATGGTCGCCTTGCTGAAACATTATATTATTCTGATTTGAAGCGTATCTTCTGAAGCTTCTCGCGCTTGATACGATGTTTTCCCGGCTCAAAATTTCAGAAATTTGGTTAAGTCCGGCGCCGGCAGGAATGGTAATCACTACGTCTTCTCCGCTTCCGCCGCGGCAACTGACGAAAAATACAATCGTCGCAACTGCTATGATAACAACAATTATAATAAGTAAAGTCAATAATTTTTTCATGATAATTCCTCCTTGAATTAAAGATACATCCTAACGAAAAAATACAAAATATTGTACGGCAACCGTTATTACCATACACAGTATAATGGGTACACTGAAGATATTGCGAAGTAAAAGCGGCGCGGCTTTTTTATCTTTATACTTCGGCGCGTTTGGAGTTATAATTCTAAATATAAATATTGAAACGATAAACACAACAATCGCGCCTAAAATCATAAATACCGTAAGCGGAACGTTTATATAGCCCGCGGAATGGGAAAGCTGAAAAAACAAAAACGCCGTTAGATTATTTATAAAATGATAAAGTATTGCGGCGTAAATCGAATTTGTGCGCAGCATTACCATCACCGTCATAAGTCCTAAGAATATTAGCCCTGCGAAGTTGAATATATTCGGGTGAACCAACGCAAACACGAATGTTGAAAATAAAACCGCGAATATCGTTGATTGCCGCTCGGTTCCGCCGAATATAACGCCACGGAATAGAATTTCTTCAAGTATCGCGGGAATGATCGCCATTACGGCGACTCCCACAATAAATTCTATAGAATTGCTCGAAATTATGATACTTTCCGCCATCTCTATTTGAAAAACGTTCGTCTGTAATAATACCATAGGTACGTTTAATATTGCCATTATAAACTGCCCCGCGGCGGCGAGAATTACGATCATTAATCCTTGCATAAATGAAAATTTGTTTAATCGAAGCGATATTTTTTGAGATTCAGGCTCTCTGACCGTCTTGAAGTAAATAACCAAAGGTATCAAAACCGCCAAAATGTGTATTATCAACATTCGCGCGTAGTTTAGAAGTGTTGTGGTTTCTATAAAACTGAAAATCGCGTCAATTGAAAGGGTTACTACATTTAGAGATATAAGCACCCAAAAAATTAGCCATCGAATTTGGCGCATACTTTTCTTTTGTTCGTGAATCAATATTTTGTCGTTTTTTAAGCTTTGTCTATCTTCCAATTTTCTTACTCCTCATTACTGTAATCATAAATTTCGGAAGTGCCATAAACCTACCTATTCTTGACGGTTGTTTTAGTAAACGGTAGAACCATTCAAGATTTAGTTTTATAAATATCTTCGGCGCGCGTTTTACGTTGCCGGCAAATACGTCAAGCGCGCCGCCGAGACCTAGCGCTAATTTTACATTTAATTTATCGCGATTCTCGTATATCCATTTTTCCTGTTTCGGCGCGCCGAGGCAGGCGAATAAGATGTCAGCGTTTGATTGATTGATTTGTTCGATAATTTCCGGTGTTTCTTCGTCTTTGAAATATCCGTTTCGGGTTCCGGCGATTTTTAAGGTTGAATGTTTTTCGATCAACTTTTCCGCCGCGGTATCGGCGATATTTGGAGCGGCGCCGAATAAGAATATTGATTTTCCGGCTTGCGACGCGTATTCTATTAAAGCGGTTGCCAAATCAAAGCCGGCGACACGCTCGACAAGCGGCGTTTTTAATATTTTCGCGCCGTAAACAACCCCGATTCCGTCAGGCGTACAGATTGACGCGGAATTTAGGATATTTTCGAAGGTTTCGTCGTTACGCGCAAGCATAATGATTTCGGGATTTGGGGTAAATATCATGTCCGTTTCATTCGTTTCAATCAATGATTTTGCTTTTTCAAAAGTATCGTTAAAACTTAGATTATCAATATTTACGCCCAGTATGTTTATCTTATTATTCATATAGTTTCACCGTTTAACATTGTAGCACATTATTTCAGAAAATTCAACATATTATTATATAAAATAAATATAAACTTTTATAGTTGTAGTAGTAATAATGGTGTTAAAAATGTTGATAAGTGTATGAATGTGTTTTAAAGTATGAAAAAATTATGTATAAAACTTGTGGATTGTTTGTAAAAGATATAAACATCATAGATATAGTATTTTTGTAAAAAGTTATGCACAAGTTATTGAGGTTGATAGTGTTCATTGTGTGCAGTAAAAAATTTAAAAAATGTTATTGTATTTTGTAGAATTATATGATAAACTTAAATGAATACAAATAAAAAAGGAAGTGGACATATGAAATTAAGATGTACGAAGGAAAGTTTGATTGACGCTATAAATATCGTATCTAAGGCGGTGTCGGCGAGGTCGACTATCGCCGTTATTGAGGGGATTCATATTAAAGCGATTGAAGGGAATACGCTTCGACTTACTGGAAACGATTTTGAGATTGGAATTGAGTGTGTTATTGACGCGCAGGTGGAAACTCCGGGTGAAATTGTTGTAAACGCGAAGATGTTTGGAGATATTGTGCGCAAACTTCCGGAAGATGCTGTGGACGTTGAACTTTTGGAGAATAATTTGACGAGGATTAAAAGCGGGAAGTCGAAATTCGAGATTCCCGGAATTGTTGCGACCGAATTTCCGGAATTGCCGGCGTTTGACTCGGAATATAGTATCAGCATAAGCAAAACAAATATCAAAAAGATGATTAATAATACAATATTTTCGGTTGGAACGAGCGAGAATAAGATTGTGCTGACCGGATGTTTGCTTGAAACGCTTGGCGAGAAGATTCGAATGGTTGCGGTTGACGGATATCGTCTTGCTATGAGAGATGAGAAGTTGCCGAAAGAGTATGAAGAGAGAAGCGTTATTATTCCGTCGAAGGCGCTTTCGGAGTTGAATAAAATTTTGAAAGACGGCGACGAGGAAATTGAGATTAACTATACGCAGAAGCATGCGGTGTTTTTGTTTGATAATTGTAAGATGGTGACGCGGTTGATCGAGGGCGAGTATATAAACTATCGTCAGATTATGCCGACGGATAGCGGGATTGAGATTAAGTGCGATGTTCGCGCTTTGGTGGATTCGATTGAGCGGGCGGCGCTTGTGAATACCAGCGATATCAATAAAAGTCCGATTAAGATGAAAATTGGCGGCGATAATATTAATATCAGTTGTCAGACCAGCGTTGGAACGGTTGATGATAATCTTGCGGCGGAGACGGGCGACGCCGATTTGGAAATTGGGTTTAATCATAAGTTTTTGCTTGACGCGCTTCACGCTTGCGAGGGTGAGGAAGTTGTTTTGAAGATGAAAGCGGCTAACTTGCCGTGCGTTATCGAGCCGGCGGAGGGAAATGACTATTATTATTTGATATTGCCTGTTAGGTTGGGATAAAAACATTAATTAGGAGGCGTTATCGTGGAAAATACTACTATAGCTATCATCGTTATTGCTTCTATTGTTGGATTTATTTTGCTGACCGGGATATTTACCGTGCGGCAACAGTCGGTCGCGATTATTGAGCGATTCGGTAAATTCAGAAGAACGGCGAACGCGGGTTTACATTATCGTGTGCCGCTTGGTATTGATCGCGTGGTTTATCGAGTGCAGTTGCGCGTGCAACAAAATCATATGGTTATCGAAACGAAAACGCAGGATAATGTTTTCGTGCATATGAACGTCGCGGTTCATTATCAAGTTGACCCTGTTAAAGTGAAAGAGGCGTATTATTCGTTGGTTGATCCTGTTCGGCAGCTAACTTCATATGTTGAGGACGCAATTCGTTCGTCGTTGCCGAAATATACGTTGGATGAATCTTTTGAGCGTGAGGGCGATATTGCGAGGGACGTTCACAAACAACTTAGCGAAGAGATGGCGAAGTTTGGTTATGTTATTATTCGTACTTTGATCACTTCGATTGAGCCTGCGAAAGAAGTTAGAGAGGCGATGAACGCCATCAACGCGGCGCAACGTCAAAAAATGGCGGCGCAGGAATTGGCGAACGCCGATAAAATTCGTGTGGTGACTGCGGCGGAAGCCGAAGCGGATCGTAACCGATTGCACGGCGAGGGTATTGCAAATCAGCGTAAGGCTATTATTGACGGGTTGAATAGTTCGTTTGGCGAGTTAAAATCAACAGGATTGAACGAAAAAGATGTTATGAGCATTTTGCTGACCGAGCAATATCTTGATATGTTAGGTTCGTTTGCGAAACAAGGTACGCATACGATTTTGCTACCCAATAATGCGACGGGATCGGAAGATATACGCGCTCAAATTTTGAGCGCGCTTGCGGTGAATGAGAAGCGGCGAAATGAGGATGAAAAATAATGTTGAGGAACTTAAATGCGTGTAAGTTGAAGTGGATTGCGATTATCGGAATGGTTCTTAGCCACATGACCTATGCATGGTGGGATATTATGCCTTTTTGGTTAAGCATGGTGCTTAATGGTCTTGGAGGGCTTACATTTGCCATTATGGCTTACTTTGTGGTTGAAGGATATCGGCATACCTCTAATCTTTTGAAATATATAGGGCGATTACTTTTGTTTGGATTAATTGCGGCACCTTTTCATTTTTTAGTTATAGGATTTCCGTCTTTAAACATCATGTTTACCATAGCTTTGGGATTGGTTGTTTTATTGCTGTATGATAAGATAAAAATTAAGGCGCTGTTTTGGGTACTGTATGTGATAGTGATAGTTCCGGTTTCGCTGATTTTTGAAATGTATTTTATCGGAGTTACGATGATATTGCTGTTTCATATTATTAAGAACGAAAATGCGAGACGAATTGTGCCGCCGATTTTTGCGGGCGTGTGCTGGCTTGGACTTGCAGGGCTTACATTATGGAGCTTATCTATGCTCGGAGGAGCGGTAGATCCGGCTTATGGCGGATTATTCCGTAATGCGCATCTTCAAATGGATTTCCATTTTATGATGACGTTGATACCTTTTGGTGTTGTTTGCGCTCTTACTTCGGTTTTGCTTAAAAACTATAACGGAGAGCGCGGAAAGCGGATGAAGTGGACATTTTATGTTATTTATCCGTTACATTTTGCTGTGCTTGCGGCGATTGGTATTGCGATAGGGACGATAAGTTTAAGTATGTTTGGATTTTAGGATTTTAAGTTGAAATAGGAGGAATTACTGTGGCTAACGCGGTTTATTATGTTTCTTTTAAGCTTAAAAAGGGGACTGTTGTAGAGGATTTTTTGGCTGCGGCGGAGAATTTGAATAACGAGTTTATATCCAAGCAGAGAGGATATGTTTCGTGGAAGCAAATGGTTGACGGCGACACTTGGGCAGATGTTTTAACTTTTGAAACGATGGACGATCTTGAGAATTTTCAGGTTGTGTCGAGCAATCCAAGCGAAGTGGCGAAAAAGTTTTATTCGTTTATCAATTTGCCCAGCTGTAAGAGTCACTTTTTCTCGGTTGAGAGAAGTTATTAATAAGATGATATTAATAAAAGAGGAGTTTTTAATTATGAGAAAAATATTGATGATTATATTAGCAGTATTTGCAATGATGATATTTGTGGGCTGTGGTGGAAATGGCGGAGGACGAGCAAGCGATCTTGGGTTTGGGGAATTTCGTGATACTCAAACGGGTACAACCATGTCCATTGGGGATTTAAAATCAGATTTTGAACAAGCGTTTGGCGTAGGGCAATTATATGATTCAGGGCGAACAAGAGATACTTATGAATATTTTGACGGTCTTATGCGAGCAACTTTTGAGCGTTCAAGCGGAGAGCTAGTACTTATTCGTTTTTATGCACCGGAAAGGGCTCCGCAAGAGGGCAGATTTGAAATTTTGGACATCTGGCTTGGTATGACACGGGAAGAGTTGATTGAAGTTGAAGGCACTATGGCTTTCCAACTTGAAACCGCCGGTATGACAGGGCGGAGTATCAGCCCTGAGGGCGAGATACGTTCTGTAACAGGTCCTCGAAGGAACACATATGGCGCTTTGGCAACGGTTGAAGGCGATTATGTTGTGATGATACAGCTTTCTTGGGAAGATTAGCATTTAAGCAGTAAGAGGAAATGGGTTTATGCAGATAAAGAGATTATCACTCAAGAGTTTTCGTAACTATGAGAGTGAAGAGTTTGAATTTAATAGCGGCGTGACCGTGATATATGGAAATAATGCACAGGGCAAGACGAATGTTCTTGAAGCTGTGCATTTATTTTCTATGGGGAAATCTCATCGCACACATAAAGATAAGGAAATGATTTTGTTCGGCAATGATACCTCGACTGCGGTGCTGGATTTTGTATCGTGCGGGATGGAAAATCGGTCGGAAATTGTGATTAACAAGGATGCGCGAAAGCTTATCAAAGTGAATGGGATTTTGATTCCGAAAATCAGCGTTCTTATGGGGCGGTTTAACGTTGTTTTGTTTTGTCCCGAGCATTTGGCGTTGGTGAAAGACCAGCCGCGCGGGCGGCGGAAGAATTTGGACGCGTTTATCAGTCAGTTGCGTCCGAATTATTTTTCTGCGCTTTTGCAATACCAGAAGATTGTCGCGGGGAAGAATATGTTGCTTGGAAAATCAGGGAATTTCGCATTTGACGGCGTACTTGATGTTTGGAACGAGAAGCTTGTGAGCGTTGCGGCGGAGATTTTGAAGTATCGGCATGAGTATATCAAGCGATTGGAAGTCGTTATGGCGGAGGTTTTGCGGGATATATCCGGTGGAGCGGAAGAATTTTCGATGAAGTATAACTCTTGCGTCGGTGATATTGACGGCAAGAGTTCGGAGGAGATTCGGGAGCTGCTGTCCGACAAGCTTGCGCGGTCAGCCGGGCGGGAGCGGGAGTTGCAGAAATGTGTCGTGGGGCCGCATAGGGATGATATTACTTTCTATATTAATGGGAAGGAAGCGAGGGCGTTTGGGTCGCAGGGGCAACAGAAAACGGTCGCGCTTGCGTTGAAGCTTGCGGAAGTTAGGATTATTCGGGAGGAGATTGGGGAATTTCCGGTGCTTTTGCTTGACGATATTATGAGTGAGTTGGACGGGAGTCGGCGCGGGTACATATTGAGTGAGATTAGAGATATGCAGGTGATTATCACCGCGACGGACAGAGATATGTTTGAGGGGTTGGGCGAAGATGTTTGCTACATTAG
Source organism: Oscillospiraceae bacterium (assembly GCA_009780345.1). Lineage (GTDB taxonomy): Bacteria > Bacillota > Clostridia > Monoglobales > WRAG01 > WRAG01. The sequence continues at coordinate 43,575 of WRAG01000001.1, forward strand.
GGTGGAGAGCGGAAGGGTTGCGGACTAATCCTCCCGCTCTAAAATAATTTCACCTTTTTCGGCTTCATATTCTTCTATGCAATTTTGGGTTATGAATTCTAGCTGTGCATTTAACGAGCGGCGATTTTTCTTAGCGATATAAGTTATTTTTTTCAGCATTTCTTCTTTAAATCTTATACCTGTTTGAATCTTTTCAGTAGGCATGATAACACTCCTCTGTCATTTTGATAACATTTTATTATAAAAAACCTTGACTGTCTACAAACAATGTGTTATCATATTGTTATCAGAGGTGAAAATATGAAGAGGAAAATATACTTAATAAAATGGATAATACTTCATTTTTGTATGCAGAGAAGCATAAAAATGTCACATTGGTTTGCTGATAAGTTTTTCAATTTAGTGGAAAAAGAGATGAATTGCCGAAAAACTGTAAAATAATGCTTGACATATGGGGTTAGATGTTGTATACTATTCAAGCACGTCTAAGACAGACGATGATTTCAGAGATGGCAAACACTTGATATTCAAGGGGTTTGGGAACTTTGGAGGAGATTGTCCGGTTTCAAAAAAGCGGGCGTTTGCGTGCGAGGTAGTATCGAAAATTCAGATTTTATTGAAAAGTGGGCAGTTTTTAAGGTTGTCTATGTTTCGAAGTCTGTTTTGCCCGAAATCGTTATGCCGTAAGGCTTAGCGGTGCTTCGGGAAATTTTATAGTAATATAAAGTACGCCCGGCACAGTGTGAAATTTTGCGTGAAATTACGCAATATTCCGTCGAAACATCGCCCACAGAAAATCCTCAACGTATAACCCATACGTCTGCGGTTTTCCGGGACTCGTTTCGACGAAATATTACGCAATTTGACGCAAAATTAAGAATTTTATTAAGGAGGGCTATTTTATGGCGGCAGAAAAAATTAGAATCAGACTTAAATCTTACGATCACAATTTGGTTGATCAATCGGCGGCGAAGATCGTGGATACCGCAACGAGAACGGGGGCGAAAATTTCGGGTCCTATTCCGTTGCCGACGAAGAAGGAGATTATCACTATCCTTCGCGCGGTGCATAAGTACAAAGACAGCCGTGAGCAGTTTGAACTGAGAACGCACAAACGTTTGATTGATGTTTTGGGTCCGACGGCGAAAACGATTGACGCGCTGAAGAACTTGGATTTACCGGCGGGCGTTGATATTGAAATTAAGATATAAAATTTGCGTGAAATCACGCAATCTTTCGTCGAAACTGCAATGACGAAAAATCCTCAACGTATCACATATACGCCTGCGGTTTTTCGCATCTTGTTTCAACGAAATCTCACGCAATTTGACGCAAATTTGGGTATATGTGTTGCGTGAAGGTCATGTCGGTGGAATGTGCCGACCAATAACCGAAAGGAGAAGTATTAATGAAGAAAGCGATTTTAGGTAAGAAAATCGGAATGACGCAGATATTTGGCGAAAACGGCGTGGTAATTCCGATCACTGTTGTTGAAGCGGGGCCGTGTCCTATCGTTCAAAAGAAAGATATGGAAAAAGACGGTTACGAAAGCGTGCAAATGGCTTTTATGGACAAAAAAGAAAAGCATACCACTAAGCCGTTGCAAGGACATTACAAAAAAGCGGGTGTCGGGCTTAAAAGATTTCTAAAAGAATTTAAACTTGACAATTACGCGGATTTGAATGTCGGAGACGAAATTAAAGTTGATATATTCGAGGACGGAGAAGTTATTGACGTTACCGGAACCAGCAAAGGTCACGGATTCCAGGGTACGGTTAAGCGTCACGGAACGCACAGAGGTCCGATGAGTCACGGTTCGCATTATCACAGAGGACCGGGTTCAATGGGCGGATGTTCTACTCCGTCGAGAGTATTTAAAGGTAAAAGGTTGCCCGGACACATGGGTGTGGATACCGTTACCATTCAAAATTTAGAACTTGTTAAAGTTGATACGGAACGGAACTTGCTTCTTATTAAAGGCGCGGTTCCGGGACCTAAGGGCGGACTGGTTGTTGTTCGGAACGCGGTTAAAGGAGGATAATTTGCGTGAAATCACGCAATCTTTCGCAGAAACTGCGAGGACAAAAAGTCCTCGACGTATAACTCATACGCCTGTGGCTTTTATATGGAGGGCTCCCAAAAAACGAGAGCCATTGCTCGAAATTTTTTGGGAAAGAGGAGCCGCCGCACGCAAGGCGAAGCTTTTGCCACGATTTTTGTGGCAAAACGAGCAACGAGTGCGAGTGGGGACGATGTTTCGACGAAATCTCACGTAATTTGACGCAAATTTAGTTTGGAAGGGAGTAATAAAAATGCCTAAAGTACCATTAATGGATAAGACAGGTAAGAACATTGGAGATATTGAGCTTAGCGAAAACGTGTTCGGAGTTGACGTTAACACTGATGTAATGCACGAAGTTGTTGTAAACTATCTTGCGAATCAGCGTCAAGGAACACAAAGCACGAAAACGCGCGCGGAAGTTCGAGGCGGCGGTAAGAAGCCGTGGAGACAAAAAGGTACGGGTCGTGCTCGTCACGGTAGTACTCGTTCTCCGATATGGACAGGCGGTGGCGTAACGTTTGCGCCGAAACCGAGAGATTACAGTTATACGGTTAACAAAAAAGTGAAGCGTCTTGCTTTGAAATCGGCGTTGTCAAGTAAAGTTTTGGCTGAGAACGTTATCGTGCTTGACGGATTCAAGATGGACGAGATTAAGACGAAAGAAGTTGCTACGGTTTTGAAAAACATGGGAATCGTGGGGAAAGCGTTGATCGTTCTTCCCGAAAACGACCAAACAGTCGTGCGCAGCGCGAGAAATATTCGCGGCGTTGACGCTACATTCGTTGGACAGATCAATACTTATGAAGTTTTGAACCATACGAAATGTATCATTCTAAAAGACGCGGTGGCTAAGCTTGAGGAGGTGTACGCATAATGAAAACGGCTTATGACATTATTAGAAAGCCTATCATTACCGAGCAGAGTATGGAAGGCGTTCAAGACAAGAAGTACACGTTCGAAGTTGCGGTTGGCGCAAACAAGATTGAAATTAAAAAGGCGATTGAAGAAATATTTAAGGTGAAAGTTGACAAAGTTACCACCATGAATATGAAAGGCAAGCCGAAAAGAATGGGAGTTCACGCAGGATTTCGTCCGGATTGGAAGAAAGCAATGGTGAAGTTGACTCCTGATAGTAAATCTATCGAATTATTTGAGGGTTAATATCGAGTTGAAGGGAGAAAGAGCTAATGGCTATTAAAAAGTATAGACCTATTACGCCTTCGTTGCGTCAGATGACATGTTCGGCTTTTGCTGAGATTGATAAAGTAAAGCCGGAGAAGTCGCTTCTTAGAAAACTTAAGAAGAATGCAGGACGAAACGCGCATGGTAAAATTACGGTTCGTCACCGCGGAGGCGGCGCGAAACGTAAGTACAGAATTATTGATTTTAAACGTAACAAAGATGGAATGAAAGCAACTGTTTTATCAATCGAGTATGATCCGAACAGAACGTCTAACATTGCGCTTTTGGAATATCCGGATGGTGAAAGAACATACATCATCGCGCCGGTTGGACTTAAAAAAGGTCATATCATTGAGTCGGGCGTGCAAGCCGACATCTTGCCGGGTAACGCGAAAGAGCTTAAAGACATTCCGGTTGGTACGATGATTTACAACATCGAGTTGAAGCCCGGTAAAGGCGGACAACTTGTTAGATCGGCGGGGAACACGGCGCAGCTTATGGCTCTTGAGGGACTTTACGCGCAAATCAGACTTCCGTCGGGCGAGATGAGATTGGTTCGAAACAACTGCCGCGCGACAATCGGGCAGGTTGGAAACACCGATCACGAGAACATAAACATCGGTAAAGCGGGACGTAAACGACATATGGGATGGCGTCCTACCGTTCGTGGTGTTGTTATGAATCCGTGTGATCACCCTCACGGTGGTGGTGAAGGTAAGTCGCCTATCGGACGGCCGAGCCCTGTTACTCCTTGGGGTAAGCCGGCGTTGGGATATAAAACGCGGAATAAGAAGAAGCATTCTAGCAAGTATATAGTTAAAGGCAGAAATTCTCGATAATTATTTTCGTCAAATTGGCACATTTTGAATTTTTGGGAGAGTTGTCGAAAACTTGTTTTCGCTAACAGCTCCCCTGCAAGGCTTTCCAAAGAGCATGAGTCGTTTGTTGACGAAGTGCGATTTGCTGAAAGCTACTGCCGCCCACTTGCGTACTTTGTGTACGCGGCGTGGCAGGGCGCGCAAAAGCGGCGCGGCTTTAAATGAGACTTGGCTTTGCTGATTTTTGCAAAGTCATAGCCGAATTATGCAGGGGCGTAACATTTTGTAAAACAAAATGCACAGCCATCTGCCAAAATTCAAACTGCACGCAATTTGACGAAAATATGAGATTTGGTTTCACGCAATTTGACGCAAATTTTAGGAATTTGACAAAAATGTGGAATTTGGGTTTATGCAATTGAGAAGTATAGAAGTATAATGGAAAGAGAGGTAAACTTTATGGGACGTAGTGTTAAAAAAGGACCTTTTATTGAAGAAAGTTTGATGAAAAAGATAGTTGCGCAAAATGCGGCGGGGACGAAGAACGTTATCAAGTCTTGGTCGCGCGCGTCTACTATATTCCCTGAAATGGTTGGACATACAATCGCGATTCATGACGGACGTAAGCATGTTCCTGTTTATGTGAGCGAGGATATGGTTGGACATAAACTTGGTGAGTTCGCGCCGACCAGAACATATCGTGGTCATTCGGGATCGAAAACGTCAAACACCGGTAAATAACCGGTTTGCGTGAAATCACGCAATCTTTCGCCGAAACTTCACCTGCGAAAAATCCTCAACGTATAACCCATACGCCTGCGGTTTTTCGAGACTTGTTTCGCCGAAATCTTACGCAATTTGACGCAAACCGTGTTTGTGTCTTGAATAAAATGTATTTTACAAAATAGAGGTGAAAGTTATGGAAGCTAAGGCAAAAGTTACACATATTCGTATTGCGCCGCGAAAAGTTCGAATTGTTATCGACCTTATTCGCAACAAGCCGGTCGGGCACGCCATTGCGATATTGAAAAATACGCCGAAAGTGGCAAGTCCTGTTGTGGAAAAGCTTTTGAATTCCGCAATCGCTAACGCGCAAAACAATCATAACATGAATGTAGACAACTTGTACATTTCACAAGTTTATGCAGATCAAGGGCCGACCTTGAAGCGGATTATTCCGCGGGCGAAAGGTATGGCTAACAGAATCCAAAAGAAGACCAGCCATATTACGTTGGTGCTTGCGGAAAGGGAGGTTTAAAGCATGGGACAAAAAGTGCATCCTCACGGACTTAGAGTCGGAGTTATCAAAGGCTGGGACTCACGCTGGATTGCGTCGGACAGCGACTTTGGCGATAATATCGTGGAAGATTACAATATTCGCAAAATGCTGAAGAAAAAGCTTTACGCTGCCGGTGTTGCTAAGATTGAAATTGAAAAAGCGGCGGGGAAAATCCGTTTGTTTATTCATGCGGCGAAACCGGGTATCATTATCGGTAAAGGCGGAACCGAGATTGAAAAAATCAAGCAATCGGTTGAAAAGCTTACTGGCAAAAGCGTTGCTTTGAACATCGTTGATGTTAAAGTTGCGGATATGAACGCGCAACTTGTTGCGGAAAATATCGCGGCGCAGCTTGAAAAACGTATTTCGTTCCGTAAAGCTATGAAGCAATCTATGGGACGTACCATGAAAATGGGCGCGAGAGGGATTAAAACGCAAGTTTCAGGACGTTTGGGCGGCGCGGAAATCGCGAGATCTGAGCATTATCACGAAGGAACTATTCCGCTTCAAACTTTGCGAGCGGATATTGACTATGGATTCGCGGAAGCGGATACAACTTACGGAAAAATCGGCGTTAAAGTTTGGATTTACAAAGGCGAAATATTGCCGGAGGGCAAAAGAGGCGTGGATTTGAATAAACCTATCCCGCAACCGACCGCTCCGCCAAGACCGCCGAGACCTGCTCGTCCTGCGGGAGATCGTCCTGCACGACCTGCCGGAAACAGACCTGCGGGCAATCGTCCGCCGAGAAAACCCTCCACGGAAGGAGGAAACAGATAATGTTATTACCAAAAAGAGTGAAACGCAGAAGAGTTATGCGTGGCAAAATGAAAGGCAAAGCGCAACGCGGCACGAAAATCGCTTACGGTGATTTCGGTCTTGTGGCGACTACGCCGGCTTGGGTTAGAAGTAACCAAATAGAAGCGGCGCGTATCGCGATGACTCGTTATATCAAGCGTGGCGGTAAAGTTTGGATTAAAATTTTCCCGGATAAGCCGGTTACCGAAAAGCCTGCTGAAACCCGTATGGGTAGCGGTAAAGGTTCGCCTGAGTATTGGGTAGCGGTTGTTAAACCCGGACGCGTGCTTTTTGAGATTTCAGGGGTGCCGGAAGACACTGCTCGCGAAGCTATGAGACGCGGAATGCACAAACTTCCGCTTAAATGTAAGTTTGTCACCCGCGCCGAGCAAGAGAAAGAAGCGGAACTTGAAAAAGCGGCGGAGGCGGCAAAAGCGGCTCCTAAAAAGCCTGCCGAAACTAAAGCTAAAAAAGCGGCGGCTCCTAAAAAAGCCGCGAAAAAAGAAGAAGCGGTTGAAGTTGCCGAAATTAAAGTTGATGTTGCCGAAGAGGTTGTTGAAAAAGCGGCTGACGTTGGCGGTAAGGAGGGCGGCGAAGAATGAAAATAAGAGATATTCGTGATATGACATCAAATGAGTTGACCGGAAAATTGAAAGAGTTAAAAGAAGAAATGTTTAATCTTCGGTTCCAAAACGCGACGAATCAATTGGAAAATCCGATGAGAATTGCTGTCGTTAGGAAAGATATTGCGAAGGTTATGACTGTACTAAAAGAGCAGGAGCTCGGACTAAGGGTGGAGGGATAATATTATGACTGAAACTATGCAAAGAAATTATCGTAAAACCCGTACGGGCAAGGTTGTAAGCGATAAAATGGACAAAACCATCGTTGTTGCTATTGAAAACCGGGTAAAGCACGGACTTTACGGTAAAATCGTAAAAAGAACATACAAACTTAAAGCCCATGACGAGCAAAATACTTGCGGCGTAGGTGATACGGTTAAAGTTATGGAATGCCGTCCGTTATCTCGGGATAAAAGATGGCGTTTGGTTGAAGTAGTAGAAAAAGCGAAGTAAACTTGTAAATTTTCCGCTATTTTTTCCGAAACTGCAAGACAGAAAATGCTCAACGTATAACCCATACGCCTGTGCTTTTCCGCTTTTGTTTCGAAAATCTAGCAAAAAATTTACTGCGTTTATTCATTGAAGGATAGGAGGCTGGAACGTTATGGTACAGCAACAGTCAATTTTAAAGATTGCCGATAATAGCGGAGCGAAAGAAATTATGTGTATCCGTGTTTTGGGCGGTTCGGTTCGACGATATGGCAATGTTGGCGACGTTATTGTTGCGTCGGTTAAGAAAGCCGCGCCGGGCGGAGGAGTTAAAAAAGGTGAAGTTATCAGAGCCGTTATCGTGCGCACCGTTAAAGGTGTTAAGCGAAAAGATGGTTCGGTTATTAAATTTGACGAAAACGCGGCGGTTATTATCAGAGAAGATAAAAACCCGAGAGGTACGCGTATATTCGGACCTGTGGCACGTGAGTTAAGAGACAAGGAGTATATGAAAATTATATCCTTGGCGCCTGAGGTTTTATAAAATTTTGGCACATTTCGGATTTTTCGCCCACTTGCGTACTTTATGTACGCGGCGTGGCAGGGCACACAAAAGCGGTGTGGCTTTAAATGAGACTTGACTTTGTTGGATTTTGCAAAGTCATAGCCGAATTATGCAGGGGCGTAACATTTTGTAAAACAAAATGCACAGCCATCTGCCAAAATCCAAACTGTACTCAAAATTTTATAAAACAAATTAGTGGTTTAGGAGGAAAAAACATGGCTATAGCAAAGATGCATGTTAAAAGCGGGGACAATGTTATTGTTCTCTCGGGCAAGGATAAAGGCAAAAAAGGCAAAGTTCTTGCGGTTATGCCGGAAAAACGCATGGTTATTGTTGAAGGCGTTAGTGTGGCAAGCAAGCACAAAAAGCCTCGCAAACAAGGTGAGGTTGGCGGAATCATTAAACAAGAAACGCCGATTTACGCTTGCAAAGTTATGAATATTTGTTCTAAATGCTCTTCGCCGGCGAGAGTCGGACGCAAAATCCTGAACGACGGAGAACACGTTCGATATTGTAAGAAGTGCGGAGAAACTTTCAGTAAGTAAGACGCATCTGAAATTTTAGTTTGTGTCAAATTGCGTGAGATTTCGGCGAAAACGCAAGGAGCGTGTATACAGATACCCGACGAAGCGGTTTCGGCGGAAGGTCGCGTAATTTCACGCAAACCCTATAATAAAGAGGTGAATTGAACAATGAGATTGCAAGAGAAATATAAAAGCGAAGTTGCGCCGGCGATAATGAAAAAATTTGGATATAAAAGCGTTATGCAAATTCCGAAGCTTGAAAAAGTCGTTATCAACATGGGCGTAGGGGACGCGAAAGATAATGCTAAAGCAATTGAAAGCGCCGTTGCGGACTTGGCGGCAATTACCGGACAAAAGCCTGTTATCACTAGGGCGAAAAAGTCGGTTGCGACGTTTAAAGTTCGTGAAGGCATGAACATTGGTTGCAAAGTTACTTTGCGCGGAGAGATGATGTACGATTTTGTGCAACGGCTGTTTAACGCTGCTTTGCCGCGCGTGCGTGACTTCCGCGGAATCAGCGCGGACGCTTTTGACGGACGCGGTAACTATTCTATGGGAATTAAAGAGCAGTTGATTTTCCCGGAGATATCTTATGATAAGATTGATAAAATCAGAGGTATGGATATTATATTCGTTACCACAGCTAATACGGACGAAGAGGCGAAAGAGTTGTTAACTCTTATGGGAGCACCGTTTAAGAGCTAATTTATTTTTAATTGGCACATTTTGAATTTTTCGCCCCCTTGCGTACCTATGTACGCGGCAGGGCAAGGCGCGCAAAAGCCGCGCGGCGCCAAAATCCAAACTGCGCTCAATTAAAAATAAATTATGAAAATTATGTTTTTAATTAGCAAGGAAGGAGTGGTTGTTAGACTATGGCAAAATTAGCGATGAAATTAAAGCAGCAAAGACCGCAAAAATATTCTACGCGTGAGTACAATCGCTGCAAAATTTGCGGCAGACCGCACGCGTATTTGAGAAAGTTCGGAATATGCCGTATATGTTTTAGAGAACTTGCGTATCGCGGGTATATACCCGGCGTTAAAAAAGCAAGCTGGTAATTTGCGTGAAACTACGCACATTTTGGATTTTTCGCTCCCTTGCGTGCAAGGGCTCCCGCAAAGTCGGTTTGTGACTTTGTGGGAAAAAGGAGCAACAGCGCAATATGCGAAATTTTCGGACGGTTTTTGTCCGAAAACGAGTAAGGTGGAGCTTGTTGTGACGGCGGCGGGACACAGCGCGCCCAAAATCGGCGCGGCATCAAAATCCAAACTGCACGCAGTTTAACACAAATTAAATTATGGAGGCAAGTGGCTAATCGAAAAGTCAAACTGCCTTTTAGAAGGAGGAAACTATAAATGCAAATAACAGATCCAATTGCGGATATGCTTACCAGGATACGGAACGCAAACACGGAGAGACACGAAAAAGTAAGTATTCCTGCATCGAACATGAAAAAATCGATTGCGAATATCCTTTTGAAAGAAGGATATATCAAAAATGTTGAAACTGCTGACGACGGCGGACAAGGTGTTATCAAACTTACCTTGAAATACGGCGCGGATAAGCAAAAAGTTTTGACGGGCTTGAAAAGAGTTAGCAAACCGGGTCTTAGAGTTTACGCGGCGAAAGATGAGTTGCCGCGCGTTCTTAAAGGACTTGGAATCGCTATTATATCTACATCTAAAGGGATTATGACTGATAAAGAAGCGAGAAAAGAGAATGTTGGCGGAGAAGTATTAGCTTTCATTTGGTAGGACCAGGGAAATTAGATTAAAAAGTTGGGCGAATACGCAAAATTAGGTCAGATTTTGTGAAACACGAGCGTCGCTGTATAAATATACAGCAGTCGAAGTGTTTCACAAAAAACAAAAATGCAAAATCTAATGGCTTGCAAAGCAAGCCTACCCGAAATATAAATGCTTTGCATTTTTGTGGTGTGACCAATTTTGAGGATTCGTAATATAAGGAGGATAAGAAATTATGTCCAGGATAGGTAGAAAACCTATTGAAGTACCGGCGGGCGTTGATGTTACTATTGGCGCGGGTAATGAAATTACCACAAAAGGGCCGCTTGGAACTTTAAATATGACAATGCATACCGATATGGTTATCAAAAAAGACGGGAATGTAATCACGGTTGAACGACCAAGCGAGAACAAAATGCACAAATCGTTGCATGGCTTGACTCGTACATTGGTTTCGAACATGGTGGAAGGCGTTTCCGCAGGGTACAAAAAAGAACTTGAAATTAACGGCGTAGGTTACAGAGCGGCGTTACAAGGTAGCACGCTTGTTTTGAACTTGGGATATTCACATCCGGTTGAGATGGAAGCGCCCGAAGGAATTAAAATCGAAGTGCCTAGCAATACCCAAATTATTATTTCGGGTATTAACAAACAGATGGTTGGCGAGTTCGCTGCGAAAGTCAGAGAAAAACGCCCGCCTGAGCCTTACAAAGGTAAGGGAATAAAATATACAACTGAGAGAATTAGACGTAAAGAAGGAAAGGCAGGTGCGAAGAAATGATTAAAAAGCAGAGCAGTAATATATCGCGCCTTGCGCGGCATCAAAGAGTTCGCAAAAAAATCAGCGGAACGCCTGAATGTCCCAGACTTTGCGTTTTCAGAAGCTTGTCTCACATTTATGCGCAAGTGATTGACGATGTAAGCGGCAAAACGCTTGTTTCCGCGTCTACATTGGATGCTGATTTAAAAGGCAGCTATGGCGGCAACAAAGACGCGGCGAAAAAAGTGGGATTAAGTATAGCGAAAAAGGCAACCGACGCGGGAATCAAAGATGTTGTGTTTGACCGCGGCGGATATGTATATCATGGGCGGGTTGCTGAATTAGCGGCCGGCGCGCGCGAAGGAGGTTTGAATTTCTAATGGCTGAAAAAGGTGAAAGAACCAGAAAACAGGAGCGCGTTGACGCTTCGGTGCTTGATATAAAAGAAAAAGTGGTATCTCTTAACCGCGTTGCGAAGGTTGTTAAAGGTGGACGAACTTTTAGGTTCAGCGCGCTTGTGGTTGTTGGCGACGAGAACGGACATGTGGGATTCGGAAGCGGAAAGGCCGCTGAAATTCCGGAGGCGATTCGCAAAGGGATTGAAGACGCGAAGAAAAACATGATTACCGTGCCGATTGTGAACACTACTATACCTCACGAGGTTATTGGCGTTTACGGCGCGGGCAAAGTTCTTCTTAAACCGGCGGCGGAAGGTACCGGCGTTATCGCCGGCGGCGCGGCGCGTGCGGTACTTGAGCTTAGCGGAATTCGCGATATTCGTACGAAATGTTTGCGCAGTAATAATCCGCGCAACGTTGTCGCGGCGACTATCGAAGGATTGGCGAGTTTGAAAAGTTTGGAAGAAGTTGAAAAGCTTAGAGGTATCAAGTTATCATAAGTTTGTCTGAACTTGGCATATTTTGAATTTTTCGCCCTCTTGCGTACAAGGGTTCCCGAAACGCCCCAACGAAGTGGACGTTTTGGGAAAAAGGAACAACAAACGAAGTGTTCGAGCTTTTCAGACGGTGTTTGTCTGAAAACGAGTGAAGCGAAGTTTGTTGTGACGGCGGCGAGGCACAGCGCGCAAAGACAGCGCGGCTCCAAAATTCAAACTATGCTCAATTTCAAACAAACTGTCAGCATAATGCTAATGCTAATTTAGTTTGGCATTGAAAGGAAGAGTTAAAAATGGCTAAAGTGTTAAAAATTACGCTTATGAGAAGCACAGCGGGACGCAAGAAAGACCAAATCGCGACCGTTCAAGCGCTCGGGCTTAGAAAAATCAGACATACGGTAGAGCAAAAAGACAATCCGGCGATTCGAGGTATGATTAATAGAGTTTCGCATCTTGTATCGGTGGAAGAAGTCTAAAAATTTTGAGCTATCAACAATTTGCCGCAAATTAAGCGAGCGGCACGCCGAAGAAACATCACGGCGGAGTATGTTTTGCCGAAAATTCGGCAAAGCAAGATTAGGAGAGATTGATATGAACTTAAACGAACTATCTCCGAGTATTGGTCGTAAGAAAAAATTCCGTGTTGGTCGCGGTCACGCGAGCGGAAACGGAAAGACCTGCGGAAAAGGACATAAAGGACAAAATTCAAGATCGGGCGGCGGAGTTCGTCCCGGATTTGAGGGCGGACAAATGCCGCTTCACAGAAGGCTTCCGAAACGCGGATTTACCAATATATTCGCGAAAGAATATGTGGAAGTGAACGTTTCTGACCTTAACAGATTTGAGGGTAACGAAGTTACCGCCGAAGCTTTGAAAGCGGCGGGAATTATCTCGAAAATTAAGGATGGAATCGTTATCTTAGGGCGCGGCGAGCTTGAAAAAGGCTTGACTGTTAAAGCGAAAAGATTCAGTAAATCAGCAAGCGAAAAAATAACAAAAGCCGGCGGCAAAACAGAAATAGTTTAGTTTAATCGAGTGCAGTTTGGTGTTTGGACTGACCGACGTGTACATTGGGTACATGAGGGAGGGAAAACGCCAAAATGTGCCGAGTAAACTAAACCGCTTAGGAGGATTACTATGTTTTCTACTATTAGAAACGCGTGGGCTATACCTGATTTAAGAAAAAAACTTCTTTATACAATCGGACTGTTGATTGTATTTAGATTGGGAAGTTATATACCTGTTCCCGGGTTTGATTATAACCTTTTGGGAAGCTGGGTAGGAGAAGGAACTTTGCTAAGCCTTTTGGACACGATGTCCGGGGGCGCGCTTAATAACGCGACCATATTCGCTATGGGAATTGCGCCGTACATTAACGCATCTATTATTATGCAACTTTTGACTGTTGCGGTTCCCGCGTTTGAAAGAATGCAGCGTGAGGGCGAAGAAGGCAGAAAGAAGCTTGCGCAATATCAAAGATACGGAACGGTTTTACTTGCAATTGTTCAAGCGTTCGGGCTTTACACTTTGCTTAGCCGTCCGGGATTTGCGGGCGATGTAAGCCTTGTTGCTAACCCGGGTTGGCAGTCTATGCTTATAATAGTTATCTCGCTTACCGCAGGAACCGCGTTTCTTATGTGGTTGGGTGAGCAGATTACCGAAAAAGGAATTGGGAACGGGATATCCTTGATAATCTTCGCAGGTATTGTTTCGCAAGTTCCGAACATGTTTATGGGCACGGTTCATAACTTGAGAGATGGAAATCTTTCTTATCCGCTACTTATAGGTATTTTGGCGGTCGGACTTGCGGTTATCGGGCTTATCGTTATGATGAATGAGGCGGAACGCCGAATTCCGGTGCAATACGCGAAGCGTGTTGTCGGTCGGAAGATGTACGGCGGTCAAAGCACGCATATTCCGATTAAAGTTGCGAGCGCAGGAGTTATCCCAATCATCTTCGCGATGTCTATCATCATGTTCCCGGCAACTATTGCGGCTATGTTCGGCGTGCCGATTGACGGAACGGGAACAGGATTTTGGCCAATGGTTCTTAGTTGGTTAACGCCGCAACATTGGGCGTATGCGGTCTTGGTATTCTTGCTTATTATATTCTTTACCTACTTCTACACGGCGATACAGTTTAATCCGGTTGAGATGTCTAATAACATGAAGAAAAACGGCGGATTTATTCCGGGAATCAGACCGGGGCGTCCGACGGCGGAGTACATTCAACGAGTTCTTGGAAAAATTACCATGGCGGGCGCGATATTTATTGCATTTATCGCGGTATTCCCGATTGTAATGGGATTAGGATTCATTGACGGAATGGGTGCGTTCGCTATCGGTGGCGCGGGACTTTTGATCGTTGTCGGTGTTGCGCTTGAAACAGTAAGACAGCTTGAATCTCAAATGTTGATGAGGCATTATAAGGGCTTTCTTGAATAGATTGTAAATTTGCGTGAAATCACGCAATCTTTTGTCGAAATTACGTGGTCGGAAAATCCTCAACGTATAACCCATACGCCTGCGGTTTTCCGCCACTTATTTCAACAAAATCTCACGCGATTTGACGCAAATTTTGAATAAAAGGTGGTGGGGACTTGTGAAGCTAGTTATTTTAGGCGCTCCGGGTGCGGGCAAAGGCACGCAGGCGGAACAACTTGAGGCTTATCTAAGAGTTCCCACCATTTCAACAGGAATGATGGTAAGAAAAGCGATTCGAGAGCAAACCGAGTTCGGCAAGCTCTCGAAAGCATATATTGATGACGGGCAGCTTGTTCCCGACGACGCGATGATCAAAGTTCTTGACGAACGGTTGCGGAAAAAGGATTGCCGGCATGGATTTATTCTTGACGGATATCCTCGAACCGTACATCAAGCGAAAGATTTGGAAAATAAGGGAATAATTATCGATAAAGTTTTATCGGTTGAGGTTCCTGACGAGCTGATTGTCGAACGGTTATCAGGGCGGCTTGAATGTGGGAATTGCGGCGCGTCTTACCACGTTAAGTATCGCGCGCCGATGGAAGAGGGAATTTGCGACGTTTGCGACAGCCCGCTTATTCGCCGGGACGATGACATTCCCGAGATTATCCTAAAAAGATTGGCCGCTTACCACGAAAAAACGGCGCCGCTTAAAGAATATTATGCAAAACAAGGCAAACTTTGCGTCGCTGAGGGGCAAGGAGATATCAAAGACACCATTAATGAGGTATTTAAGGTGCTTGAACTGGGCGTGACGGATTAATGGTAACGATTAAATCAAAACTTGAAATTGAGAAAATGCGGCGTGCAGGCAAGATTGTTTATGAGACGTTAAGCCTTATCAAACAGCACACTAAGCCGGGAGTTACCACATTGGAGCTTGACGCGCTTGCCGAGAAGTATATCAGAAAATGCGGCGCGATTCCGAGCTTTAAAGGGTACAACGGATTTCCGAAAAGTGTTTGTATTAGCGTGAACGAAGAAGTTATTCACGGAATTCCGTCTAAGCGAGTGCTTTTGGACGGAGATATCATTTCGGTGGATGTTGGCGCTTGCGTTGACGGATACCACGGCGACGCGGCGAGGACGTTTGCGGTTGGCAATATCAGCCGCGAGGCGAAAAAGTTGATTTCGGTGACGAGGCAAAGCTTTTTCGATGCTCTTCTGTTTATGAAAGAGGGACATCGGGTGTCAGACATATCTGCGGCGGTGCAAAATTGCGTCGAAGAAAACGGATTTTCGGTTGTTCGCGCGTATTGCGGTCACGGAATCGGGAAAGACTTGCATGAAGCGCCCGAAGTTCCGAACTATGTAAGAGATGACGGTTCTAATCCGGCTAAAAATGTTTCACGTGGAACACGGCTGTATGCCGGAATGACGCTGGCGGTTGAGCCTATGGTAAACATGGGGACATCGGAGATATACGTTAAGCCGGACAAGTGGACGGTTGTGACGAAAGACGGAAAGTTGTCGGCGCATTATGAGAATACTGTGTTGATTACCAAAAATGAGCCGATAGTGCTGACGCGTGGGTAGAGAGGTAAGTTATGGAAGATATAACCTTAAAATTAGGAGATATTGTTTTTTCCAAGGCGGGGCGGGATATGAATCGCCATTACATTGTGATGAGGATTGCTGAGCCTTATATTTGGACTTGTGACGGAGATTTACACAAGGTTGAGAAATTCAAGAAAAAGAAGATCAAACATACCAAATATATGGGTTGTCAATCTGAATATATAAAAAACAAGCTGACCGGCGGTGAAAAGGTTACAAACAGCGAGATTCGCCGAGCTATTTCGGAGTTTGTTGAGAGTGAACAAGAGGGAGAGGGCTCCTGAAAAATGAGGACCTAAGTCCGAAATTTTTTGGGAAAAAGGAGCAACCCCGGAGCGCATGAGCTTTTGGGGTAGGTAATGATGGTTGGCATTTATGCCAACAATTACATTGCATCATTTCAACACGATTTGTGTGTTCTTTTTGCCACAAAACGAATTAAGTGAAGGAGGTTGTGACGATGCCGAAAGAAGATATGTTGGAAATAGAAGGTACGGTGCTGGAGGCGTTGCCTAACGCCACGTTTCAGGTAGAGCTTGAGAACGGGCATCAAATTTTGGCGCATATATCCGGAAAGCTTCGTATGCACTATATTCGAATACTTCCGGGAGACAAAGTTACGGTGGAAATTTCGCCGTATGACCTAACAAAAGGTAGAATTACATGGAGAGGAAAGTAGCGTTCGAGGGAATAAAATTTGCAACGAATAAATTTGTAAAAGAATGCGTGCATTGCGGTGAAAATCGTGAGGAAGCGTGTATAAATATACCCGACTGAGGGATTTTCGCCGCAAGGTGCGTATTCTCTTACAAATAGTAATATAGGAGGAAAATTTAATGAAAGTACAACCATCAGTAAAACCAATTTGCGAGAAATGCAAAATCATAAAACGAAAAGGCCGGGTTATGGTTATTTGTGAGAATCCGAAGCATAAGCAGAAACAAGGTTAGTTATCAAAATATCTATCGGGCTGAATTCGGGCGTGGTTTAGCACAATCGATTATTTTTGTGCGGAAATTATGCGCTGTAATCCGATAGATGTGTGATATATAAAATTTAGATTTGCGTCAAATTGTATAATTTCATGCAAATGTTATGGAAGGAGGAGAATTTATGGCACGTATCGCCGGTGTTGACTTACCGAAAGAAAAACGAGTGGAAATTGGTCTTACTTATATTTTTGGAATCGGGCTTTCCACTTCAAAAAAGCTTTTGGCGACAACAAGCATAAGCCCTGACGTTCGAGTTAAAGATTTGACCGAGGAAGAAGTTTCTAAACTTCGTGAAGCGATTGACCGCGACTGCAAAGTTGAGGGTGATCTAAGACGGGATGTTGCGCTTGATATAAAGCGGCTTATTGAGATTAATTGCTATCGCGGAATGAGGCACAGAAAGAACTTGCCGGTTCGCGGGCAAAGGTCTAAAACCAACGCGCGAACGCGTAAGGGGCCTAAGCGTACAGTAGCAAACAAGAAGAAATAGTATTTGATAATTTTTGGCACATTTTGAATTTTTCGCCCACTTGCGTACCTTTGTACGCGGCGTGGCACAGTGCGCAAAAGCAGCGCAGCTCCAAAATTCAAACTGCACTCAAAATTTATCAAATATAGCAGAAGTTAATTGATTTTATTCGAATTGAGAGGTGAGCAAAAATGCCGAAAGCAGTAGCTAAAAGAGGTACAAGGCGAAGAAGAGAGAAGAAGAATATCGAGCGTGGCGCGGCGCATATCAAGTCCACGTTTAATAATACAATCGTTACATTAACCGATGTATCAGGCAATGCGTTGTCGTGGGCGAGCGCGGGCGGAATGGGATTCCGTGGCTCGAAGAAAAGCACACCATTTGCGGCGCAAATGGCGGCGGAAACAGCGGCGAAAGCGGCTATGGAGCATGGGCTAAAAACCGTTGAGGTTTATGTTAAAGGTCCCGGCGCGGGACGCGAGGCGGCAATTCGCGCGCTTCAAGGCGCAGGGTTGGAAGTTAATATGATTAAAGACGTTACGCCGATACCGCATAATGGGTGTAGGCCGCCGAAGAGACGTAGAGTTTAACAATTTTCGCGAAATTGGCACATTTTGAATTTTTTGGCGAGTTGTCGAAAACGAGTTTTCGCTAACAACTTCCCTGCAAGGCTTTCTAAAGAGTACGAGTCGTTTGTTGACGAAGTGCGATTTGCTGAAAGCTACTGCCGCCCTCTTGCGTACTTTTGTACGCGGCGTGGCATAGCGGGCAAAAAATCCAAACTGCGCTCAATTTCACAAAAATCATGTTTGTGAATTTTAAAATTTTTCGTATTGATAAGATTTTAAATTTGCGTCAAATTGCGTGAGATTTCGTTGAAACAAGAGTCGGAAAACCGCAGGCGTACATCAAGTACGTTGAGGATTTTGCGGCTCGCAGGTTCGGCGAAAGGTTGCGTGATTTCACGCAAATGCTGAGAAAGGAGAGATAACTATGGCTAGATATACAGGTTCGGTATGTCGCTTGTGTCGTCGCGAGGGCGAGAAGTTGTTCCTAAAAGGCGATAGATGTTATACCGGAAAATGTGGCGTTGTTCGTCGCGCATATGCGCCGGGGCAACACGGACAAGGACGTAAAAAATTGTCGCAGCATGGAGTTCAGCTTCGTGAAAAGCAAAAAACTAAACGCTATTACGGCGTATTAGAGGGGCAATTTAGAAAATATTTTGGAATGGCTGTTAAAAAACAAGGAATTACAGGTGAAAACTTGCTTCAAATTTTGGAAAGCCGGTTGGATAATGTAATTTACAGAGTAGGGCTTGCAAGTTCGCGCGCTGAGGCGAGGCAGCTTGTGAATCACGGACATTTTACCATTAACGGTAAAAAGGTGAACATACCGTCTTACTTGGTGAAAGCGGGAGAAGTTATATCTGTTCGTGAAAAGTCGCGTGGCAGTAGCCGTATCAAAGATTTGATGGACGGTCGCGGTCGGGCGGTTCCGAAATGGCTTGATATGGACAGAAATACTATGACTGCAAGAGTTGTGGCATTGGCAAGTCGTGAGGATATTGATCTTCCGATACAAGAACACTTGATAGTTGAGTTGTATTCTAAGTAGTATATAGCCCGATGGTGATATATACTGGATTATAGCAGTGTATTATAATTAAAAAAGGGGGCTAGGTTTTGATTGAGATAGAAAGACCGAGAGTAGAACGGGTGAATTCCGATTCGGATAACGTGCATGGCGTATTTGTGGTCGAGCCGTTAGAGCGTGGATACGGAATTACCCTTGGGAACTCACTTCGCAGGATACTTTTGTCGTCACTTCCCGGTGTTGCGGTTACTTCCATCAAGATTGAGGGAGTTTTGCACGAATTTTCTACCATTCCGGGAGTGAAGGAAGATGTTACCGAGATTGTGCTTAATATCAAAGGGTTGCTTGCGAAACTTCATTCGGAAGGTATGAAAACTCTTTACATTGACGCGCAAGGCGAGGGAGCGATTACCGCCGGAGATATTAAAAAGGACGCGGATGTTGAAATCCTAAATCCTGAGCATCACATCGCGACATTGACGTCGGACGCGCGGCTTTACATGGAAATTACCATAGACAAAGGGCGCGGATACGTTGCGAGCGAAACGAATAAGCAGATGATGCAACCTGTGATTGGCGTTATTCCGACCGACAGTATTTACACGCCGGTAAGGAAAGTGAATTACACGGTTGAAAATACGCGCGTTGGAAACGTTACCGACTTTGATAAGTTGACAATTGATGTTTGGACAGACGGAACAATTGATCCGTCGGACGCGATAAGTCTTGGCGCGAAAATTATGAACGAGCACCTTAACTTGTTTATCGACCTTTCGGAAAATGCGAAAAACGCTGAAATTATGGTCGAAAAGGAAGAGAACAAGAAAGAAAAAGTGCTTGAAACCACAATCGAAGAGCTTGATTTGTCGGTTCGTTCGTATAATTGCTTGAAGCGCGCGGGAATTAATACGGTTCAAGATTTGACGACCAGATCGGAAAACGACATGATGAAAGTTCGGAATCTTGGGCGAAAATCGCTTGAGGAAGTTATCCATAAGTTGTTGGGGATGGGACTTTCGCTGGCGAAAGACGAAGAGTAGTTGCGCCAAATTACGCACATTTTGGATTTTTCCGCCCCCTTGTGTACAAGGGCTCCCGCAAAGTCGGTTTGTGACTTTGTGGGAAAAAGGAGCAACAACGGAACATGCGAGGTTTTCGGACGGGTTTTGTCCGAAAACGAGCAAAGTGGAATTTGTTGTGACGACGGCGGTGCATGGCGCCCAAAAGCGGCGCGGCGTTAAAATCCAAACTGCACGCAATTTGACACAACTACAAGAATAACAGTGATATAAAATTTTGTCAAAAATACAAAATGCTTTGCATTTTTGTGGTGTGACCAATTTTGGCGAAATTACTGAGATAGGAGGATTAACAATGGCTCATCAAAGAAAGCTTGGCAAAACTACCGACCAAAGATTGGCGATGTTGCGTCAGCTTACCACGTCGGTTTTAGAGCATGGAAGAATTGAGACTACCACAACGCGCGCGAAAGAAGTTCGCAAACTTGTGGATAAGATGATTACGCTTGGAAAGACTAACACGCTTCATACCAGGCGGCAAGCACTTTCGTGGATGACACAGGAAGATACTGTTACGAAACTGTTTGAAGAAATCGCGCCGAAGTACGCTGAGCGTAACGGCGGATATACGAGAATCATCAAAATCGGACCTCGACGCGGAGACGCGGCGGAGATTTCGGTATTGGAATTGGTGTAAATTAAAAGAGCCGCAAGGCTCTTTTTTGTTAAATTTCTTAAATAGGTGAAGTTTTATGAAAATTGTCGGAATTATTGCGGAATATAATCCGTTTCATAACGGACACAAATTTCATATTGAAGAAGCGAAGCGATTGACAGGCGCGGATGCCGCCGTTGTTGTGATGAGCGGAAACTATGTGCAGCGCGGCGATGTTGCGGTTTTCGATAAGCAAACGCGTGCGCGCGCCGCCATTGCGTTCGGCGCGGACTTGGTGATTGAACTTCCGACCGTTTGCGCGGCGCAGTCGGCCGAGATTTTCGCAAGGTCAAGCGTGTGCTTGATGGACGCGCTTAATTGCGTTGACTATCTTGCGTTCGGCGCGGAGGCGAGCGATATCGGGGATATTACGGAAGTTGCAAAATTTTTATCGGTTGAGAATGATGAATTTGACGGTGCGATTCGCGCGAAACTCAAAACCGGAATATCATACGCGTCCGCGCGAGCCGAAGCGGTTGCGGAGCTTTGCGGAGCGAAACAAGCGGAAATCTTGCAAGAGCCGAACAATATTTTGGCTGTGGAGTATTTGAAGGCGTTGTATACGTTAAAATCCGATATACAGCCGGTTTTGATTAAGCGTCGAGCGGTCGGGCATGACGATTCGAATGTGTGTGAAAATTTTGCGTCGGCAAGTTTAATTCGGAAGAAAATAAAAACGGAAGGGCTTCAAAGCGTTGAGGCGCTTGTGCCGACGGAGTGTATAGAGCTTTACAAAACGGCGGAATTTCATACGATAGAGGCGGTTCAAGTCGCCATTTTGGCGAACTTGCGGCGAATGACGCCGAATGATATTGCTAAAATTGCTGATGTTTCGGAAGGATTGGAAAATCGGATATCCGCGTTTGCGAAAGAGTATAAAACGTTGGACGAACTGATTGACGCGGTGAAAACCAAGCGATATACGCACGCGCGAATGCGGCGAATTATGCTTCATTCATATCTCGGCATAACGCGAGAAGATATAATGCTGCCGCAATATCTGAAAATATTGGATTTCAGCCCAAAGGGGCAGGAGATCTTAAATAACTTAAAGCGGACAAAGCCCGCTCTGGCACTTGCGAAGAATTTTAGGCAGATTGAATCCGCGGACGCCGTCCGCATGTGGCAGGATGAGTTAAAATTCGACAGTTTATACGAACTTTGTGTACGTTAGTTCTTGTTTTGACACTGTGATGCAATTAAGCTGTTCATGCTAATAGTATCGCCGAGCGCGGTAAAAAACGATCCGAGAAGCGCCAACTCGTCGCTGTCAAATTTTTCGGTTAAGATATTCGCTATGCCGAATACTGCGGCGGATAGGTTTGTCGGGCAGCAGACTTTGCTATTATTCAAAAAATCACCTCGCAATTATATGGTTTTTATAGTTATTAATATGTCCGGTAGGATATATATGTGTGAAAAAAGATAGATTTTGTAAAATAATGGTTGACAAAACGGGAAACAAGATGTATAATGAATGCATAATGAAATGGCAAGCAAAATCGCTTGCCTGCATTCATTGCGACGAGCAAGGAAATTGCCGCCATAAGCGCGGCACTCGTCTAAATGGATGAGGCTATACATAGCAAAAGTTAAAAGGACGAGGAGATGTAGAAAATGTACGAGGATAAAACGCTTCAATGCAAGGACTGCAGCGCGGATTTTGTGTTTGAGGCAGGCGAACAACAGTTTTACGCGGAAAAAGGATTTGAAAACGAGCCTACAAGGTGCCGTGATTGCCGAAACGCGAAAAAATCCGCACGACGTAACAGAGAAATGTTCAATGTTACTTGCGACGGATGTGGCGGCGAGGCTACGGTTCCTTTTAAGCCGACTAACGAGAAGCCGGTATACTGTAGCGAATGCTTCGCTAACCAATCAGCGAACTAAAAAAGAGCCGAAAGGCTCTTTTTTTATAATAAATTCACTTTTTTACTTTACGGCGTCTTTTAGGGCTTTGCCCGCTTTAAACGCGGGAACTTTACTTGCGGGGATTTTGATTTCTTTTCCCGTTGCCGGATTTCTTCTGATTCTGCCTGCGCGGTTACGAACTTCGAACGTTCCGAAGCCTATCAATTGAATTTTGTCGCCCTTTTTAAGCGTGTTTGTTACAGAAGATGTAAAAGCGTTAAGCGCGTTTTCAGAGTCCTTCTTGGAAAGTCCGGTTTGGGTTGCGATTGAAGTGATGAGTTCTTGTTTGTTCATTTTAATTCTCCTTTATATTTGTATTATGAAAAATTTGTGATTATCACCAGCCATTTGCGCCGCACATTTCCAAAAATTCCTCTTTAGAAATTAATACTTGGCGTGGCTTTGTTCCCTCATACGGGCCGATAATGCCGCGTTCTTCCATTTGGTCGATGATTCGGGCGGCGCGCTGATATCCGATTTTGAAGCGGCGCTGCAACATCGCAACCGATGCTTGGGATAACTCTACCGCCATTTCGATTGCTTTTGGCAGAAGTTCGTCCGCGTTGCCGGGTTTGTCTTCCTCGTCCTCTTGTTTTTGCGTTTCATTTATGTTTTCGATTTGTTGAATAATTTCTTCGCTGTATTCCATCACGTTTTGAGATTTCACATACTCTACAACGTTTTCGACATCGGCATCGGAGACGAAATTCCCTTGTATTCGCAGGGGTTTTGACGCTCCGTACGGATAGTAAAGCATATCTCCGCGCCCGAGAAGTTTTTCCGCGCCTTGCGTGTCGATTATCGTTCGGCTATCAATATGACTTGACACGGCGAAGGAAATTCGGGACGGAACGTTGGCCTTGATAACGCCGGTGATAACGTCAACCGATGGACGCTGTGTCGCGATAACAAGATACATTCCCGCGGCGCGCGCCTTTGCGGCAAGGCGGCTGATAGAACTTTCCACGTCTTGCTTCGCGACCATCATAAGGTCGGCAAGCTCGTCGATGATTATAATAATCTCGGGCAGTTTTGCCGACTCGTCTTCGCCGTTTCGCTCGACGAGCTCGTTGTAAGATGTGAGGTTGCGGCATTTGTTTGCCTCGAACAGCTTATAGCGGTTTTCCATCTCGAGAACCGCCCAGTTCAGCGCGCTTGCCGCTTTTTTCGAGTCGGTGACGACAGGGATAAACAGATGCGGAATTCCGTTGTATATTGTAAGTTCAACCATTTTCGGGTCGATCATGATCATTTTAACTTCGTTGGGCTTGGCTTTGTATAAAATACTGGTGACAAGCGAGTTGATACATACTGATTTTCCCGAGCCCGTCGCGCCGGCGACAAGTAAGTGAGGCATTTTCGCGATGTCCGCGATAACTATGTTGCCCGCGATGTCTTTGCCTAGCGCGAACGCGGTTTTCGAGCGGAAATTCATAAAATCGTCGGTGTCGATAACCTCTTTTACCGATACGGTTTCGGGAACTTCGTTCGGAATTTCGATTCCGATTGCCGATTTTCCCGCGATTGGAGCGATTATAACTCCTGTCGCCGCGAGGGCGAGCGCGATATCGTCGGTGAGGTTAGTGATTTTGTTGACTTTCACGCCCGAGCCGGGGATTACTTCGAATCGGGTAACGGTCGGGCCTTGCACCACCGTTTCGATTGTCGCTTCCACGCCGAAGCTTGCCAATGTGTCAAGCAGTTTGTTCGCCTTGGCGTTCAGCTCGTGCTTTAACTGCGTTGCGGTTTGCTTGCGAGGCGGCGGCTTGGAAAGCAGGCTAAGCGGCGGCGGTTTGTAGTTCGGAAGCGGCGCGTTTTCAAAACTCGGCATTGCGGTAAGCTTTTCGATTTCTTCAACGTTCCCGCTTTTCGCGCGTGAGATTGCCTCGTCCATTGGAACGCCCGCGTTAAGCGCGGCTTGAACGTCGGGATTCAAATTTTGGTCTTCCAGTTTTTGCGTTAGGCTTGGAGGCGCAAATTCGGCGGTGTTGTCTATTCCGGGCAGTTTTTGCGGCAAACTTGGCGGCTTAAATTCAGAGGTGTCGCTCGGGGGAGCGTCCGCGTCGGTTGGAATTTCCGCCTCGGTTTCAACTTCGATATTGTTTACCAATTCTTCTATATTGTCTATGGTTAGCTTAAATTGACGTTCGGGGGCAGTGGGTTGAGGTTCTTCTTTCGGAGCGTCATTTTCATTAAAATATTCGTCAAAGTATGTTTTTTCAATCGGGCCGTAACGCTCGCCGTTTGATGGGCGGATTACGCTTGCGGCGGGTTCAGATGGCTTCTGTTGTTGCGGAATTTCAAGCTGTTTGCGCTCGTTTTCTTGCGCTAATTGTTCCTGCCGTTCTAAACGCTCCTGCTCGGCGATATAGCGTGCTTCTTTATTTTTCGCGCGCCATGCTTTAATTTTTTCGCCGAATTTTGAAAGTATTATTTGGATGGATATGCCGGTAATCAGCACAAATGTTACGATAATTCCGGTGATTGCCACGATCCACGCGCCAAAAACGCCGATAAGAGAAATCAGCGCATTTCCGATTAAACCGCCGACTAAACCGCCGTAAACTCCGTATTGCCCCCACGCGTAAAGTCCCGACGGAAGGTTGTACGGGTCGGGTTGCTCGACCAAATGCCGAATAAGCGCGATAAATATCAGCGCCAAGATTGAAAGCAAATATTTGTGAGAGGTTTTTGTTTTAGGCGCGAGAAATGAGCTTATGCCAATCCACGCGAGCATAAAGCAAATGGTATACGCGGCGTTGGAGAACAATCCGCGCAAAAGACCATTGATAAAATTGCCTATAATTCCCGAACTTTCCATAAATAGCGCGACAAACAGGTAAACAGCAAGCGCGAGAGTGATAAGTCCTATCACACCCGTTTTGATTTGAGCGCCGCGCGCCTCAGTTTCCGGCACATTTTTTGGCGACGAAGCGGTGCGCTTTGAGTTGCCGCTTGCGCGGGATACATTTTTTTGATTATTTGTATTTTTCTTTGGTGGCATATGTTCAATTTCCTCCTACGTTAAAAAGAAATTTGCGATTATGGCAAATGTTCCGACAGCCCAGCAATAGTACGCAAAATAATGGAATTTTCCTTTATCGATCAGCCTTAGCATATATTTGATTGCAATTATTCCCGAAATTGCCGCGGCGATTATGCCTGCTATGTAAGCGGCGGGGGAAAGAGCAAGCGCGTTGGTTATCATAGTGTCGGCGGCATAACCGCTCAACGTACTTAACGGGTCGGAGATTACGATGTATTCTGCCGCGCGTTCTTCAATTACGCCGGGAATTTGAACGACGGTCGCGCCAAGTATGGCAAGTATCGACATTAGGAACGAAAACTTTGCCGCGAATTTGCGGGTGAAGCCGGTTGCCTCGCCTGCGACAATGGTTGAGCCGGAGCGGGAAATTCCGGGGATTACAGCGAACATTTGCACAAATCCCACGAACAATGCTGAGCGGAACTTTGCGTTGCTTGCGTCTTTTCGACCTTGCGGAATTTTGACCGATAGGAATAGAAATGTTCCGGTAACGAGAAGAGCGATTCCGACAATTAATAAGCTTTGGAACAGGCGGTCTATCACACCAACAAACGGAACCATCAAAAACATCGGAAGCGTTGCGATAATCAGCATGATCAACATTCGTCGATATGGCTTACCTTCGATTGGGTTTTTCTTTCTTTTGATTAAGTCGCGGATTAGGCCGAAAAATTCTACGACCAATTCTTTGATATCTTTAAAGAATATAATGAAAACCGATACCAAAGTTCCTATATGAAGCAGCGTATCGAAAAACAGGCCGCCCGCGTATGTGCCTTGAAATCCGAACACCTCTCTGAAAATTACCAGATGCCCCGAACTGCTGACCGGCAAAAATTCGGTAAGACCTTGAATTATGCCGAGAAAAATCGAAAATAATATATCCATTTTGTACTCCTTTCGGTTTGCGTGAAATTACGCAATCTTCCGCCGAAAACGCTCGTTCGGGTATCATTTATACACGCTCCCTCCCGTTTTCGCCGAAATATCACGCAATTTGCCGCAAACTTGTTTGTGCTAATTTGAAATTATTCGAGATTGAAAAAATGCTTGCTTGCAAGGGCATTTTTTCTTCGACAGCCGGGCAAATACCGCGAGGCTTGCCTCGCAATGCGCCGTAAAGCGCAAATCCAGGGATTGTCCTGGGGTAGATGCCCGTCATTTCAACCGATTGCTCTCGTCCACGAACACAACGGTTGGCTTGTGGGTTTTTGCGGCTTCGTAGTCTATCGAGCCGTATGCGATAATAATTACCGTGTCTTTCGGCGAAAACAAGTGCGCCGCCGCGCCGTTTAGGCAGATTTGACCGCTGTTTGCAGCGCCTTCGATGGCGTATGTTACGATTCGCGCGCCGTTGGTTAGATTAAGTACGTGTACTTTTTGGTTCGGCAAGATTTTTGCCGCCGTAAGCAAAGCTTTATCTATAGTTATGCTTCCGATGTAGTCAAGATTCGCGTCGGTTACGGTTGCACGATGGATTTTGGAACACATTACTTCAATAATCATGGTTTTTGCACCTCGTTTATGATTAAATTATCTATCAACCGCGTATTTCCGAATTTTACGGCTAACGCGATTAGAGTTGGCGGTTTTATGGTTTCGATTTCGTGGAATGTGGCGAAATCAACGATTTCCACATAATCAATTGTTGCCAAGTTTTTAGTATTTAATATGGAAGCTATTTTTTCTTTTATTATCGCTGCGTCGGTTTCGCCTGCGGTGATTAAAATTTGCGCGGCGGTTAAAGCTTCATATAATATCGTTGCCTGTTCACGTTCGGCGGGAGTGAGATACATGTTGCGGGAACTCATCGCGAGTCCGTCCAGTTCGCGGACGATTGGGCAAGGGATTATTTCCACCGACATATTTAGGTCAGCGACCATTTTGGATATAACCGCCAATTGTTGCGCGTCTTTTTGCCCGAAATACGCGCGGCGTGGTGAGACAATGTTAAACAGTTTCGCAACCACCGTTGTAACGCCGCGAAAGTGCGTTGGTCGTGATTTGCCGCATAAGCCTTGCGTTAAACTTTCGACGTTGATGTAGGTTGCGTAATTGGCGCCATACATTTCGGCGGCGGTTGGAGCGAAGATTACGTCCGCGCCTGATTCCGCCGAAAGTTCGGTGTCGCGATCTAACGTGCGCGGATATTTATCCAAATCTTCGTTCGCGCCGAACTGGGTTGGGTTTACGAAGATGCTGACGATTGTTATATCATTTTCGGCGTCGCTTGCACGAATTAAGGACAGATGCCCTTCGTGAAGCGCGCCCATTGTGGGTACAAAGCCGATTGATTTGCCGTTTCGGCGGCAATCGGCGGAGTATTCGTGCATTTCTTTAATTGTGGTTATGATTTTCATGTGTATGCTCCTAATATATTGCCACCTGCGGTGGCGGTGGTTTACTTTGTTAAGGACCAGTCCTTAACAATCCAGCATTTGAGACTTCGCTTGTGTGATTTTTCACAAGCGGTAGTCGAAAAGTGCAGGGGCGTAAGATTTTGCTTGCAAAATCCACAGCCATCTGCCAAACTTTTGTGCGCCAAAAGTTTGACCAAAACCGTCGCCCTCCCCGTCGCGACCCTTCTCGACAAAAAACGTCGGGCGGGCACCCCGCTGGACATGAGGGCGACAAAAGTTAGCGAACCGCATTCGCGGTAAATGAGACTTAGCTTACGTATTTTGTAAGCTGTAGTCGAATTATCCAGTGAGCGTAAGCGAGTCGGGAAAGATTAGCGAGATATAATGTCGCGCCCGTTCGAGGGCGACACGCGCCTAAAAGCGCGAGATCTGACTTGATTAGGGTGCTATGTTTGTACTAACTTTCGCCCGCGGTTCCGCCACAACGGTTTTTGTTGTGGTCAGGGAGGGCGACGGGTTTAGTCAAGTTTTTGACGCGCAAAAACTTGCTGGATTGACAAGGACTGGTCCTTGTCGCGTCGCGCGCGCCCGCGCAAAAGCCCTAGGGCATGCCCTAGAAAGGTTTTAAGCCCTCCGCCGAAGGCGGAAACTACTTCGGATACTCCCCATTCTGCACTTCGTCAATATATTGCGACACGGCTTGTTTAATATCATTATTAATGTTTGCGTATTTCTTCACAAATGACGGAGTGAAGTCGTCGTAAAATCCTAACATATCGTGAAGCACTAATACTTGCCCGTCGCAATATGGACCCGCGCCGATTCCGATGGTTGGAATGCTTATCGATTCTGTTATCTTCGCCGCGAGCTTGGGCGGAATACATTCCAACACAACCGCGAACGCGCCGGATTCTTCTAATATCTTCGCGTCTTCAATCAATATTTTCGCTTGCTCTTCGGTTTTACCTTGCATTAAATGACCGCCGAATTGGTTTACTGATTGCGGCGTAAGTCCTAAGTGACCCATTACGGGAATTCCGGCGTTAGTGATTGCGCGGACGATCGGAGCGACACATTCGCCGCCTTCAAGTTTTACCGCGCCCGCGCCGGCTTGAATAAGCAAACCTGCGTTTTCGATTGCTTTATATTCGCCTAAATGATAGGACAAAAACGGCATATCGGCAACAATCAACGCACGATTTGCTCCGCGCGCGACTGCTTTGGTGTGGTGAAGCATATCTTCCATAGTAACATAGGTGGTGTTCGGATAGCCTAAAACCACATTCCCCAACGAATCGCCGACTAATATAATATCGCAGTCGCTTTCGTCGATTATTTTCGCGGTTGGATAATCATATGCGGTAAGCACGGTTATTTTCTTGCTATTCTTCATTTCGCGAATGGTTTTAGTTGTTGTTTTCTTCAAAATTAACCCCTCATTTTAAATAAAAAACATGAAATTTTTAAAAAAGTTAGTATTTTATGGAACTTTTTTTAAATTTTGTCGTCTAACACAATAAGACCCTTTAAAATATACCATAAAAATTTCTGTTTTGCAAATTATTTTTTCTAAAAGGCTTGACATATTTTGAATAAAACATTAAAATAGAGAGAATAATGGGAAATTTTGCGTATATCTTGCATATATTAAGGGGGCGACGTTTGTGGCAGGTGCTACATCAAAAGTAAAATACATCTTTGTCACGGGCGGGGTTGTGTCGGGAATCGGTAAAGGCATAACCGCGGCGTCGCTTGGAAGACTCCTAAAATCATTAGGGCTTCATGTGACGATGCAAAAATTTGATCCTTACATTAATATTGACACCGGCACAATGAGCCCGTATCAGCATGGCGAGATTTTCGTCACTGAGGACGGCGCGTCGGTTGATTTGGATGTAGGGCATTATGAAAGATTCATCGACGAAAACCTTGACGGCAACAGCGATATTACCACCGGGCAAATTTACTGGGAAGTTCTTAATAAAGAACGGCGCGGCGAATATCGCGGCGGAACGGTGCAGGTTATTCCTCACATTACCAACGCCATCAAAGAAAAGGTCTTCGCGTTCGCGGAGGACGGTAAAACCGATGTTGTTATTACCGAAGTTGGCGGAACGGTGGGAGACATTGAGGGGCTGCCGTTTCTGGAAGCCATAAGGCAGGTTTCACGAGATGTCGGCAAAGAAAATTGCATGTATGTCCATGTGACGCTGGTTCCGCACTTTAAGACCAGCGGAGAGCAAAAGTCGAAACCGACGCAACATTCGGTCAAAGAACTTTTGGGATTGGGAATCCAGCCGGACATGATTATATGCCGGACAGAAGTCCCGATGGACGAAGAGTTCAAGACAAAAATTGCGTTGTTTTGTAACATTACAGCGGACAACGTGATTGAAAACAGTAATGTTGAGGTTTTGTATGAAGTTCCGATCATGTTAGAGCGGCAAGAAGTGTCTCGCAAGATTTGCGAAAGATTGAAGCTGAATCACGGAACACCGGACTTGACCGAATGGAATGAAATGGTTGACAAGGCTAAAAACCTTAAAAAATGCGTGAAAATCGCACTGGTTGGAAAGTATGTTTCTCTCAAAGACGCGTATTTAAGTATTGCCGAAGCTTTGTGCCATGGGGGATTTGATATAGGCGTTGATGTTGATATAAAGTGGATTGACTCTGAAGATGTGAACGACAAAAACGCGAATGACTTACTTGGTGATGTTGACGGGATATTGGTTCCCGGCGGATTCGGAGACAGAGCAATTGACGGAAAGATTGCCGCTATAAAATACGCGCGAGAGAATAAAATTCCGTTTTTTGGAATAGGACTGGGAATGCAGCTTGCGGTTGTCGAGTTCGCGCGAAACGTCGCGAAACTGGATATGGCGCATAGCGCGGAAATCAATCCTCAAACTCCGCACCCGGTAATTATAATGTCAGAGCAGAAAGGCTCGGCGGATATGAGCGTTGATATGCGGCTTGGGAAATATCCGTGCGAATTAAAAGATAATAGTATCGTCGCGAAAGCGTATGGTATTAATTATATAGAAGAAAGACACAGGCACAGGTTTGAATTTAACGGTGAATACCTGGATAGGCTTGAAAAAGCGGGATTGACAGTTTCGGGAACATCGCCGGACGGGAAATTTGCGGAAATAGTTGAAATAAACGAGCATCCGTGGTTTGTGGGAGTGTTATTCCAACCCGAATTCAGAACGAGGCCGAATCGTCCGCACGCGTTGTTTAAAGGGTTTGTACAAAGTGCCGTTGACAATGCCGGACAATAAGCCGCAAGGTCCGCCGGACAATAATCGGCAAATAAGCACATGATTTTTCGTTATTTGTTACAAATTTGTTACAATTTTGCAAAAAGTTAAAAAAAAGCTTGACTAGTAGGAATTGGAATGATATAATGTGATAACATTAAAGTAAATTGGAAAAGTATCCTTATTTTTCCATGTGTTTAAATTGGTTACACTACTTTCAAAAAAAATTAAATTTTATATAAAGGGAGGACATTAGATTATGAAAATGTCAAAAAAATTAATTGCTTTAGTAGTGATAGTTGCTATGATCGCTACAATGGGCATGACTGCATTTGCGTCATTCTCTGACGTACCGGCAGGCACTGTTACATACGAAGCAGTGAACACACTTAGCGCACTTGGTATTTTAGAAGGTTTCCCGGATGGATCATTCCAACCTGACGGAGACATCACTCGCGCGCAATTCGCGGCAGTTGTTACTAGAGCTATGGGCTTTAGCGGCATCATGACGCAAGGAAGCACAAGATTTACAGACGTTCCTGCTACACATTGGGCGTCAGGCTATGTAAGAATGGCTACAGATTTAGGCGTAATTAACGGTTTCCCGGATGGAACATTTGGTCCTGACGCTAACGTTACTTACGAGCAAGCGGTAACTATGATTATGCGTGCTATAGGCTTTGAGCCGATGGCGCAACAAAGAGGCGGATTCCCAACCGGTTATTTAGTAGCGGCTGCACAAATGAACGTTACTGCTAACATCGGTGTTGTGAATCAAACTGAGCCGGCTCCTCGTGGTTTGGTTGCTCGTCTTGTTTACGCGGCAATCGACACTCCTCTTATGGAAAGATTCTCTTGGGGTAATGAAGCTCAATATGTTATCATGGACGGAACAGGCGGAAATCCGCGCAGAACTCTTCTTTCTGACGCGCACAACGTTACTAAACTTAGAGGCGTTGTAACTGCTAACAGATTTACTACACTTACAGGTCTTGAAGTAATCAACAATCAGTCAATCCAAGAAGAAACTGTTAGAATGACTATTACTGACAACTTCATGACTAACAACCAAAGATATTTCTTGCCGACGGGATATCCATTCGTACTTACTAACGTTGCTTTCCGTGTTGGAACTTCTAATGCGGCTAACCTAATCGGACAACGTGTAATCGTTTACGTTAGAAACGAAGCTGGTCTTACTCAAGACGATGTTGTAATTTCAATCGTTCCTGAGGCGGGCAGAAATGTAAGCACTGAATTCTCAATCGCTGATTTGGACAGATTTGACGCTCCTAACACAGGTGCTCACAGTCTTAGATACTTCAGAGATGGCGGTTCAAGAAACGCGACTACTTTGACTCTTGCTATGGATGGAAACGACCCTGCTTACGCTGTTCTATTTAACGGCAGATGGGTTGACGCTGAAGAGTTATTTACAAGCGGAACAAGCATGATTCTAGGCGATCAACTTGCAAACGGAACTATTACTGTTGTTGACACTAACGGAACCGGAACTAACGATCTAGTTATCGTAAATTCTGCGGCAGTTTTCGTTGTTGACGAAGTTGACCTAAGATCTAGAGCTCTTATCGCAAGAAATCCTGTAAATTCTCGTCGTGTACCTTCTGTTATTGAGCTTGACGTTGACAATTTAGACGTTGCTTACAGAATTACAGCAAACGGCAGAACAATCAGACTTGAAGATATTGAAGAAGGCGACGTGTTATCTGTAGAAGTTAACATGGTTGAAGTTGTTGACGATTTCTTGTTCAACATCCGTGTTGCAAGTTCAACTGTTGAAGGAAGAGTTGATATTTCTTCTACTTCAGCTCGTTCTTGGAATCCGTCTGAAGCAACTGACGCTCAAGGAAACCTTCTTCCTGGCGCAACTTACTGGGTTGACGGAACTGAGTACTATGTTGCAGTTGGAGCATACAATACTGAAGGAATCAGAGTAGGTTCTGAAGGTATATTCACTCTTGACGAAAATGGAAACATTGCTGCGTTTGAAGGCAGAACAGGTCGAGCTAACTATGGATTTGTTACAGCTGTTAACGCAGGTGATGACGGTTTCTCTAGAAGAGGCGTTATCCAAATCGTTGAAAGAGACGGAAGTGTTGCTAATCGTCAACTTGCAACTGTTATAAACATTGAAAACTCACAATTTGGCGCTGGAAATGACTCGTTCAGAGGCGACGGCGGCACAAATGGTAACTTCGCTCCGCTTCCTATGGTTCCGGGCGGATCAACAGGAACAGGACTTGACTATTTTGTAGGCAAACTTATCAGATTCGATCTTAACGCTAGTTATCAAATCGCTTCTGTTGAATTTGCAAGAACAAATGCTAACAGCGACAGAGAATTCTCTTCTGTAGGCGCTGCTTACACTGACAGAGAGTTCGAGTTTGACGCTCGTAACAACAGATTCTCTACTATTGATGGTACGCCTAGATTGAATGCAAACATCGATAACGAAACACTTGTATTCTTTATCGCTGGCGGCGGAACTAATGCTAATCCGTTTAATGCTGACAGATCTGAAGTTAGAAGAGCAAACACTATCGCTGATGGTGAAGTATTCGAAAGAATGCAATTGTTTGATCTTAACGACAGAAGTGGTGCGATTAGCGTAGCTGTTGCTATCGATCATAGCTTTATCCCGAGAACAGGTTCAGTTGCGGTATTTGACTCTGTATCTCAAACTATCAACAACGTAGGCGAGCGTGTAAGAAGCGTAAGATTCTTCATCGACGGACGTGAAACTACTGCAAACACAACTATGGATACTGTACATTACTTTGATAACATGGATAGAGGTACTGCTTTCCGTTACAACGTAAATACTAGAAACGAAATTGATAGTGTTGCTGTATTGTTTGGATTAAATAACGTTAGCGTGGATAATACACCTCCTACTACTCTTAGATTGCCGACATTAGTAGATTTGGCGGATAACTTCTATGTAGAAACAGGAACTCTGGTTAATGAAGTTTCTGTTTGGATTGATGATGCTAACAGAAGTCAAACAAGAATTATCATGGGTCCTGTTGTACAAACAGGTACAGGATTTGTAACTGTTGGACCGAGAGCAACTGATGCGGCTCCGGAGCTTGAGGGCGATACACAAGCTTCACGTTGGAACGCGGCAAGCATGAGATACAACATCCGTTCTGACGCTAATATCTATGTACTTGATATGAGCCAAAGAACTTCAAACAGACAATTAGTTCTTGGAAATCTTGGACAAATCACTCGTCCGCATCAACAATGGTTGACAGCTGGCGCTAGATTGAGAACTACTGCTCTTGACGCTAACCCAGACTTCCCGGCTCCTGCAATCGCAGTTCGTGATTGGGTTGTTATCCTTGAGCAAGACAACGTAGTTACAGATGTTATCATCTTGAAAGCATTCCCATACCAGTTGAGACTGTAATTTTGAGATAACTACTTAGATAACTAACTTAAAAGCCCGCCTTAATGGTGGGCTTTTTACTACTATGTTAGAGGAGTACGGTTGAATATGTTAATTTTGGCGATTGAAACGTCCTGCGACGAAACTGCGGCGGCGGTGATAAAAGACGGCGTAGAAATTCTATCAAACGTGATAAATTCGCAAGTCGATATTCATCAAAAGTTCGGCGGCGTGGTTCCGGAGGTTGCGTCGCGGCATCATATTGAGAATATCAAGTCGGTGGTGAGCAAAGCGCTAGCTGAAGCAAATATTAAACTTTCGGATATTGACGCGATTGCGGTGACAAACACGCCCGGCCTTGTCGGCGCGCTTTTGGTCGGTGTGTCATATGCGAAAGGGCTGGCGTTCGGGCTTGGCGTGCCGCTTATTCCCGTAAATCATATTCACGCGCATATTTGCGCACTTTTTTTAGCGCATCCGAAGCTGAAACCGCCGTTTTTGTGTCTGGTTGCAAGTGGCGGACATAGTCATATAATCTATGTAAAGGGCTTTACTGATTTTGAGGTGATTGCGCGGACGCGCGACGACGCCGCAGGCGAAGCATACGACAAAATTGCGAGAATTTTGGGGTTAGGATATCCGGGCGGACCGGTGGTTTCAAAATACGCTGAAAACGGCGATGAAAATTTTCTGAAACTTCCGCGAGTGAAGATGGCTGATAGTTTCGATTATAGTTTTAGCGGCGTGAAAACTTCGGTGATCAATTATGTTCATACTTGTCGACAAAAAGGCGAGGAACTCCGCGCCGCCGATATTTGTGCATCATTTCAGCGTGCGGTAAACGAGGCGTTGTGTCAACATCTGATAGACGCAGCAAAGGAGATTAAAGTTGATACTATCGCGCTTGCCGGCGGAGTCGCGGCGAATCAAAAGCTCCGTGAGTTGGCGGAAAAGTTTGCGTACGATAATAATATGAAATTTTATTGCCCGTACTTGGAGTTGTGTACCGATAACGCCGCAATGGTAGGTTGTAGCGGATATTTTAACATGCAAGCGGGGATTACGGCGGATATGTCGCTAAATGCGATTGCGACAATATAAATAAAAACGAGACTGTGTTTACACAGTTTCGTTTTTTAAAACTTATATTAGTTTTACTAGATATCAGCTAACCCCAAGTATCGCCTTGGAGTTCAACTGCGGCAGTAACGGGAATCATGGAAGAGAAATCTTTCCATAAAAACGCCCTAACGTATGTGTCATAAACTTCCGTGCTATGCCGAGCTTTTAATATTTTATAATTGTTATCGTACACGAAATCATATTCAGTTACAAACATTATTTCTTTGAGCCTGGTATCGGCGCAGAAAAGTGTCAGCGTTGGTGATATAATGTATAAAAACGTCGTTTAAAAATTGTAAGATTGTGGCGAATGAGGAAAAAATTTGATATACTACTTCTTGATTAAAATGAAGAAGGAGCGTATCGTAAAAATGGAAGGAGAAAAATGGGTGAACATTCGCAGTGACTATAAAAAAGGATTATCTTATGCCGAAATAGGCAGAAGAAACAACGTTGACTGGCGCACGGCAAAAGATTACTGTCAACGCCGAAATTATTCATTTTCATTCCGGCGT
Source organism: Oscillospiraceae bacterium (assembly GCA_009780345.1). GTDB lineage: Bacteria > Bacillota > Clostridia > Monoglobales > WRAG01 > WRAG01. The sequence continues at coordinate 79,719 of WRAG01000001.1, forward strand.
TGACACATCTTCCTATATTTCTGCAAAAATCAAGAATTGTCCGCAAAAGAGAGCCGCAACATAGTGCGGCTCATATAGTTTTGTACATTTTACGACGACATCATCTTCGCAATCTCTCGCTTTAGCCGTGAGATAATTCGCTTCTCCAACCGCGAGATATACGATTGGGAAATTCCAAGCATATCTGCGACCTCTTTTTGCGTCATCTCGTTTTCGCCGCGGTTGATTCCAAACCGCAACGTCATAATCCGCTGCTCACGCTCTGAAAGTTTCTCCATAGCAAGAGATAGCAGATTTTTGTCCACTTCCTCTTCAATCCCCCGTTGCGTAACATCGCTTTCGGTTCCCAAAATATCGGACAGAAGCAGCTCGTTTCCGTCCCAGTCGATATTAAGCGGCTCGTCAATGGAAATTTCGGTTTTCTGCAAATGATTTTTCCGAAGATACATCAAAATTTCGTTTTCAATACACCGTGACGCGTATGTCGCGAGCTTTATATTCTTATCCGGCTTAAACGTGTTAATTGCTTTAATAAGCCCGATGCTTCCGATGGAAATCAAATCCTCAATTCCGATTCCGGTGTTTTCGAACTTCCGCGCGATATAAACGACAAGCCGCAGATTGCGCTCGATTAAAGTTTGGCAAACGCTTTTATCGCCCTGCGCAAGACGAAGAATAAGCTCGCTTTCTTCGACCGAGCTAAGCGGCGGCGGCAAAATCTCGCTTCCGCCGATATAGTAAATCTTGCGAAGTCGCGATAAATTTCTTCGTCGTAAAAAGAAGTAATATCTCATTCGAATAGCGTAAATTAGTTTTTTTATCATGATATTTTTTGCCTCCTTTTAGTATGCCAAAGTAGCGTGTGTAAGCGCGAAAAACGCATCGTCGGACGATAATTTTTCGGCGCAAATTCCAATTACGCAAGAAGTTTGCGGCTGCTTCCGCCCAAGAAATTCGATTTTGTCGGGAATAATTCCAAGCATCATCCCACTTTTCGTCCCAAGCGCCGCAAACGGAATTAAGCAAAATTTATAATCACCTAAGTTACTTTCGATAATATCAACTAAAATCTCACAGTCGAAATCAGCGGTATGATTGTATAAATCGGCGACATTCTCAGGCAATAATCCCATCAAAACATCATATTCCACAACGATTACCGGCTTTTTCGAAACCGGCTCGACAAGTTCGGAACCGGTATCGATTAATGCTTTCGTCACGATTTCCTCGCTTTTAATGTTGATTTTAACGTCCACGATAAGCCGCTCGTTTTCAAACTTTCGCCGAACAATTTTCGTATAAACAACCACGCCGGTATACGCCGCGCAGATTCCAAACATTAAAATTCCAATCGGAATATTAAGATAAACCTCGCCGTTCGAAACTACCATTCCAAGCGTGGTGCTTGCGCGTGTTAAAAACAAAATCCCGAACACCGTTCCGCCGAATGCAAATGATGTCATATAAAATATAGCGGTAAGTTTTGCGACCGTTCGCCAGTTAACCGCTCGAAACGTTAGCATAACAAGCAATATTGAGAATATTAGCCTTCCTAAAATAGTTGCAGTTATTGCCGTAATATCTAAAAACATCACGCAAGCGTATAACGCCCCAATCGCCGCGCCGAGAGATAAGAATAGCAAATTTACATCTCGTTTGGCGACCTTACTTGTGGCGTAAAGAATTATCGAATTTATAAAAAAATTAAGCAAAAATAGAACATCTATATAAATAACAGGTTGCATTATATTCACCTCTCGTTTCATTATACAGCTTGTTCCAAGAAAAATATGTCATAATTTGGTAATTAAATAAAAATTTTTTGATAAATTAAAATAATGAAAATGAAGTGTGAAAAAAAGTGCTTGACATTGCATATAATATTGTGATATACTACTTTAGGTAAGATTTGCTGTCGCAATAAGCGGCCATGCCGCGGAGTGGAGCAGTCCGGTAGCTCGTCGGGCTCATAACCCGAAGGTCGTCGGTTCAAATCCGGCCTCCGCAACCATGAAAAAGCGCTGTAATTGCGAAATTACAGCGCTTTTGCTATATAAAGATTAAAAAAAGGAGACTGAAACCATGTATCCGTTAAAAATGAAGCCTGTTTTCAAAGATTATCTTTGGGGCGGAAATCGCCTTAGAGAAATTTACAAAAAAGATGTTCCGTTCGAAATCGGCGCTGAAAGCTGGGAAGCGTCTTGCCATCCAAACGGACATAGTATTATCTCGAACGGCGATTTTGCCGGAAAAACCTTGGAAAGCGTGATTGGAAGCGAAGAGAAGTTTCCGTTGCTTTTTAAACTGATTGACGCGAACGATAATTTGTCGGTTCAGGTTCACCCTGATGATAAATTCGCGAACGCAAATGAAAACGGCGAACTTGGCAAAACTGAAATGTGGTATGTTCTGCACGCCGACGCGGGAAGCAAGCTTGTTATCGGCGTTAAGAGCGGCGTTACGCGCGAAAGTTTCAAAATGGCGTTGGACAAAGGCGAGCTTGAGAGCCAACTTAACTTTGTCGAGGTGAAAAAAGGCGATTGTTTCTTCATTCCCGCAGGGCTAATCCACGCAATTGGCAAGGGAATCGTGATTGCCGAGATTCAGCAAAATTCGGATACGACGTACAGAGTGTATGACTATAATCGCGTCGGTGCAGACGGAAAACCGCGCCCGCTTCATGTGGATAAGGCGCTTGCTGTATCCGATTTTTCGGGTGGCGCAGAGGCGACGGCCGGCACTTCCGAAAAAATCGGCGATAATGTTTACACTAAATATGTGTCCTGCGAATATTTTTCGTTTGACAAAATAGAAATAAACGGCGAATACAGCGAAAAATCAGACAGAAGTTTCCAGATTTTATTTATGGAAGAGGGAAAATGCACCATTTCCGGTGACGATGGTGAAGAATTCACGTTCGAAAAAGGAGATACATATGTAATTCCCGCAAGTCTTGCGGGTTATACGATAAAAGGTATGGGAACGGTTTTGAAGTCTTATGTGGGGTAGGGTTTTGCGCCCTGCGGGCGGGGGTTTAAGGCGCGTTGTGCCTTAGACCAATGGTGCGCGGGCACGCGCGGCGCGGCAAGGACCAGTCCTTGCCAATCCAGCAAACTTTTGTGCGACAAAAGTTTGATCAAAACCGTCGCCCTCCCCGTCGTGACCCTCCCCGACAAAAAGCGTCGGGCGGGTACCCCGCTGACGGAACCGCGGGCGATACTTAGTGCAAACATAGCACCCTAAGCAAAATAGATCTCGCGCTTTTAGGCGCGAGTCGGTCTTAAATGAGCGCAATGCTATATCTCGGTACTTTCTTTTTCCGCGAATGCGGTTATCTGTGGCTTTTCGTCGCCGCTTGCGGCACAAATCGCGCTTTTGGAGTGGCTTCCGAATCCGTCTTTGGGATTCGGCTAATGCCACCCTTGTGAAAACTGCCAAAGAACACGAGTCGCTTGTTGACGAAGTATGATTTGATGCAGTTGACCGCTGCGTTTGTGAACGCCAGGCGACCGGGATTGGCAAGGGCAGAGCCCTTGCCGCTCGTCCGGCAGGACACAATGCCTACAGAGCCTCGCTCTGAATAATGGGTTTAAGGGCTTAAAGCCCTTTTTTTAATCTCTCAATCTCGTCACGAATCTGTGCCGCCAACTCGAACTGCAAAAGTTCGGCGGCTTTTTTCATATCCATAGTCAGGTTAGCAATCATAACCGCAACATCTTTCTCCTTCATTGGTTTTGCCGATTTTCCGTCGTTGCTTGCGCTATGCGTCGCCTCGATAATCGCGTGAACGCCTTTTTTCACCGACGTCGGCGTAATGCCGCGCGCCTCGTTATGCGCAATCTGCTTTTCACGCCGCCGCTCGGTTTCGTCAATCGCCGCCCGCATCGAGCGGGTTATCTGGTCGGCATACATGATAACTTTCCCGTCAACATGTCTCGCCGCGCGCCCGATTGTCTGTACAAGCGACGTTTCGGAACGCAAAAATCCTTCTTTGTCCGCGTCCAATATGGCAACCAGCGAAACCTCGGGAATATCAAGCCCCTCGCGAAGCAGATTGATTCCAACAAGCACGTCGAAAAGCCCGAGCCGCAAGTCGCGGATAATTTCCATTCGCTCGATTGTTGCGATATCCGAGTGGAGATAGCGAACTTTTATTTTCATTTCCTCAAAATATTCGGTCAAACGCTCTGCCATCTTTTTAGTTAGCGTCGTCACAAGCACCCGCTCGCCAACGTCGACACGTTTCACAATCTCGCCGTAAAGGTCATCGATCTGCCCGCTTACGGGACGGATAATTATCTCGGGGTCAATAAGCCCCGTCGGGCGAATCAACTGCTCCACAATTTGTGAAGATTGCTCTCGTTCGAATTCTGCAGGCGTCGCGGATACGAAAACCGCTTGATTTAATTTTTCATAGAATTCGTCAAAAGTAAGCGGGCGGTTGTCGAACGCCGACGGCAGTCGGAATCCGTAATTCACCAAATTTTCCTTTCGCGCGCGGTCGCCGTGATACATCGCGCGAAACTGCGGCAACGTAACATGCGACTCGTCAACAAACACCAAAAAATCTTTCGGAAAATAGTCGATAAGCGTAAACGGCGAACTTCCCGCAACTCGTCCGCTTATATGCCGCGAATAATTCTCAATTCCCGAGCAAAATCCTACCTCGCGCATCATTTCTATATCATATCTTGTCCGTTGCGAAAGGCGTTGCGCCTCTACAAGCTTATTCTGATCTTCAAACTCTTTCACCCGCTCGTCAAGCTCAATTTCAACCGACGAAATCGCACGCTGCATTTTTTCGGGCGTTGTAACGTAATGTGACGCGGGATAAATCGCGATATGCTCGCGAATTCCCAAAATTTCGCCTGTCAAAGTGTTAATTTCCGAAATTCGCTCAACTTCATCGCCGAAAAATTCGATGCGAATGGCGTTCCCGCTACTGTCCGACGGAAAAACCTCAATCACATCGCCGCGGACACGGAACTTGTTACGAACGAAGTTTATATCGTTGCGCTCGTATTGAATTTCCACAAGTTTCGCGATAACTTCGTCACGATCTTTCGTCATTCCGGGGCGAAGCGAAACCACCAGATTATTATAGTCAATCGGGTCGCCAAGCCCGTAAATGCAGGAAACACTAGCGACGATAATAACATCTCTGCGCTCGAATAACGCGCTTGTCGCGCTGTGACGAAGCTTGTCGATTTCATCGTTGGTGGTTGCTTCCTTTTCGATATATGTATCCCTGCCGGGGAGATACGCCTCGGGCTGGTAATAGTCGTAGTAACTTACGAAATACTCCACCGCGTTGTTGGGGAAAAGTTGCTTAAACTCGCTACAAAGTTGCGCGGCGAGGGTTTTATTATGCGCCAAAACAAGGGCGGGTTTCTGCACCTCTGCAATTATATTCGCCATGGTAAAGGTTTTGCCGCTCCCGGTAACGCCAAGCAGGGTTTGAAACCGCTCGCCAGCAGTTATTCCGCGGGAAAGTTTGGCAATCGCGGCGGGCTGATCGCCCTGCGGCTTATATTCGGATACAACTTCGAATTGCATATTAGACCTCCAAAATCGGTTGTCCTCGTTTGTTGACAAAAATTGAGGATAGTGTTACAATACATAAACGAGGTAAGGTTGGGATGGTTGGCCGCTCCCGAGAGGGGGTGGACTTATGAACGAAAATTACATACTATCATTTATGATATTGCTTGTGGTTCTCGTAATCATAGTTAGAAAATAACCCCCAACTAGTTGAAGTAGTTGGAGGTTTAATTTATTTTACCCAAACAATTCGGCTAACCATTTTGGTCTTACCTCTTTGTATTTTTATTATACAACCATTTGCAATATTTGTCAATACTTTATTTAAAAATTTAACGAGGTGGCAACATGAACAAACTCACGCACACGCCCGACGGGCTTTCGGACATGCTTGTTTCGGAATACAAGCAAAAAAAAGAAATCGAGACGAAAGCGGTCCAAGTCTTTGAAAAATACGGATACACTATGGTGCAAACGCCGACATTTGAATTTGGCGATCTTTATGACGTTGCTTCAACCTTGCCGACCGAGCAAATTTTCAAATTTTTTGATAATGACGGCCGCACGCTTTCGCTGCGCCCTGATATTACTACCTCCATTGCGCGAATCGCGGCGACGAAGTTAAAGGATGCACCAACACCGCTTAGGCTCAGCTATATCGGAAGCTCGTTTCGCAACGACGAGGCGTATAGCAGCGCGCGCCAACGCGAGTTTACTCAAATGGGTATCGAACTTTTGGGCGACGACTCCAACCAAGCGGACGCGGAAGTGATTAAAATCGCGATTGAAACGCTGAAAGCGGCGGGGCTTAAAAAATTTAAAATAGATATCGGGCACATCGGATTTTTCAACGGACTTGTCGATGAAGCTGGACTTGATAACGCCGCAAAAGCAGAGCTTCAACGAATATTCGAGCGCAAGGACGCGACCGAATTGACTAAATTTTTGGACGATTGCAAAGTGTCCGGCGAGATTAATGATATTATATCAGAGGCGCCGTTTATGTTCGGAGATACTGCCGTCATAGAAAATATTCTAAATAAATTCCCTGAAATTAACGTGAAAAGCCGCGCCGCGCTTGAAAATCTTCAAGCGGTTTGCAAAATTCTTGAAAAAGCCGAGTATGCGGACTATCTTTCAATCGACCTTGGAATGGTTCCGAATTTGGATTACTATACTGGCATTATCATCAAAGGATTTACGTGCAAAGTAGGATTTCCGCTGGTTAGCGGCGGCCGATATGACACTTTGACCGAAAAATTTGGGAAGAAAATGCCCGCAACCGGAATCTCTATCGCGATTGAGCGCGTTATGACCGCGCTATCCAGCACGTTTGGCGACACTGACGACGAATATGTAACAATCGCGCTTGCCAAAGGACGATTGGCGGAATTCGCGATGGACTTGTTTGCCAAGGCGGGATATGACGTTGCCGCCATGAGAGAAAAGTCGCGCAAGTTGATCTTCGAGGACGCTAAAAATAAGCTGAAATTTATATTGGTCAAAGCCGGCGATGTTCCGACGTATGTGGAATACGGCGCGGCGGATATCGGAATTGTCGGAAAAGACACGATTATGGAAGAGGGAAAACGGATTTACGAGTTGAACGATTTAGGATTCGGGCGATGTAAAATGTCGGTATGCGGGAAAAATGCGCAACTGCTGAACGAACACGGAGTTTTGCGCGTCGCGACAAAGTATACCGCCATCGCCAAAGATTATTTTCACAACAAAAAAGGGCGAACCGTTGATATCATTAAACTTAACGGCTCGGTTGAGCTTGGTCCGTTGATTGAACTTTCAGACGTAATTGTTGACATTGTCGAAAGCGGCAAAACGTTGGAGGAGAATGGGCTGAAAGTTCTTGAAGACATATGCGACCTATCCGCGCGAGTGGTGGTTAACCGCGTAAGCGTAAAGATGAAGCGAGAAAAAGTGCTTGGAATTATAGGGAAACTTGAAAAAGCATTAATATAAAATTTATGTTTTGCGGAGGAGCATATGGAAAACTTTAAATGTGTAGTTTGTGCTGGTAAAAACACATATACTATTTATTGTAATGAGTGTGCTGACAGTTAGTTTGGGTGATAACTAAAGGTTTGAGGTCGAAACGAATAAACATAATGAGTGCTATCTAACTATTAAGGAGCGAATTCATATGAAAGAATTTATCGTATATCCCGCAATTGATATTATCGGCGGCTCTGCCGTGCGTTTGTCACAGGGCGATTACGCGCGAAAGGAAGTTTACCATGCCGATCCGTCGGAAGTCGCGCGGCGTTGGGAAAATGAGGGCGCAAAATTTATCCATGTCGTCGATTTAGAAGGCGCAAAAGAGGGAAAATCGTTTAACCGTGAGGCGATCGCAAAAATTTGTGCCGCCGTTTCGGTTCCCGTTCAAGTCGGAGGGGGAATTCGGAATATGGAAACGGTGGAAGATATGTTTAATATCGGCGTAAGCCGTGTGATACTCGGAACCGCCGCGTTGGCGAATCCCGATTTTGTCAAGGAAACGGTTGCCAAACACGGCGATAAAATCGCAGTTGGAATTGACGCGAAAGATGGCAAAGTCGCGGTTCAAGGCTGGCTTGAAGTAAGCGATACAGACGCAATTGAATTCGCGCGATTGATGGCGCAAATCGGCGTGGCGCATATCATTTATACCGATATTGCAACCGACGGAATGTTGCAAGGCCCGAACGTCGCGGCAATGCGTGAGATGGCGGAAGCGGTTAGCTTAAACGTTATCGCCTCCGGCGGTGTAAGCTGCACCGCTGACGTAGAAGAGTTGCGACCGACCGGCGTTGGCGGCGTGATTGTGGGCAAAGCCCTCTACACCGGAGCGGTAACGTTGGGAGATATATTGTAGAAGGCGCCCTGCGGGTGCTTTTGCCGCTGTGGCGGCAGGCTTTTTCGGGCCCGTCCCGAGGGCATGTGTCACTGACCCGGCGAAAACCGCCGCGGAAACGGCGCAAGGTAATGGAACACAAAATACGTGTTGAAACGAACGAATGAAAGAAAAAGTTTTCCCGACTCGCTTCGCTCACTAGATAATTCGGCTACAATTTTGTAAAGCACAACAAAATTAAGTCTCATTTATACAGTCAAAACTTTTTCAACTGTTATCACGCGCTAAAGCGCGGGCTGCCGTTACCGGACGGGCGATAAGGGCTCTGCCCCGTCGCAATAAACTCCGCTCGCTCATTTTCGGACCAGAAACGTCCGAAAAGCTCGCATGCTCCGTGTATTGCTCCTCTATCCCACAACGTCTACTGCGTTGGGATGTCGTGGGAGCCCTACCCGGTCGCCTGGCGGTCACAAACGCCCGACTCGCTTCGCTTACTGGATAATTCGACTACGATTTTGCAAAGAATCAGCAAAATCAAGTCTCATTTACAAAAAGGCGCGATTTGTGCCGCAAGCGGCGACGGAAAAACGTAGAGAGCCGCATTCGCGGAAAAATTGCCGAGACATAACATTGTTTCAGTCGAGATTGCGGCTTTGGGAGTGTCGTCGAAAACTTGTTTTCGCTAACGACACCCCTGTGAAAACTGCCAAAGAGAGTGAGCCGCTTTTGGGCGAAACTCGATTTGACGCAGTTGACCACTGCCGCCGCAGATACTTAACTGATACGTAGATGTTTGCACTATTTTAGCGGCGCGGTTACAATAGCGCCATAGCGCGTTTGGGGAGTGGCATCCGGATTGGTTTTTTAATCCGGCTAATGCCACCCCTGTGAAAACCGCCCGTGAAAGCAAGGCGTTTGTTGCCGTAGCTTGAATGGTTGCGGTTGACCGCCGCCGCAAGTTTTGTAAAACTTTTCTAAAAGTTTTTCGGGGTGTGTCGAGGGTATTCGATAATACCCTTGACGGTCTTAATGCCCTAGGGCATATCTTGAAATGGTTTTAAAAACCCGCGCAACGCCCACGCCCGTAGGCGTAAAAAAGGGTCTTAGGACCCGTTCTAAAAAAGGAGCATCACAATCATGAATTTCATCAACCAAATTAAATTTGACGCCAGCGGGCTAATCCCTGCGATTGCGCAGGATTGGAAAACCGGCGAAATCCTAATGTGCGCGTATATGAACGCCGAATCGCTTACGAAAACCATCGAAACCGGGCGGGCAACCTACTTTTCTCGTTCGCGGCAATCGCTATGGCTCAAGGGCGAGACGTCGGGACATTATCAAAACGTCAAGGAAATTTTAGTAGACTGCGACGCCGATGTATTGGTTTTGAAAATAGAACAAATGGGCGGAATTGCCTGCCATACAGGCAATCGCACTTGTTTTTATCGTAAAATTGAAGGAGGAGAAATCGTTGAATAACCAAATTTTGCAAGATGTGTACAATGTAATCGTTGACCGCAGAGCAAACCCGAAAGAAGGGTCGTATACCAACTATCTGTTCGACAAAGGGCTTGATAAGATGCTTAAAAAGGTCGGCGAAGAAGCGAGCGAGATTATTATCGGCGCGAAAAACGGCGACAAGGATAATGTTCGCTATGAGGTCGCGGATTTGCTGTATCACCTATCAGTTGTGCTGGTCGAGCAAGAGTTAACATGGGCCGACGTTTTCGGCGAGTTGGAAAGTCGATATAAATAACAGTAAATAAGGAGGAAAACATGATGGTAAAAGGGATTGAACACTTGGCGATATTTTCGAATGATACCGCCGCGCTTAAAAACTGGTATATGGAAATGTTCGGATTTGAGCAGGTATATGACAACGGAAAGGGAACGTATTTTCTAAAAGCGCAAGACGGCGGCATGTTAGAGTTCGTAACCGCCGAGGAAGTTGCTTCGGCGCAGGGCGCGAAAACATCGGGAATTCGGCATATCGCAATCGCGGTAAGCGACTTTGAGGGAATGGTTGAAAAATTGATGACAGAATCGGTCGGAGTTGTGTCCGAACCTGCGGAATCGAACGGAATCAAAACGTTTTTCTTCCGCGACATCGACGGAAATGTGCTTCATTTGATTTTCCGCCCAAATCCGCTGTAATAGACGAAAACATATATAAATTAAAAAGCAATATTTCCTAATGGAAATATTGCTTTTTAAAGTTTTAAACATCCATCGACAAATATCGCTCCCCTGTATCGGGCAAAATTACAACTATGTTTTTTCCGCTGTTTTCGGGGCGTTCTGCAATCTTTTTCGCCGCGAAAAGCGCTGCTCCCGACGAAATTCCAACCAACAATCCGTCAGTTTTCGCAAGTTCGCTTCGTGCCTCAAACGCTTCGTCGTTTTCAACCGTGATAATTTCGTCATAGATTTCGGTGTTCAACGTGTCCGGCACAAATCCGGCGCCGATTCCTTGAATTTTGTGTGGGCTCGGCTTGCCGCCCGACAAAACAGGGCTTGCCGCCGGCTCGACAGCCACAATTTTTATATCTGGATTTTTCGATTTCAAATATTCGCCCGCGCCGCTTATGGTTCCGCCCGTTCCAACTCCCGCAACGAAAATATCAACCTCTCCGCCGCTCGCCTCCCAAATTTCAGGACCGGTAGTGGCTTTGTGAGCCGCAGGGTTGGCGGGATTTACAAACTGCCCGGGAATAAACGAGTTAGGCGTGCTTTCTGCCAACTCGGCAGCCTTGTCAATCGCGCCTTTCATACCCTTCGCGCCTTCGGTAAGCACGAGTTCGGCGCCGTAAGATTTAAGCAAATTCCGCCGCTCAACACTCATGGTTTCGGGCATTGTAAGAATTATTCTATATCCCCTTGAAGCACAAACCGCCGCAAGCGCGATTCCGGTGTTGCCGCTTGTCGGTTCGATTATAACCGAATCGGGCGTCAACAGCCCTTTCGCTTCCGCGTCTTCAATCATGGCTTTCGCGATTCGGTCTTTAACGCTTCCGGCAACATTAAAATATTCCAATTTCCCGAAAATATTGGCGTTTAAGCCGTTCTTTGCAGCATAATTCTCCAACTTTAAAAGTGGAGTTTTTCCAATTAATTCTGTGATGTTTTCATAATTTGGCATAGCCATCAACTCCTTTGTATTATAGCATTCTACTACATATTACGCGATATGTCAAGAACCGATAACGTGAACATCAATTATATCATTTTCTCGGTAAATTTGTATAGATTAAAATATGCAATTAACATCAATTTGCTACTTGACATCAGTTTGAGAATGTGGTAAAATATATTTTGCGCTAATTAGGAGCTTTAGCTCAGCTGGTTAGAGCAACCGGCTCATAACCGGTTGGTCCGGGGTTCGAGTCCCTGAAGCTCCACCAAGCGAGTGTAATACAAACACGGAGAATGGCTATCTTCTACATTGTAGTAGATAGTCATTTTTTCGTCTAATAGCTCAACCTTATTTATAAAGGTATCAACAAGACTTTTCCTAAATGTAAGGTCGTTTATGTCGCCGCTTTTGAAACGGCGTAAAAAACGCTTGATTTGCTCTACTGTATACATAGGACGTTTCATACTTTCGTTAGCAATTTGCCGTTTCAAATCAGCCAATTCGACTTTCTTTTGGGTTATTCTTTCTGCTATGATGTCAACAATTTCACCTTGTTCAAGCGCTATCAGCAAATTTTCAATAGCTTTTTCGGTATTTTTCAATTCACGTTTCCAATGTTTAAGATTGCTGTCATCGTTCATTTCTTTTTCAATTTGTGCCATTATTTTGCGAGCAATGGCATCAATAAATTTATCAGTCAAGACATCTTTGGTTTCAGCAACTACTAAATCTTCAATTTTCTCTTTTCTAATAGTCTTTTTAGTACATTCTTGTTTGTGGCGGTTAACGCATTTATAGTAATAATATGTGTTCCTCGCCTTGCCTGTACCGCTAATACCAGTCATTGGCGAATTGCATTGACCGCAAAACAGTTTTGTAGTTAAAATATACTCAACATCAGCTTTTGCCCTTGCAGGAGCTTTTTTATTCTTATCCAATATTTTTTGGCAGTCTTCAAATAACAAATCGGATATGATTGGAGGAATAAGTCCTTTCGCTTCTGTGCCACGATAGGTATAGTGTCCTATATAGCGTTTATTCGTCAAAATTCGGCGGATACTGTTTTGATTGAATTTAGTATCGTTTGATGTTTTTATTTGATTATCGTTCAGATAATGTATTATTTCAGCCATTTTCTTTCCGCCTGCGTACATTTGAAATATTTTAGTAACAATAGAGGCATCTTTTCGATGAATTTGAAATTTTTTGTCCTCGTCAATGTAATATCCCAATGTAATATTGCCCCCTAACGACAACCCTTTTGACGCACTTATATCCATACCTCGTCTTATCTTCACAGACAATTCATCAGAATAATATGCATCCATTGCGTGAATGAAATTTTTAACCATTTTTCCCATAGGTGTATTGTCAATATTTTCAGTTGCAGAAATTAATTCTACATTATTTCTTTTTAGTACAATGCCGAATGTGACGCTATCTTCGACACTCCTAGCAAACCTATCAAGTTTGTAAACTAAGATGAATTGAAATTGATTTTTACTGCTATCACGCAACATTTTTTGAAATTGCGGACGTTTATCGTTTGTGCCTGTTGTTGCTCTGTCTATATATTTGTCAATTATAGTATAACCTTTGCGTTCGGCATATTCCTTGCATACTTTCAACTGCCCCTCGATTGATTGTTCTGTTTGAGAGTGCGAGCTATATCTTGCGTAAATTACTGCGTTCATTTCTTGTTCCCTCTTTCTTTGATAAATAATGGTTTATAAAAATTATTGTAACAATCATCTGCGAGCTGTTCCGTAGTTTTTGTAAATAAATATTTTGCACTATCTATATCAGAAACAGCGATTTCAAAGGGGATTCCCTCCTTATCAACTTTCATTTTTTCGTTAAAATAACTTAATAACCTTTTTGAAAAGTTCAACATAAAATTTTGATTTGACAACATATAGTTAAAAAAATCAATATCATAATATGGAGCTGAGGGATATAATAAGTCCCTTAAACGTCTATTGTATACGTTCCTTAATTGCTTTATAGCGTCATCGGAAAGTCCAATCGAAACAGAAATGCCTTTGTCCTCTGGGATTAAAGTTGTTGCTTTTGAAAATCCTAATAAATAATCTAATGATACTCCATAAAATTCAGCAATAGCAAGCAAATTATTTATGTTTGGAGCTTCTTTCTTATCTGCATTTTCATATTTGCCTAATTGTGTAGCGGAAATAGAAACCTTTGTTTTTTCAAAAATAGCCTTGCTTAATTCGGCTAATGTATATAATGTTTTCCCATTTGGTCTCCTCAAATCTTCCATTCTGTCTGAAAAAAGTTCTTTGCTAAATAAGCGTTTATTATCCTTTTTTTCGTTTCCCATAACAATCACCTCGAAAACATTATAATTTATAAAAATCATTTTGTCAACTATAATATTTTTTTAATGTGCATACGGTATAGCGGCTTTTTGTGTAGTATGATGAAGCTATCTCAAATTGAAAGGGGTAGCTAGGTTGGCACATAAAGCATTTGAAAATTTACATAAAAACAAAAGCCTAACCGACGCTTTCGCAAGGGCAATATATTACGATGTCATTGACTACATAAGCGAACACCCCGAAGAAATTGAAGATATAGGTAATGACGGAACTCAAAATGATATAACAGTCGCTAGTTAATTTCTAATGACTTTATATATAAAATTGCATAAATGACGGCTTTTTCGCAAGCGAACATGTTAGGAAAGAGGGGAGGGATAAATTATGAATAGTGCTCAAAAAATAGGCGAGTTGTGCTTTGAATTGGTTACAGCTTTACGAGATATGATTGAAGAACAGCGTGTCGAGGAAATGGCTTCATATTACGAAATGGAGCAAAATAAATCAACTGAAAATTCGGTTGAGTAAGAGTTTAGTGTAGGCAAGTAGCGAAAAAGTCGTCAAAATGCAAATATTTAAAGTGAGGATATAAGCAATGCCAAGAGTAACATTTAAACTAATTGAGGATTATTTAAAATCTTGTCATAAAGGCGGTGAAATAACAAGTTTAATAGTCAGTTTATGTACTGATGATAGAAAAATCGCAAAGAAAGCATTACAGCGAGTGTATATGATGTTAAAATATTATGTTAATAGGAGTGACGAAGAATATACTTTTATAGTTGGACTTTCAAATCGTGACGGTCAAAACCTTGAAAAAATAATACCTTATCATCTACATGTCATAGTTAAAGGTAAAAACTCGTTGAAGCTTTCACAGGATGTTGCACGACGAATAAATCGTAAGGCTAAACTGGCAAATATAAAAAATGGGGTTGAAACACGAGCAATCCCAGCTAAAACTATGCAGATAAAAGGTTTGGAAGGTTTCGACGATTGTGGTGTTAGTTTTATTCCCTATGCTCTAAAACAATGTTCACGCTTGCAACAATACTCAAATGCGACCGACGAAAATAAATTTGATATTCGTAATTTTAGGCAATGGGTTACAGGGTAGCAACTAAGAAATTCACTTCGCAAAACACTTCAAAACCCATTGTAAACATTACAAATTTTACGGATTGCCAAAAATGTATCGCTATTAACATAGACTATGGACTATATACCATATACAGGTAAACAGGGGTGTGGGGGGAGTAGGTAGACGAGGTAAAAAGTGGTTTAGTTCAAGTGGTTTGGTATCATTTAGTACGACAAGGAACAGAAAAGGAAACGGCTGGATTTGAAAAGACGGCGTAATTAGTAAAATTTCCGCCATTATTTAGTGGTTATACTTGCACCAATACCCAAACATTGAAAGGCACTATATTTGAAGTAAAACAGTGGTGTAGTAGTAAATATGGCGTTTATAGGTTATTTGACAAATAAATAGAAATTTATCTTCTTCGTTGTGGAACAAATCCTAATGCAACATCGGCGGATATGTTGTAGTATTTACAAAGGCGAATAAAATGTCTCATCGGCATTTCATTGGCTCCACGTTCATATCGGGCATACATAGTTTGAGAAATGCCTAAAATTTCCGCAATTTGTTTTTGAGTCTTGTCGTTATCTTCACGCAAATCTCGCAAGTATTGGATATAGTATTCCACGCATTATCCCTCCCCATGTGTTAGATAGGGTAAGTTTAGCATAGTAAACAAATTTACTATTGACATTAGTAAACATTTTTACTATAATGAATGTGTTAAATTTAATTTATGAGGAGTGTTTGGTATGAAAAAAGATAAAAGAAAAAGCAGTAAAACAGAGGTATTCTTGACAGTTGTAGCAATATTATCAATGATATTCGCATTGGGGACAAGTATTGAATTAGCGGTCGACCTTGAAGATATTTCTATTTTTTTATTAGGTGGAATGCCAGCTATTCTTATTTCGTGCTTATTACTCGGATTTGCTAAAATTATACAGTTATTAGGGGATATTAAAAATAAGCAAGAGCCCAAGGTTGAAAATGGTTTTAGCACAGAGGAGGCTCGTGAAAAGCTCAAATAAAGAATTTACGAACTCCGGCTGAACTCCGGAATATAGCAAACGAACACCGAGCGAACGCCGGAACAATCTAAAATTTTGGAAAAGTAGCTACGGGCGAACTACGGAAAGTTTGCCAAAGGAAGCCCGGGTGAAGCTCGAAAAAAGCTCAAAGTTAGCATCTAAGTGCTACGGGTGAACAACGGAAGAATGTCATAAATTTGATAAGAGGTGGAGTCCAAATATGAAAAAAATTATAGCAATAATTATTATGATTGTGTTATGCGTTGGATTGGTCGGGTGTACAAATTCACGCAACGAACATGAAGATGTAAGAAATGCGGAATATTTAATAAATTTAGTTAGGCACGCTTATAATGCAGGAGATGATTTCGGCGTTTTTCGGGTTTATTCAGAAATAAATACCAGATTTCCAGATAGCGAGGAATATAAAGAAGCACGACAAATAGTTGACATTGTTAGCGAAAGAAGAGAGGAACGAGAAGAATCGGAACGCATTGCAAGAGAGGAAAGAGAGGCGGAAGCGGCAGAAGACGCCCAAAGGGCAAGAGCCGAAAGGTTAAGAGGTATTGTAAGGGTTACAGATGTTCGTGTTAGCCGCCCAAATTCAGCGGGTGGTGTGGATTTATGGGTTGATTGGACAAATATGTCGGATAGACCTATTGCATATTTTGATTTTACGGCAGTATTGTATAATGCGGTTGGTCATAGAGTTAATTGTGATATAGGAAGAACCACTAATTTTAGAGGGCGAGCAACGGGTCCATTCAATAGAGGGCAAGGAAACCCGCGTGGGTATCATTGGCGAAATGCTTGGTGGAATAATTCTGGAAGAAGCGCCATTTTAACAGAAATAAGGATTGAATATATGGACGGTGACAGAATAACAATTAGTGGTGACGATCTTATACATGTGCAGTATTAAAAAGAAGTCATGTAATATGAAAAATTTGATAGCAACATTTTTTCAAGGTGGGTCACTTACGTCGAGCAATCTGCTTTTTGTTCGTAATTTTTACATGTAAAATATAACATTACATTTCGTTTATATCTATATCCCTCAAAATCTATATGATTAGTCAACAGAAAATCCAATAAAATAAGTTGGAAATATAAAACAAATAGCTTGACACCTTTTCGTTTATAATGTATAATTAAATTACAATATATGGAAGAGGTGTTTTTATATGATTTATGGTTACGCAAGGTGTTCGACTGACGAAGCAAAACAGGATATTGAACGACAAAAGCGAGAGTTGAAAGAAATGGGAGCGACGGATAAAACGATTTATTTTGAATATGCAAGCGGCGCAAAAGTTAATAGACTCGAATTGTTAAAACTGTTAGATATCGCAAAAAACGGCGACACGATAGTAACAACCGAAATATCTCGTCTTACTCGTTCCACAAAACAACTATGCGACATAATTCAAGTCATTAAGGGCAAGCAGTTAAAACTTGTAGTTAAAAACAGTATTGTGATAGATTGTACCAATGGTGATATTGATCCTATGACAAATGCTTTCTTGCAAATATCGGGGGTATTTGCTGAATTAGAGCGGAATATGATTTCGGAGCGGGTCAAAAGCGGAATGGCTAACGCAAAGGAAAAGGGTAAACAGATTGGCAGAAAGCCGATAACCGCCGATGATGTGCCGCAATCATTTTACAAGCATTATCCGAAGTATAAAACTGGTGAATTGAATAAACGAGAGTTGTCAAGGATTTGCGATATTAGCTATCCGACTGTATATAAATATCTGCGTATTATTGAAAAATAGTACACAGATATTTTTTATTTGCAAGGGGTGATTGCGATTATTAGTAAGACTAATGCAGTTCGTGGGTTGGTTATAAATGGTGATTATAAAAAGGCTCTTCGCATTGTTAAAAGTTTTCAACTTGGCATAACACCAAATAATTTAAGCAAAATAACGTTAGCTTATGAGTGTATGGTATATCCGAAATTTTATGAACAGCTTGGAACGGACACAGCAACGGCAATTACTGAGGGAATACAAATATTGAAAACCCTCTACGGTCAAAATGAAAATTACAGTTGAGAGATAAATTTTGTTGACGTATGATAAAAATTGTGATAAGGTTATATCGGAGCTGCAAGCTATAACAAATTCACAATAATACCAAATCCACGACTGCTAATCAAGGTGTTTGTATTTAATATAACTTCGTCCACCAATGAAAAACCCGCTAATCTTTACGATTAGCGGGTTTTATTTTCATCCCGTTTCATCTTGAAATTTGAACTTTATTCCTTGACCGGACATTCTACATTATTCATACCCGAATATTAAATCTCGACTCACTATTTTTGTTAGAACCATATTCCCAAAGCCTACATAGTATATAAAGAATATAACATCAATAAGGGAGGTTGCTAAACTATGCCTACTGGCACACTTCAAATGAAAGTTTCTACAGCCGATGGCACATTGCCCGTTTTCGACGCGACAGTAAAGGTCAGCGACGCGCTAGGGCACATAGTGTACACACTTACTACCGACACAGACGGGATGACGACGATGGTTTCGTTGTTCGCGCCAAGCAGAAAACTATCTCAAAGCCCCTATACATCCGCTCTGGCTTACAGCTCGTATCAAATCTTGATTACGCATCCCGGATACGTTCCGCAAATCATACGCGGTGTTCGAGTGTTTGAGGGCGAGGGCGGCCTTTTGCCGGTTGACTTAGTAGCGCGCACCGCGCGTACCGACCACGGCGATTCGATTAATATTATCGAAATTCCGCCGCTGGGTGCGTCTCAGAGAATGGAATCCCCACCGCCGCCGGGCTTGCCGCCGCAAGTTGAAACTCCGCCAAGAGTGGCGCAATGGGGCGAATTCCCGCCGCCGGGCATTTCAATAGGTGGATAATTAATTTGCAGAAAAAGCCTTGAAACATTTATGTTTCAAGGCTTTTTGCTGCCAAAATCACATCATCCAATCAATTTTCACTTTCGAACAGTTGTGTAAGGGTTACCGGCTGAAATCCCCTCTGCCTAAGCTCGGGCAAAATGCGTTCGAGAGCTTTCACCGTCGCTATGTTATCATCATGAAACACAATGATACTGCCATCTTGAACGTTATCCATAATAACAGAGAAAATAATGTCGACATCACTTATCGCCCAGTCGTAACTGTCAATATCCCACAATATCATCGGCAGATGCGATGCCATCAGAACCTGATGGTTGTATCTCCCGAACGGCGGACGCATATATAGCATACTATAATCGGGCAAAACCTGCTCTAACGCCTCTTGCGTTCGCTGTATCTCCAATCTTATTTCATCCTTGGTTAAAGTGGTAAGATCATAATGATGGTAAGTGTGATTTCCCAATTCATGACCGTCTGACACCATTTGTTCAATTAATCCTCGGTTATTTAATATATTTTTGCCGCTGATAAAGAATGTTGACGGCGCCTGGTGTTCGTAGAGAACGTCCAACACTCGCAATGTATAAAGCGGGTGCGGCCCGTCGTCGAATGTAAGCGCAACAAGCTTTTCCGCACCCGGCTCCACAACAATAGGCTCACGATCTCGCCGTCCTTCCATGCACATCAACGAAAAACCGACAATCAGCAAAATAAGTGCACTTATACAAATGATAAAAATCCAATTTTTACGTTTCATTTCCACATCATCCTCCTTTTAGTTAATTTATTCATATATCCGTGCAACGCGGCGGTACTTTGTATCGGTTGAAACAAAAACAGGAACCCGACAAAGCCGAGAAAGCTGTTTTTAAACGGAATTCCAAGCCGCTTTTGATAGATATACATACTTAAATATAAAATCGCCGAAACGCTCATGGCGAACAAAGTCATAAGCCCGACAAAAAGATAATATCCGCGCAAAGCGAACAAAACGCTTGGAATAAAGCCGAACAAAGCTGCCAAATCAAGGTTTATAACAGACATGTTCACAAATGTAAAATAGCGGGAGTATCCGTTACCCTGCCGCCATGGCGTAACATACGAAAAACCGTCCAACATCCCTGTCGCCCACCGTTTGCGTTGATTATACAAGTCGCCCAACGTCTGCGGAACAACGGTATATCCCACCGCCGCCGGCTCGTAAGCAGACACCAAATTTTTTTGAAGCAATTGATAAGTAAGAACGATATCCTCGCCGAGGCAGTTCTCCCAACCGCCGACGTTTCGAATATCCCGCGTTTTGTATGCGCTAAACGCCCCCTGCGCGACCAGTGTTGCCGAATAACTGCCTTGAAACCGCTTAATCGCCGCAATGCTAAGCAGATAATCGTAAATCTGCATTCCGGCGGCGAATGACGATTTCCCGTTTTTCACGAACAAGTTCCCCGCAACGCACGCGCTTTCGTGGAAAACGATGTGATTCATAATGCGTTGCACGGCGTTTTCCTCCAAAAATGTGTCGGCGTCAACCGTGATAAAATATTCGGTATGAACCATCGCCAAACCGCAGTTAAGCGCGTTTCCCTTTCCAAGCGCGCCGCAATAGACGTATTCCACGGTGCATTTCGTCGTCGCGTCGGCATAGCTTTCGATAATCCGATCTTTTGTCGCGTCGGTAGAGCCGTTGTCAACTACAAGCAGCCGAATATGCCCGACGTAATTCTGGGCGCAAATGCTACTAATCGTCTCCGCTATAACGTCTTCCTCATTATGAGCGCACATAATAATGGTCGTGTCCTCGCGAGTATCGGGATATTCTTCAAGCTTCCAGTTCAGCAGGTTGGAAAAAAACATCACGCTCATAAGAAATCCGGGTTGAAGCGCGATTCCTATAATCACCCACCATACATATACTATCGGCAAGAAGTGACTAACGTATGTTGCCCAGGAAAAGGCAAACCAAATTGAAATAATAAGCCATATTATTCCCAATGTTTGAGAGATAAAAAATTTACTTTTCATTCAGACACCTCATGTCACAATATGTCGAATGAACGAAGAGTGTGACATTGCAAATTTTAGGATCGATTTCAACTTATTCGGCTATAGGAAAAAATATGTGGTTGAAAAATTTGACATTTTCGCAAATAAAGTGTATATTTAAGAGGAAGAAAAAATTACATTCGAGGTTATAAATATGGAAACTCACAACACCTGCTGTTTTACGGGACATCGACAATTTTACAATAAAAGCACGCACGAAATTCGCCTGCTCGCCACGCGCGCGATTGAGGATTTAATTCGCGCGGGCATCACAACCTTTAAAGCGGGCGGCGCGCTCGGATTCGACACTGTTTGCGCGCAATCGGTGATTGCGTTAAAGGAAAAATATCCGAATATTCGGTTGCACCTAATTTTGCCTTGCAAACGGCAGACGCGGAACTGGAATCCGCATGATAAGAAGGTTTATAAGGAAATTTTAGAGAAAGCCGACGAAGTCGACTACCTTTTCGAACACTATTTCGACGGTTGTATGCAAATGCGCAATCGCGCGCTGGTAGACGGAAGCGATTGCTGTATCGCCTACCTTTGCCGCCATTACGGCGGAACATATTATACCGTGAATTACGCCAAACAACAAGGCGTCGATGTTATATTGATATAAAAAAACCGCCTTTCGGCGGTTTTTTAAATTATATTTGTTAGTTCCCACTCATTTTCGCAACTTCCGCCGCGAAATCATCTTCTTTCTTCTCAAGACCTTCGCCTTTTTCAAATCGCGCGAATTTTACGATTGAAATATCGGTTCCCAAATCTTTCGCAACTTCGGCCATGTACTGCGTAACCGAAAGGTCAGGGTTTTTGATATACGGCTGATCAAGCAAGCAAATTTCCTTATAATACTTTTGAACCCGCCCGATTACCATTTTATCAACGATAGCCTCAGGCTTACCTTCGTTCAACGCTTGCGCTTTCAAGATTTCTTTCTCTTTTTCGATAATCTCGCTCGGAACTTCGTCTTGACGCACGTATTGAGGCATTGCCGCCGCAATTTGCATAGCAATATCTTTCGCGAAAGCTTTAAATTCATCTTTTTGCGCCGCCGCAGAATCAACGTCAAAATTTACAAGAACGCCAATTCTCCCGCCGCCATGAACGTATGCCTCACAAACGCCTTCATACCGCGCGAAACGTCGAATATTCATATTCTCGCCGATAACCGCGATTTTTTCGGTCAAAGCTTCGGCAACCGTTTTGCTTGAATCCGCGTCAAACTTTTGTGCGCTCAACGTTTCAACGTCAGCAGGATTATTTTTCGCAATATGGCTTGCAACATTGTGAACAAAGTCTTGGAAATCTTTATTTTTCGCAACAAAATCGGTTTCAGAGTTAATTTCAACCACAACGCCGACATCGCCGAACACCGCGGCTTCAACCATGCCTTCCGCCGCGATTCTGCCCGCTTTTTTCGCTGCGCTTGCCATTCCTTTTTCGCGCAGATATTCAACCGCTTTTTCTATATCGCCGCCGGTTTCGGTCAATGCCGCCTTACAATCCATCATACCGCAACCGGTCATTTCTCTAAGTTCTTTAACATTTTGAGCCGTAAACATAAGTGATCAACTCTCTTTCTTTAATATTATTTTAACTTTGTTAAGGACCAGTCCTTAACAATTCAGCAAGTTTTTGCGCGCCAAAAACTTGACTAAAAGCGCCTTGCGGACTCACACGCTCAAAAACCGAGCGCACATGGCGCGGAAGCGAGTGCAAACAACTGCCCCTATCCAAACAATATCTCGCGCTTTTAGGCGCGGGTCGCTCTCGAACGATAGCGGCGGTATATCTCGCTAATCTTTCCCGACTCGCTTCGCTCATTGGATAATTCGACTACAGCTTACAAAATACGCAAGCTAAGTCTCATTTACCGCGAATGCGGTTCGCTAACCCCGCTTTTCTGTCGCCGCTTACGGCACAAATCGCGTTTTTTGCGTTTGTGACCGCCAGGCGACCGGGATTGATAAGGGCAGAGTCCTTATCGCCCGTCCGGTAACGGCAGTCCGCGCTTTAGCGCGTGGCATTACCTTATGCCGTTTCCTCGGCGCTTTTTGCCGAATCAGTAACATAAGCTCGCCGCCTCAGCGGCAAAATGGGTTTTAGGGCAAAGCCCTTTACCCCTCTAACATATCATCAAGCACTTTCCCGGCGTCCGGAGCTTCAGCAGGCGCGGCAGGAGCCGCAGGCGTCATTTCCTCGCCTTGTCTGCCTTCAACAATCGCGTTGCCCATAGTGCTTACAATCAATTTTACCGCGCGAATCGCGTCGTCATTCCCCGGAATAACGTAATCAGCTTCGTCCGGGTCACAGTTTGTATCAACAATCGCAACAACCGGAATACCAAGCTTTCTCGCTTCCGCAATCGCGTTTTTCTCTTTCCGCGGATCAACAACAAATAACGCCGCCGGAAGTTTTTTCATATCTTTAATTCCGCCAAGGAATTTTTCCAAACGTTCTTCTTCAAGTTTAAGTTTAATTACCTCTTTTTTCGGAAGCAAGTCCATAGTTCCGTCGGCTTGCATTTTTCCAAGCTGCTCCAAACGGTCGATTCGACGTTTGATCGTCTTAAAGTTCGTCAACATTCCGCCCAACCATCTTGCGTTTACGAAATACATTCCAACTCGAAGCGCCTCATCGCGAATTGCGTCTTGCGCTTGCTTTTTGGTTCCGACGAAAAGAACTTCTCCGCCGTTCGCCGAAACGTCGCGTATAAATTTATACGCTTCCTCGATTTTTTGCGCTGTTTTTTGCAGGTCGATAATGTAAATCCCGTTACGTTCGGTGAAGATATACTCCGCCATTTTCGGATTCCACCGACGAGTTTGATGTCCGAAATGAACACCGGCCTCCAACAACTGCTTCATTTGAATTACACCCATTTTACTACCTCCATTTAGTTAATATACCTCTGTGATAATCATCCGAAAGCGGGATTTCCTAAAAACACTCTCTGGAAGCACTTCCACCGCCGTCATATCACATGTGTATTGCTTATAGATTAAAAATTTTCCATAAGTCCGAATATTGTAGCATAATCGGCAAGGTTTGTCAAGATTTATTTTATACAAATTTTCCGTTTTTGCCGCTTTTTAACAAATTTGACCAAATTTATCAACATTTGTCATTGACAGACACAATGAACTGTGGTATAATACTTTGGGGCATTGTTGCCTTATGAGAAAAACGTCGAAAATAATCTATTTTTATTAAATAACATAATTGATAATCTACACTTTTCGAAAAGTTCTGTTACTAGAACAAAGAATAGTGTATGCTGCATAAAATTGTAGAGTATTTTCAAAAAATATATTTCATAAAAGAAGGGTGTGTGTTAAATGAAACAGATTCTAGCTCTGATTTTAACTTTCATACTAATTTTCGGAACGCTTCCTATGGCGGCGTTTGGGGAAGTTGAAACATTTGAAGAACAAGAGACATTCGGAGAATTTGAAACAATTGTACCGTTATCAGGGTTTACGGTCACGTTTATGCCTAACGGCGGCTTGCCGATAGACCCGTCTGTCGCAATACGTACAACACAGCTTGACGGCACCATTGGCGCCGCCAATATGCCGCCGTCGCAAGCTGTTCTTCGTGACGGATTCATGCTGTTCCACTGGAACACAAATCCGGCGGGCGGCGCGGCAACGGTGTTTACAGGTGAAACGATAGTAGAACAAAACATGAGCGTTTATGCCATTTGGGGTTTGCCGGTGGAGTTTTTAGGCAATGGCGTAATCCTGCCTATGTATGACAATCCGAGCGATTCGAATGACTATTCGCCTCGTGTTGTTTTGGCAGGGGACAGCGTCGACCAAGCAACAAGCATGACTTGGCCGAGCGATCCTGAAAGACAAGGTTTTACATTTGGCGGTTGGTGGAATATGCCAATCAACTTTCTTGAATATCCGACCAATGTGATAAGTCCCGTCGGCGCTTTGCAATATTTTAGCAACACGCCAATCATAGCAGGGGTTACACTTCACGCACGATGGATTATGAATGACGTTCATACGTTAACTTTTATTGCAAGCAGTCCGACAGGCGGAGCGTTGCAACCCTGTCAAACCGCTACTCGAAGCGGTGTAGAAGGTATAAGCATTGCTGATTCACACTACGGCCCGTTTTGGCTTAATCGCGAGCCCGATCCTACTACTCCGCAAGAAAACGGTATCCCGATTGACCGTGCTCAAACCAGCCCGTGGGCAACGCACCCAAGCGCGACATTGCACAGTTGGAGATGGCTTCCTCACGGCGGTGGCACGCAGGCCGGAGCAGTTTTTGTAAGCTTATTAAGCCCGCCTCTGCCTCACCTTTTAACAGAAAGCGCAAATGTATACGCGAACTGGGTATACAGAGTTGCGTTTGAACCGAACGGCGGAAGTTTCGCGAACCCGGATAATCCGGCTAACCCAAGTACCAGCGCATTTATGCGCGATATTCAAACCGTGAATACAGACGGCACTCCTACCGGCGGCGGAATAGTTGCAAACGATTCAGTAACGTGGGTGACATGGCCGCTTCCTCCGAATAATATCCAACCGGTAACATTCTTTCCTACTCCTGAGCGAGCGGGCTATACATTTTACGGATGGTGGACGGCGCAAGTTAACCCGCATGACCACCCTGACCCGACCGACCCCGGTGATGCCGCGCCCGGCGAGCAATTTTTCCCTAATTCTACTTGGGTAGATTCGTCAAGGCAAGTTTGGGCGAGATGGATTCCGGGCGGCGAGGTAAGAGTACGGCTTTTCGTTGAAGACGGTCAATGGGTAGGCTTGACTCCTTTTCAGCAAAATACAAATCACGGTCATGCCCTAACTGTGAACTCTCCATATCAGTGGAGAGATATACCGTCAGGTTCCAGCATACGTGTTTCGGGTGGAACAAGTGTCGGTCCCGGCGCCTCAAGCGGCAATGCGCACGGGTCGCCTGTATACCATCCCATAGGCGGTATGCCGAACGTTCCGATAAGAACCGGATATGTTTTTATGGGCTTTTGGACCGAGCCAAACGGTGGCGGTACGATATTTAACGGCGCTACCATTGTTAATTCTAATACTGACGTGTTTGCGTATTGGGTGCCTGCAATTACAATCAATCTTAATTTTCACGGCGGAACGCAGGCAAACGGAAACGCGATAACGCCGGCAAATCATGTTCGCGTTGTTCCATTAGGTTATAGTTTGAGTGAAGTGGCTCAAGCCTGGAGAAATATGAGAGGAGTCGCTGCCGCCGGAAACGCGGCGCATTTACCTCTTTATTACAGACCTAACGTTTGCACGGGTCTGCGCGAAGGTCTTGGTAATCTTTATGTTTACGGCGCCGTTCACCAAGGTGGCGTACAGGCAGGTGTGTTTAGCACCGAGCCGGGCGGCTTGGGCGAAAGATTCGGCATGAATACAGTAGTCGATGCGGTATGGATGGCTGAACACGGCGCCACCCCTACAACTGCCACGGTTCACGCTGTATGGGCGCCGATAGTTACGTTTAACAGAAATCACAACACATTTGCCTCGGGTCATACAAATCTCCAAATCATGCGGCAGGTAACTTGTAATCGATCATTTGCGACCAATACCATCAAAGGTCTGCGAAATCCGACTCCTCCGGTGTTGCCGCCGGCTCAGACGCCATTAAGCACGCAATGGGCAACGATTGCCAATTGGCCCCAACTTGCGTTAGATGGTCGTGTTTTCCTTGGCTGGTTCACGACGCCGGGTACAGCGGCAGACCCAATGGCAGGCACTCGGGTTACCGAAGAATGTATTATAACTCACGACACAACGCTATACGCGCGATTTGCGTTTGGCTTGGAATTCCATCCGAACGGCGCGCCGGCCGATATTATCGCGTCGGGAGATCAAATACGTTACGTCGCGTCGGTTCCAAGTCCTGCGCTGGGCGATGCTTGGCCGGACGATCCCGTTTGGATCAGAAACGGCGTAAGCGTTCCGTTCCTAGGCTGGAATACGCGTCCTGACGCGGGCGGCATTCCGTATAGCCGTTATTCTCAGATTATGAACTCGAGAAGATTGTACGCTATTTGGGGAAGCGGCGTGTTTTTTGACGCAAACGGCGGTCGATTTGCTAACAACAACACAATTACCGAGATCCCATTCTTCGGAGCGCCATTAGGCGAATCATTAGCGACAGTACCAACTCCGACATTTACGACTCCTAACGGAAATTTGGAGTTTAGACACTGGAACACGCAAGAAAGCACACTTACAACTCCGGGGATAGTGGTTACGACGGCATTGACTCCCGTAGACGCGCAAACATTCTGGGCGCAATGGAATGTACCCATTACATTCAACCCCGGAATCGGCGAATGGCCAAGCGGTACGTCCACAGGCAACAGAATTCATCGCGCGCCATACGGCGGAAGCTTGAATCCGGACACGACAGGCTGGAGTTTGGCAGACAACGATATGCCGTCCAATCCTGCTCTTGCCAATCACACATTTATGGGCTGGCGATATAACGGGCAAGCCGCCAACGCGCCACATATGACGAGCGAGCAAGTATTGAACGCTTCGCAAGTTATGCCCCGAACATATACGGCGGTATTTTACTTAAATGTAACGTTTGATTTTGCAGGCGGCACATATCCGGAAGGAGTTCCGGCTGATCGTGCGGCTACAGACCCTTTGATTCGTCCAACGGCGCTTAACGCGGCTGTCGCTTCAAATCGGATACCTCAAATACCTAACCTTGAGCGTTCGGGCTTTGTATTTATCGGTTGGCGCTATGACAATCAAGCGGCAGGAACGCCTAATTTGCAAGCGGCTGATATTGCGGCTCGAAACGTTACCGTCCCGCTTACCTATACGGCACAATGGGGACGCGAAGTGCGCTTTAACTTGAACGGCGGAACATATCAACCCGGAATTCCCGCGAATCGTCCGTTTGGAACTGAACTTTTAAGACGCGCGGCTCCTGACGGCGGCACTTTGACCGCATTCGGAACTATGCCCGGAAATCCGTCGCGTACAGGTTACCATTTCGTCGGCTGGCAAAGAGTTACACCGCCGATTTACCCGTCGGTTATTGAAACACCCGAAGAAGTAGGAACCACAGCTCGCGTCACATATGGCGGTTATGAATATATTGCCGTATGGCATCCTGTCATAACCTTCAACTTAAACGGCGGAAATTATCAGCCCGGAGTTCCGGCAAATCGTCCGAGCGGAACTGAAAACGTAACGCGTATCGTGCCGACAGACGGAATGTTGTATACAACTCCTGCGCCAAACAATATGCCGGGCAATCCGGAACGCACAGGACTGGTATTCGCAGGTTGGCGAAACGCCGCCGGCGACATTATACAACCGAACGACGTTGCAAACACAGTTCGAACCGTAACCGCAACCTATGTCGCGGTATGGAATCCGGTCATCACGGCGCCGGTAAACAACGCGCTATCACGGAATATAAGGCAGCCGATTAACGGAACAGGACTTCCGGGCGAAGTCATATATGTTGAAATTCTTGATGAAAATGACGATGTCATAATAAGCGGAAACACATCGGTTGCCGCTAACGGAACGTGGGTCTTTACGACGGGTATTGATATTATCACTCCAAATCCATATTTGCCATTCAGATTTACCGCAAGAGCAAGACATGAACATGGGCTTGGTATGATTAGCGATTGGTCAAATGAAGGCAGTTTCTTGCTGAAATCCGCAATCGCTGATCCTACATTCGACGACGAGTTTGTCGGAACCGAAAGTGATCCGGCGATTGTTGACGAAATAAGGCCGACTATTACCGGAGAAGGCGAGCCCGGCGCGACGGTTACACTCAGAATCTATAACGGAGGCAACACGCTTGTAGGCGAATGGGAAATCGACGTTGCGACCGACGGAACATGGAGCTTCACGCCTGATGTTGATCTTGAAGGAAACAAAGACTACAGAGTCACTATTTCTCAAGAAGACCAGCATGGAAATTACAGCAATGATGTTGACACTTGGATAAGAATTGATACCAGAATCTACAGAAGAATTTCAGGCTTTGTACTTTATGACGGATGGAGTTTGTATAACCAAGTGCCTACAGCAACGGTAAGACTTTACAACGCGGCTGATAGCACATTTGTGGCTCAAACTACAGCTTCTGTATTTGTAAATTATGGCTACTTCGAGTTTGTCAGCGTTGATTCAGCGCTAACTTATTACATGGTAATTCATAAGCAAAACCATACCGGCGTAATTGTGCAAAACATCACTTTTGATCTTGCCGCGTATAATATTTCCGGAAATCCGGACGATATTGGCAATATAGATTATACGAATGAAGCCGGAACAAGATTTTTATTGTTCGCCGGCAACATGGACGCGATAAATGACGGTGAAATCAACACACTTGACTGGTCGTTGTTGGTAAATTCGATGTTCCAGACTCATGCTCAAGCTTTAGAACAAGATTTGAACGATGACGGTCAGATTAACGTTTTGGACCAATCGTTGTTGCTTAACAACTTCTTACAAATAAACAGAGTTGTTCAGCACAACGCTTTAACTTTAGTGCCTTAAATCAGATCTACGAACAAAAAAGCAGTCGATGAATTCATCGACTGCTTTTTTGTTGGAATTTTTAATCTCTATTATGATTATGATTCGCATGTGACGGCACTCTGTCCCTAAACAGCAACGTAATCGCCCAAAGTCCCGCCAATCCGACTATGGTGAAAATAATACGGCTTAACATTCCGTGCGTCCCTCCGAAAATCGCGCCGACTATATCAACCCCGAAAAGCCCTATACTTCCCCAGTTTATCGCACCTATAATAACCAATATTAAAGCTAACTTATCCATATTAAATGCTCCTTTTTAAAAAATAAATAAATTTTCAGTTATAGTATGTTTAAAAAACCGAAAAATTATTCAAACTTCAAAAAAGGAGCAAATATTTGATAAATTTATAATTTTCGAATCTTAATAATGTAAATCACAAGCGCAATAATAAGCCATAACCCAATCCCCATCATAATTCCCCAAATCATGTTTCGAGGAAATTGAGTCGTAAACACGTGAGGAAGTCCCATACGAACAAACAATAATCTTATCGGCGCGAAAAAGCTTATAAGAAGCGCAACCGCCGCAATTGCCCACGAAAATATTGCATAATTAAAGAATCGCGGCTTAGCTCTGCCGCCTTTAATCCAAAGATAAACCAAAACTCCGCCGCCAAGCGCGAACACGCCCGCGACAATCCGCATAATCAAATTCATATGAAGCAAAAGCCCCATTGTGTGATAACCGTTAATGATAAACTGCAACACAATAACCGAGACAAACGCCCATGTCATATTGATCATGTACCAGTTTGTCAAACGATTTTTCGCCGCCTGTCGTTCACGATTCCGTTCTTGCTTGTTTTTGATTTCTTCAAGATTTTTTGCCATTTTTATTCCCTCCATTTTAAATTTTAAAAAGTATTGACAATTTAAAAACAATATGATATAATGTTTCGGAAGCGGTCAGTCGGATGGTCGCTCTCACTAATAAGTGTATCTTGTTGAAAGCGCCGTCCTTACCGTAGGGCGGTGTTATTTTATGTCCGGAGTTCTAATCAGGTATAGCATAATAAGTATAACTATTATGTATTCCATAAGCGGCTCCTTTCCGTGATGCAACCCAAACCGCTTCCGAAACATTTTACCATATTATTAATTTATACTAAAGTTCATTATTCTCATACATAATTATCGCCAACACCGCCGGCCCGACGGTTTCGGTGCGCAAAATCCGCTCTCCAAGCCCGATTAACTTAATTCCGCTTAACTCCGCAAGCTTCGCTTCGCTTTCGTCAAATCCGCCTTCCGGACCGACTAAAAATCCAATATTTCCATAATTCCTAATATTCGACAAAGTATCCCGCAAATCCTTTTTTCCACCTAAAATTTCATACGGCATAATCGCTAAATCAAGCGCGCCCATCTTTGCGGCGGCAATTTCAAACGCAATCGGCAAGTGAACAACCGGCACAATCCCGCGTCCGCACTGCTTCGCCGCCTCAAGGGCAACCTTTTGCCATCGCGCTGTTTTCGCCGCTTTGTCTTTCGCGGTCTCAAGCTTAACCACAGTATATTTCGTAATCACCGGATAAATTTCACAAATCCCAAGCTCGGTACATTTTTGAATAATCGTCTCCATCTTCCCCGACTTCGGAATCCCTTGAAACAGAACCGTCCGAATGTTCGGCTCGCTCGTGCATTGCAAAACCTCGTCAATCCCGGCGACACACTCGGATTTATCAACCATTTCAAGAGTGCAGCGATACTCGCCGCCCATTCCGTCGAAAACGATAATTTGATCGCCGCGCTTTAGCCGAAGCACGCGGCTTATATGCCCCGCATCCTCGTATATATGAATTTTATCGCCATTAATATCATTCGGCTTTACAAAAAATTTATGCAAATTAACTCACCTCGTCATACCATATAAGCGCTAAATGACCTGTTAAAATATCCTGCATCATCATACCATTTAAAATACAAGCGAATTGTGCGGTCGTATTCATTCCAAGTATATCTCGCGCCGTTAATCGAATACCGCGATAAGTGGTTAGTCGGATGGTAGCCCAAACTTTCGATTGCAATCAATGTGCGCCCGCCTATATTGTAGCTGGGTATATCAAAATACCAGAGACCCAACATTGGATGATGATAATAGGCAAGCCTAACTCGTATATCGGTAAACAAAACTTCGCCGACAACCTTGTCAGGAGCGTTGCGTTCAATCGATTGATGTTCTTCCGCAAATACTCTGTTTGGGATGAGTGAAAGCAAACGCTCTTCTTCGCTCCATTCGCCTGTAAACCCAAAACCGTCCTCGAACAAATCTTCGGCAACTATAAAAGTCCGTCCCATAATGTTGTACGACTGAATCGGACGTCCATTTACAAATGCCAATATATCTGTAGAATATACAGTAGGATTGATCGGCATAAACCGCCGATGAAAAAAACGTTCTAAAGTAGACGCAGGATGACCGAATACTACAGTATCACTCGGCAAACGCAAAGGTATATGTTCGATACTTCTACTCGGCACGTCTGACCTGCCCCCCCAAATATATACCGGCCGAGTTCTTAGGGATATAACCGCTTGAGGATTATGAATTGTCAGCGACATCAAATTCATGCCATAGGGAATCGCGCCCGCGTCAATTTTTGCAATACTTGCGGGAAAATTTAATGAAGTTAGAGTTTCCGCAACGCTCCTGAAAACATATCCTTCAATCTTCGTCACCGGATATCCGTTTATTTCCGCGGGAATATCAACCGCGCCGCCTGACCCGATATATCCTGTAATCGTAATCGTTCCATCAAAAATTCGATACTCAAAATCGCCTGCGGGCGAACCCGCAGCCGCCGACAAAATCAAGCCCGTCATAAAAACTATTACCAACATTACGCAAACGAACCTTTTCATAAATTTCCCTCCTTAATTACTAATCACAAACCAAAACCGCCCACTCGCCGTCGATTTCGACACTTTTTATCGTGAACCCGCTCGCCTCAAGCGCGGATTTCACCTCGTCAAGCCTGTCAATTATAATCCCGCCCGCGATAAACACGCCGTTTTCGGCAATCAAATCTCTCGCTTTCCCCGCGATTTTTATAATAATATCCGCCACGATATTCGCGACGACAATATCGTATTTTCCATCGATAAAGCCATCGCTCAAAACGTCGCCCGCAAACGCTTGATACCGCTCGCTTGAAATTCCGTTTTTATCGGCGTTTTCCCGCGCGGTCTCGGCGGATTGCGGGTCAATATCAACCGCAACGGCGGATTTCGCGCCTAACAAACACGCAATCACCGACAAAATCCCGCTTCCGCAGCCCAAATCGAGAACAGTCGTATCAGCGGTCACAAAACGCTCCAACTGCTGTATACACAAGCGCGTCGTCTCGTGCGAACCCGTGCCGAAACTCATCCCCGGATTGATGTAAAACACGGTTCTGCCCGTATCCGTCGGCGCAACTTCCCACTCGGGGCAAATAATAATCTTCTCGCCCACGAAAATCGGCTTAAAATATTGCTTCCAACTGTTCGCCCAATCTTCGTGGTTAATGGTTTCGGTTGTGAAGTTTACATCAAATCCGAATTCAATTTGCTTGATTTCCTCGATTTTCTCCGCCTCATTTTGCGCAACGTAAACACAAACCGCAGGTTCCGCTCCGCCCAACGCGAAATCCTCATCCGGCGGAAGCTCCCCGTCATTCAGTGGAACGCCAAAATCCGCGCCGACAACCTCAAATTCGGCAATATCCGCGCCACAAAGCCTGTCGCATAAAGCGTCAAGCCTGTCGCCGGTTGTGGAAATCATAAGTTTGATGTAGTTCATACAAAAACTCCTTTTTCGCGCCCAACGGGCGCAGGTTTTTGCCGCCACGGCGGCAGGCTTTTAGGGCGTTGCCCTAAAAACCATTATTCAGAGCGAGGCTCTGTAGCATTGCGCGGTCGCGCGCGGCGAGTCAAGGACCAGTCCTTGACAATCCAGCAAACTTTTGCGCGCCAAAAGTTTGATCAAAACCGGTCGCCCGGCGTTGTCGCAAAACGCTTGCGCTGCGCAACGAATCGGCGACGGTGAGTTCAAACAACTCGCCCCTATCCAAACGACATCTCGCGCTTTTAGGGAGTGGCATCCGGATTGGTTTTTTAATCCGGCTAATGCCACCCCTGTCAAAACCATCCAAGAACACGAGTTGTTTTTTAACGAA
>WRAG01000002.1 GCA_009780345.1 Oscillospiraceae bacterium
CAGCGGTCAACCGTACCCAATCAAACTTCGCCAACAGACGGCTCGTTTTCTTGGACGGTTTTCACAGGGGTGGCATTAGCCGAATCCCAAAAACGGATTCGGAAGCCACTCCCAAAGCGGCGATTTGCACCAAAGCTGGCGACAAAAAAACTGGGTTAGCGAACCGCATTCGCGGAAAAAATGCCGAGATATAACGCAGCTTTCAATCGAGCATGCGGCTTTTGCCGCCGTAGATATTTAACTGATGGGATTATGTTCGCAGTTCTTTATAAGCGGCGCGTTTTTAATAGCGCCATAGCGCGTTTGGGGAGTGGCATCCGAATTTGTTTTTCAATTCGGCTAATGCCACCCCTGTGAAAACCGCCAAAGAACACGAGTTGTTTTTTAACGAAGTGTGATTTGCTGCGGTTGACCGCCGCCGCTAGTTTGATAAAACTTTTGCCGTCAAAAGTTTTTCGGGGTTCGTCAAGGGTGTTCGACAACACCCTTGACAAACAAAGCCGGGCTTCGAAGCCCAAATAAATGCCCGCGCCCGCAGGCGCAACACCCAATCAGGAGTGATTAATATTAAGTCAGTAAAAATTATCACATTAGGATGCAAAACCAACTTTTATGAAAGTGCGGCAATGGCGAATCTGTTAAGCGAAAAAGGCTACGACATAACAGAGGATGACATTGCCGATATTTATATTATCAACAGTTGCACCGTTACAAATTCCGGCGCTGCTAGGTCGCGCAGCGCGATTCGGCGGTGTAAGCGAAAAAATCCCGCGTCAATCGTTGCGGTTACAGGATGTTTGGCGCAAATGCAGGCGGACGAAGTTGCGGAGATTGACGGTGTTGACATTGTCGCCGGCGTTGAACGCGGCAATATCGTCGAACTGATAGAAGGTGCGAAAATCAAAAAGAGAGAATTGCCCACCGAATTTGAGGAACTTAGCGCAATTGACACACAATCCCGCGTTCGGGCGGTTATAAAAATTCAGGATGGGTGCGATCATTTTTGCAGTTACTGCATTATTCCGTATGCGCGCGGGCGGGCGCGGAGTCGCAAACTTGAAAACATTATTGCCGAGGCAATGGAGATTGCGCGGCGCGGATATTTGGAAGTCGTGATAACAGGGATTAATCTTACGTCGTATGGCAAGGATTTGCCGGAGGACATCGGTTTAATTGACGTAGTCGAAAGATTAAATGAAATTGACGGAATTGAGAGGATTCGGTTAGGCTCGCTTTCGCCGACGATTGTAAACGATGATTTCGCCGCGCGGGCGGCGTTGGCGGACAAACTATGTCCACAATTTCATTTGTCGCTTCAAAGCGGAAGCGACGAGGTTTTACGGGTGATGAATCGGAAATATGATACGGAGCAGTATTATCAAGCCGTGCGACTGCTTCGAAAGAATATTCCGAACACCGCGATTACCACTGATTTGATAGTCGGATTTCCGGGCGAGAGCGCGGCGCAATTTGAGGAATCTTACGAATTTTGCAAACGAGTCGGATTCTCGCAAATGCACATTTTCAAGTATTCCAAACGCGCGGGAACCGCGGCGGCGGATATGGACGGGCAAATTTCGAAAGTGGAAAAAGAGCGGCGTAGTTCGAAAATGTTGGAGCTTGCGCTGCATATGAAATCAGAATTTTACGCAAAATATGTCGGTGAAGTCATGGAAGTTTTGTTTGAATCATGCAAAAAATCGGTTTGGAGCGGACTGACCGCCAATTATATGGACGTTTTAGTAAAATCGGCGGACGATTTAGAGGGCAAGATTAAGAAAGTGAAAATCACAGGATTTGA
Organism: Oscillospiraceae bacterium; assembly: GCA_009780345.1. Classification (GTDB taxonomy): domain Bacteria; phylum Bacillota; class Clostridia; order Monoglobales; family WRAG01; genus WRAG01. The sequence goes on from WRAG01000002.1 coordinate 1,802, forward strand.
CGGCGAAAATTTGGTGGGTGAAGTGATTGATTAAGAATGAATTACGCAAAGTCGCTTCGGCGTTGGGAATCGAAAAAATCGGAGCTCTGAAAGATAACGATATGACGGTTGTCGTTGCGCTGTTTCCGTATTATGTCGCAAACGAGCAAGGGAATGTCGCGATGTACGCGCGCGCCCGGGATTATCATAAAGTTAACGCCGAAAAATTGGAAGTTATATGCGAATTTTTAAGGGATAACGGCGCGCGGACGTGCAAAATCTTCGTTGACAATGCCGCGCGGAACGACCGTAAAGCTGCGCAACTTGCGGGGCTTGGATTTTATGGGCGGAATAATATGCTGATTTGTGATGAGTACGGTTCGTATTTCACAATCGGGCAGATTGTGACGGATTTGGAGATTGAACCGGACAAGCCGGATAGCGGCAAGTGTGAAAACTGCGGCGAGTGCGTGAGAGCATGCCCGAGCGGCGCGTTAAACGGCGGGGAATATCAAAAATCTCTCTGCCTATCCGAGATTTCGCAGAAAAAGGGTGAATTAACTGTGTCCGAGGCGGAATTGCTAAAACTTGCCGGCACTGTTTGGGGTTGTGATATTTGCCAATCGGCGTGTCCGCATAATGCGAATCTCACAACGAATGTGCCGCGGGAACTTATGGAGAATCGGGTTGTAAATCTTGCGTTGTGCGATATAGCGGATATGGATGATAATGAGTTTCGGCAGGAATATGAACAATACGCGTTTTCGTGGCGCGGCGTTGACACATTAAAAAGAAACCTGAAAATATTACAAAAATGTAACAAATAGCTTAAATTTGTTGTGTTTTTGTTTTTTTTGTGATATGATTTTAGATATGTATATTGAATTTTTAAAAATTTTTCGCTAAAATTTGCGCGTTCAAAGGAAGGTGGCAATGCTATATGCCGAACAGATTATTTCAAAATATGCTTAAGCAGATCGGCGGAGAAATCGAGCGAACGCTTGGTATCGCTGACGAAAACGGACAGATTGTCGCTTGCAATGTTGAAAAAGATCCGGACGAGTTAGCCGCGAAATTTGCCATAGTTGCGGAAATTGGCGAATCGAGCGGAATGGTTGGTGATTATGCTTACAAGGTTATAGAATCAAAAACATCGTCGGATTATTATGCGTTCTGCGAAGGCGCGGACGATGCCGCGAGCGGTTATTGCGCCTTGCTTTCCACCTGCTTTGCGAATATGCAGCAGCATTATGACGATAAATATGACAAAAACAGCTTTGTTAAAAATATAATTATGGACAATATTTTGCCGGGCGATGTTGTGTTTCGGGCGCGCGAGCTTCATTTGCCTCTCGATGTTCGGCGCGTGGTGTATTTGGTTAAGTTTAAAGAAATTCCGGACAGCGGAGTTGCTGACATTTTAGTAAACATGTTTCCGGATAAAAGCAAAGATTTCATTATAAATATCGATCATAGAGAGATTGTTTTGGTTAAAGAATTAAAAAAAACCTCGGAAGATAAAGATTTTCAAAAAATCGCGCAAAGCATTGTGGACACAGTAGGCGCCGAGGGAATGACAAACACGAATATCGGAATATCTAACTCGGTTGATAGCATACAGGATTTGGCGCGAGCGTATCGTGAGGCGAGAATCGCGATTGAGGTCGGCAAAGTTTTCGGCAGCGAGAAAGATGTTCTTTCCTATAGCCAACTTGGAATCGGGCGGCTGATTTATCAGCTTCCGACAACGCTTTGCGAGCTATTCTTGAACGAAATTTTCAAAAAAGAATCAATCGACGTTTTGGACGACGAAACTTTGTTTACCATTCAAAAGTTTTTTGAAAACAACCTCAATGTTTCGGAAACGTCTCGCAAACTTTTTGTGCATAGAAACACGTTGGTCTATCGATTAGATAAGATTAAAAAGCTTACCGGTCTTGATTTGCGCGAGTTTGAGGATGCGATCGTATTTCAAGTCGCAGTAATGGTGAATAAATATCTAAACTCCCAAAGAGGATACTAACTCTGATGATAGAGTCGGCGGCTTATCTCGCTAGTCTTTCCCGACTCGCTTACGCTCACTGGATAATTCGACTACAGCTTGTAAAATACACAAGCTAAGTCTCATTTACCGCGAACGCGGCTAGCTAACCCAGCTTTTCTGTCGCCGTCTTTGGCACAAATCGCAGGGCTCCCGAAAAGTAAGAGCCATTGCTCGACACTTTTTGGGAAAAAGGAGCAACAACGGAACATACGAGCTTTTCGAGCGCTTTTTGCTCGAAAACAAGTAAGTGGAGTTTGTTGCGACGGCGTTTGTGACCATAGGCGACCGGGATTGGCAAGGGCAGAGCCCTTGTCGACCGTCTGTCAAGACATACGCCCTCGGGACGGACCCGCAAAAAGCCCGCGCCGGGTCGGGCGCAAAAGAAATTCACGCAACCCCTAAAATAGGAGTTTAACATGATAACTTTTGAAAACGTTACTAAAATTTATAAGAATAATGACAAACACAGTGTTTGCGCGCTTGACGATGTATCTTTCACTATCGACAAGGGCGAATTTGTGTTTCTTATCGGGCCGTCGGGAGCGGGGAAGACCACCGTTACCAAGCTTATGCTTCGGGAGGAGAACTCCACAGCAGGCAGGATTAGAGTAAACGGTTTTGATGTTTCGCGCCTTAAAAAGCATCGCATACCGTATCTGCGCCGCAGCGTCGGCACGGTTTTTCAGGATTTCCGGCTTTTGCCGAACAAAACGGTATACGAAAATGTCGCGTTCGCACTTGAAGTTGTCGGCGCGCCGATTCGTGAGATTCGCAGGAATGTGCCCAACGTTTTAAGCATGGTTGGGCTTACCGATAAAGCGAAAATGAAGCCGCACCAACTATCGGGGGGCGAGCAGCAGAGAGTTTCCCTTGCCCGCGCCATGGTCAACAAGCCGCCCATCATTCTGGCGGACGAGCCGACGGGCGATCTTGACCCTGCGACTGCAATGGAAATCATGAAGCTTTTGGAGGCGTTTAACAACCGCGGAACTACCGTGGTGGTGGTTACGCACGCGAAAGATTTGGTGGACACCATGCAAAAGCGGGTACTTGAAATTGACGGTGGCAAGCTGGTTCGGGACGAACAAAAGGGCGCTTATGAAAATGAGAGCTTTGGAGATGAGAAAGATCCTGTTGCCGGCAGTTCGGAATTGGTAATACCCGATTTGGGCGTGTCGGACGCCTTTAACGAGCTTTATTCTTTGGATGATGAGATAAACGCTTTGGATAGCAAGCTAAACTCCATAAGCAAGGAGCTGTATAAGTTTGAAAAAGACACTCAAACTTATCAACCTCCGGTGGATTAATGGCACCGCCGAAATTTTGCGTGAAATCACGCAAACGGCGATGCGCATGACCATTTATATGTCTTATCCGGCTCGCGATAAGCGTATTGGTCAAGTTTCAAAAAATCTGCGAGCCGGAAAGACTAATGGTCACAACCATGAAAATGCGAAATCTTAAATATTTTATAGGGCAAGGGTTTTCGGGGCTGGCTTCAAACCGAATGATGAGCTTTGCGTCTATATCAATCGTTACTGCCAGCATTGCCATTTTCGGCATTTTTATATTATTTGGCATAAACTTAAACTATATAAGCGAACAGGCGATTGATGGGATTGAAATACAAGCTTTTATCGACCGCGGAGCGGAGCAAGCCGTTATACAGAATATCGGGCGGCAAATTGAACAAATTGACGGCGTTCGAGAGGTTATACCATATACTGCGGCGGAGCAACTTATCATCGCCCAAGAAATGTGGGCGGACGACCCTGTTATATTGCAGCGATTTGAGAATTCCAACCCGTTTCGTGAAGGATTCAGGATTTTTTTAGCCGATCCGAATGACGCAAGCCGAATTGAGACTCAAATAAGCCGAATTGACTATGTTTTCAACGTTAACAATGATGCGGACGATATACAAGCGCTTGTTGGCTTTGCCGGAATTTTAAGAATGATAAGTTTTTGGCTTGTGCTGATCTTGGCGCTTGTGTCAATATTTATTATTTCCAACACAATTAAGCTCGGCATGTTTTCGCGGCGTCGGGAAATTAACATTATGAAATATGTCGGCGCGACGAATTGGTTTATACGTTGGCCGTTTATCGTTGAAGGAATCATAATCGGATGTGTCGGCGCGCTGATTGCTACCGGACTTATACTTTGGGGATACGGCGCGATCGTTTCGCGGATTGACGGCTGGCTTGGCATGATTGATATGGTAAGCGTTGGAGATATTTATAAGAATTTGATTTTATGGCTTTTGCTGCTTGGCGGCGGAATCGGAATTATCGGAAGCACTCTATCAATTAGGAAACACTTGATAGTGTAAAGGGAGAGATATAAATGAAGTTATCGAAAAAATCAAAATCGACGCTTGCGATAGTTGTTGCGGTGATTATGGCGTTGGCGATTCTTATCCCGGCGATTGTGACAGTAGTTAACGCCAACCCGACCGAAGGTGAGCAACAACAATTTGACGCACTTAGAGATCGTCAGCAGGATGCACAGCAGGGAATCAACGCAATAAGAGATATGCGAAACGCGTCGTTGCCCGAAGTGAATCGAATTAATAATGCGGTGAACGAAATTAACGAGCGAGTTTCGGCGACAAGACGAGAACTTGCGACAATAGAGCAGGAACTTGCTCGGCGGACCGCCGAACTTGAAGAAGCGACAGCGAGAGCGGACGAGCATGAGGAAGATTTTGACGAACGGTTGCGCCTTATGGTTGAAAGTGGTCCGATTACATATTTGCAAGCGTTCCTAAGAGCGGATAGCTTTTCGGATTTGAACCGAAGAATCACTACAATAAGAGCAATTGCGGAATATGATAATTATATTTTGGAAAGTATGCGCGCGCTTCAAGAGCAGATATACGAAGCCAGATTAGAAATTGAAGCGGCACAAATTGCGAAGCAGGAAGTTTTAAGAAGAGAAGAAGCCGAGCTTACCGAACAAAGACGTTTGCAAACAGAGCAACAGGAGTTTATGCGCGCTTTGGACGCGGACGAAGCGGCAATGAGGCGAGTTCTTGACGCCGCGCGTCGAGAAGAAGAAGCGTTGATTCGCCAAATTCAAGCGCGATTAAGCGCGAGCGGAGACGGTTCGACGTTTCACGGCGGAACGTTTTTGTGGCCCGTTCCGGGGCACAATATCGGTTCGGGAGCGGGTTCACAGTTCGGATATCGAATTCATCCGATAACGAGAGACCGCAGATTCCATTCAGGAATTGACATTCCCGCGCCGTCAGGTACGAATATTCTTGCGGCGAACGGCGGCGTTGTTATATTCTCGGGGTGGAACGGCGGATATGGGAATTGCGTAATTATCGACCACGGCGGCGGATATGCGACGCTTTACGCGCATAACAGCGCGAACTTAGTAAGCGTCGGTCAGCAAGTTGAACGAGGACAGGTAATCGCGCGGGTCGGAAGCACCGGAAACAGCACGGGGCCGCATTTGCACTTTGAAGTTCTGCGAAACGGACGACCTGTTAATCCTATGCCTTATTTGGGGCGGTAACACAGGTTCTTATGAATTATTTTTAATAAATTGCAATATACTTATGAAGGAGTGTGTCAAATTCGCACTCCTTCAACTTTAAAGGAGAATTTATGGAGAAGAGAAGAATGTCGTTTGGAGCAAGGATGACTATTAAAATAATATCTGTGGTGTTGATAATTGCCATGACTGTATTTGTTACCGTTGGAGCGATGAATCCTTTCGGATTTTTCGAATATGGTAACTTTTTCTCGTTTTGGCGGGCGACAAATCGGATTAGCAGAATTTATCACGGCGAAGTGACGCCGGATCAACTATTTGAGGGCGCTATGCGCGGCGTTGCCGAGTCGGTGGGCGATCCGTTTACAAGATATATCGACCGAGAGGATTCCGCCGCGTTTATGACCATGATAACAGGCGAGTTCTACGGAATCGGACTTTATATCGCGGAAAGCGAATACGGATATGTTGTGGTTCTCGCGCCTATTCCCAATACTCCGGCGGAGCGTGCGGGAATTGCGTCGGGAGATGTAATTGTAAAAGTGGATGGCGAGGAAGTTTTTGATTCGCATGTTGCGTCAAGTATGATGAGAGGTCCGGAGGGAACCGAAGTTGTTGTCACCGTTCGGAAATGGGACACCGACGAGATTGTGGATTTGGAGATTACGCGGGCACGCGTGTTGCTTACCACCGTTGATTCAAGAATGTTTGACGATAATATCGTTTATTTCGCGATTTCAAGATTCGCAAGTACGACGACAAGCGAACTTCTTGAGAAATTTAACGAATTGGAAACTTCGCCGTCCGGAATTATTATAGATTTACGCAATAACGGTGGGGGAATTGTGAACGTCGCGGTTGATATCGCCGGATTTTTCTTGCCTGACCGAACTTTGGTTGTTTACAGCGAGGGGCGCGGAATGTCAAGGCGGGAATATCGAACTCGCGGCGAGAATTTGACCGATGTTCCGATAGTTTTTATTACCAACATGGGCAGCGCGAGCGCGAGCGAGATTTTGGTCGGCGCGTTGCGTGACCATGGTCGAGCGATATCGGTGGGCGAGACAACTTTCGGGAAAGGAAGTATTCAAGTTTCGTTCCCCGTTCGAGGCGGCGGGAATTTGAACATCACAGGCGCGCGATATTTTACGCCAAACGGAACGGATATTGAGGGCGAGGGAATCGAACCCGACATTATTGTTGAACTTCCTGAGGGGCATCTTCCTCTGTCGCTTATGGCGGACGCGGACGATACGCAGTTGCAGGCGGCGATAAACGAATTAAGAGAGGCAATGAATCAATAGTGAGATATGGCATAATTAAACAGTGCCAAAGAGAAAAGTTTTTCAAGAGATCAACTATCATTGAAGCCGAAAATCATGTTACGTTGGAATTGCCTTATACCATCAAGCAAATTCGCACGGCGAAAGAGCATAAGCTTCAAAAGGCGATGGAAAAAGGGATACGGAAGCTCCGTGAACTTGGAATTCAACGCGCGGTTTTGACGGATACGTTGAAAACGGTTTTGAGTCCGAATATTCACATGGCAAACTTTCGAGTGTATGACGGAAGTTTGATGTTTTTCGAATTTGTGCCGCGAATGGTAAAATGGCTTTGCGAAAGGAACGGGTTTGAGCCGCCGAATGTCAAAATTAGCATAAGAGAGCAAAAGTTGAGCCGAATCAGTCAAACTTTGATTGAAAAATTGTGTTATCAAAGCAAATATATGCGCGTTGTAACCGGGGATATTCTTGCGGCGAGGAGATATGCGTCTTCAATGTTAGAGCAGCTTGGATTTTTCCTGGACATATGCGACATTGCTGCGCTTGATGAGGATTTTGGAGATATTGTTATCGATGTCGATAATTTTTATGTAAGCGCCTCGCAATCGGGCGAGAAGATTGACGGACTTGTGGTTGAGGGTATCGAAGTGCCGCATGATACGGATATGTTTGATGTTTTGGCATGTTTGGGATTAAATTCCGGCGGCGTTCATATCGACAAATGGAGAATGGGCGATAAATATGTTGACATTATGGGATAAATAGTGTATAATACGTGGGTTAAATAACGGAAAGGGTGTTGTAACTATGGCAACAGCAAATAAAGAAATTATTCTGACAGCTGAGGGGCTTTCAAAATTGGAAGCGGAACTTGAATATTTAAAAACCGAGAAACGAAAAGAGGTTGCAGAAAAGATTAAGCAAGCGCGGGCATTTGGCGACCTTTCAGAGAACTCGGAGTACGATGAGGCGAAAAACGAGCAGGGACACGTTGAAGTTCGAATCGTGCAGATTGAAAATATGCTTAAAAACGCGAAATTGATTGACGAAGACGACATTGACGCGAACGTTGTAAGCATTGGCGCGAAAGTGAAAGTTTTGGATACCGAGTTTAAGGAAGAAGTTGAGTATTTCATTGTTGGTTCCACCGAGGCGGAGCCGGCGGCGCATAAAATTTCAGACGAATCGCCGGTGGGACACGGCTTGCTTGGCAAAAAGGTTGGTGAGACGGCGAAAATCACAACGCCCGGCGGGATTGTGAAATTTAAGGTTCTTGAGATTCATAAATAGAAACAAAATAGGAGCAAAAAATGAGCGAACAAACGAAAAATCATGATCAACAGGGTGAGCAAGAGCTTAGTTTAAGCGAAATATTACAGGTTCGGCGCGAAAAATTGCAGGAACTTATTGACGCGGGCGAGTGCCCGTATGAAATTACGAAATACAACATTTCTCATCACGCGGCGGATATTACCGACAATTTTGACGCGATGGAAGGTATGAACGTGTCCCTTGCGGGGCGTTTGATGTCCAAACGCGGAATGGGCAAGGCGTCGTTCTGCGATTTGCAGGACGAGAGCGGACGGATTCAGCTTTACGTTCGGGAGGACAAGCTTGGCGAGAGTTACGCTAAATTCCGAAAGGTCGATATAGGCGATATTATCGGCGTTTCGGGCGAAGTTTTCCGTACGCAAAAAGGGGAAGTTTCGATTAAAGTGTCAGAATTTACGCTGCTTTCCAAGTCGCTTCAACCATTGCCCGAGAAATATCACGGATTGAAGGACACCGACCTGCGTTATCGCCAGCGATATGTCGATTTGATTGTCAATCCCGATGTTCGGCGCACTTTCGCGACGAGAAGTAAGATTATAAGCGCGATTCGGAACTATCTTGACGCGCGTGGGTATATGGAAGTTGAAACGCCAATACTTAACACGATTGCGGGCGGCGCGTCGGCGAAACCGTTTGTGACGCACCACAATACGTTGGATTTGGAAATGTTCCTGCGAATCGCGCCGGAATTGTATTTAAAGCGCCTGATTGTCGGCGGATTTGAAAAGGTTTACGAAATGGGACGACTATTCCGCAACGAGGGTATGAGCCCGCGGCATAATCCCGAATTTACAACCATCGAAATTTACGAGGCGTACACCGATTACGAGGGCATGATGAACCTTACCGAGCAGCTGATTTCAACCGTTGCGCAAGAGGTATTGGGTACGACTTCGATTACTTATCAAGGCGAGGAAATCAATCTCGCGCCCGGCTGGGAGCGCATGACGATGTTGGATAGCATCAAAAAGTATGCGAACGTTGATATGTCTGCTGTTAAGGACGCGGATGAGGCGAAAAAAATCGCCGAATCTGTTGGAGTGAAGATTGATAAGCCTCTATCATGCGGTGAAATTATCAACCTTGTATTTGAGGAGCGAGTTGAGGATAAGCTTGTTCAGCCGACGTTTATCACGCATTATCCGGTGGAAGTTTCTCCGCTTGCGAAGCGGTGCGCCGATAATCCTGACTTTACCGAGCGTTTCGAAGTGTTTATCACTCGCCGCGAGTTTGGGAATGCGTTTTCCGAGTTAAATGATCCGATTGATCAGCGTGAACGCTTTATGGAACAAGCGGCAAAGCATGCCGCGGGCGACGAGGAAGCGAACTTGCCGGACGATGATTTTGTGCTGTCTTTGGAATATGGAATGCCGCCGACAGGTGGGCTTGGAATCGGAATTGACCGGCTTATTATGCTGCTGACCGATAGCGCGTCGATTAGGGACGTACTGCTGTTTCCAACGATGAAGCCGGTTTAATTTACGTCAAATCACGCAATCTTTCGCCGAAACTGCGAGGACGAAAAATCCTCAACGTACTTTATGTACGCCTGCGGAAACAAGACACCATTAAAAGTTTTGTGAAACAAAACATTCCTAAATGGCGTTTCAACGGCGATTTTTGCCGTTCTTTTTCGCCTCTTGTTTGGCAGAATCGTCTAAATCTTGATTTGGCGAACGATTCGTCCTTGAGGATTGCCCAAGAGTTCAAGGCGTTTTTTGCTGTAGAACGATTGGGTGCAATCTACCGCGACAAAATCTCACGTAATTTCACGCAAATTAAGAGTTGGGAGTGAATCGCAATGGCATACATTCAAAAAGACAAGGTCGCCGCGCGAGAGGCGTATAAAAAGCTTACAAAGCCCGAAAAAATCGGACATTTATGGTATTATTATAAGTGGCATGTTATTGTCACGCTGTTTGTTGTGATTGCGGCGAGCACTTTTATTTACGGAGTTGTTACGCGGGTGCATCCTGACTTGACAATTTTGTATTTGACTCGTCAACCTGCGCCGCGCGATCATATTGCGGCGTTGGAAGAACATTTCGCTTTGCACATTGAAGACGCGAATAATGACGGTCGCTTGCGTGTGTCTATTATGCCGATTTCGTTTGATCTTAACCAGCCTAACCCCGACAATATGATAATGTTGCAAAGATTGCAAACTCAACTGGTAAGCGGAGACGCGAAATTGTTTATCGCTGATGATATGTTTTTGGATAGGTTGGAATTTGAGGGTGTTGTGGCAAAATCGGCACTTATAACAAACCGGGAATATATTGAACAATTGGATTTATTTGTCGTTACAAGCGTGGTATACGCCAGGAATACTCGGGGACGGCACGTCGAGCGGCACGAACGAGAGCACGAGAACGCCGAAAGAATTTTCAAATTATTAACGGAATAAAAAAAGAGCCGTAAGGCTCTTTTGTTTATACAATTTTATTATACAACGTCAGCGATATTTCGATCTTCTCCGTTGAGCGCGACTTCAACCGTTTTAGTAAGGATGTCAATGTAATTATACGACACTCGTCGGTTTGACGGGATTTGATCTTCTTCCACATCAAGTTTGACTACGAAAACACTTGAATATGTGCTTTCAATTACACCTTGTCTGACAATATATTTTTTTCTGCCCTTCTTTGCGGTTAAAGTAACTTTACTTCCCAGATTATCTTCAATATCACTTTTTACTCGCGACACATCGTTCTTGTCAAACATTGGAATTACCACCCCACATATATATTTAAAAGCGCAATAAGTACCAAAACATTAATTTAATGTTCATTATACCACACTTTTCTTGATTTGTAAAGAGTTTATTACAAAAATGTTACAAAACTTTCCTGGATTCCTGTTTGTGCAAATATTTAAAACCCCGGCAAGTTCAATCCGCCGGTGATTTTTGCCATTTCGCCGCTTGTTATTTCCTCGATTTTACGCAGCGCTTCGTTCACCGCCGCGACGACCAAATCCTGTAACATTTCAACGTCATCCGGATCTACAACTTCAGGACTTATAATCATTTCTTTAATTTCCTTTTTCCCGCTTACCGTTACTGTAATCGCGCCGCCGCCGGCTGTAACCGTTTCGGTGCGTTCGTCAAGTTCGGCTTGCATTGCTTCCATGTCCGCCTGCATTTTTTGGGCTTGCTTTAGCATATCTCCCATGCCACCTCCCAAACCACCGCCGCCGAACTTGTTGTTAAACTTTTTCCCCATATTATATCTCTCCTTTAAGTGTTTGCGTGAAATTGTCCGAACGTCCTCCTCGGATATCTTTATACACACTCATCGTCCGTTCGAATACTATGTACGCAATTTGACGCAAACTTAATTTTCGTAATTTTACTCAACTTGCATAACGTCGCCAAATTGCTCTTGCTTCTCTATAATCTCATCTATGCCGTCAAACTGCGGCGCTGTCGCGTTTGCAGTTTCGCCGCCGGAACCCTTTGTGACGCTTACCGTCATTTGTTCGCCGCCTAATTGAAGAAACAAATCTTCCAAATATTTGATGCCCTCCGGCGTTCCTACCCGCTCGTACGCGATCGAATTCGCTATTGCGATTTCAGCGGTGTTTCCCGATATATTCACCTTTGCGGGGGAGAGAAAACCGAAAAGCTGTTTACTTTTAGCTTTAATTGCGTTTAATGCTTCCGCCCATAGTTGATCTTTAGGAACGTCAGCTTTCATCTCAGCTGCAGGCTCTGCCGCAGGGGATGGAGGAGGTGGTTTCGGTACTGATTCCGCCGCAGGAACAGGCGGTTGCGGCGCCGATATAGGTTCGGGCTTCGGTTCGGGAGCAGGCACTTTTATAGGTTCCGGCACGGGTTTTGTAACCGGCACTTTATTTTCTATGCTTTTCTGCGTTCCGCTATCCGTTCTCTGTTCTTCGTGCGCCGTTGCGCGCACAATTGCCATTTCAAGGGCGACTCGCGGCTGCGACATCCATTTTGCGGTGAGCACATACTCGCTTAGAATTGTAATGTTGCGAATAATCTGCGCATTCGTATATTTTTCAGCCTGCGCCAGATATTTCGCGGCGGCATCTTCGGTTTTGTCAATCAACGCGGCGGCGGAACTTGCATTTCCGCCCGAAGCCTTGCAAATCAGTAGATTTCTATAATGTGAAATCAAATCTTCGAATAAATTCAAAACTTCCGCGCCGTGGTCGATTAAACTGCCGATTTCAACCAACGCAACGCTTGTATCGCCGTCCGCAATGGCCTCCGCAATGGCGAAGAGATTAGCTTTGTCGGCAATTCCGAGAATGTTCGAAACATCCGCCGCGCGGATTTCTTCCAGCCCGCGCGCGGCACACTGGTCAAGCGCGGAAACCGCGTCACGCATTGAACCGTCGGCGATTGACGCGATAACTTCCGCCGCGTCGGGCGTGATATTGATTCCTTCCGCCGCAGAAATTTTCAGCAGGCGCGCGGCAATGTCGTTTATCGTAATTCGCCGAAAATCAAACCGCTGACAACGGGATAGAATCGTCGCCGGAATTTTGTGCGGCTCGGTTGTTGCGAGGATGAAAATAACGTGTGACGGTGGTTCTTCTAACGTTTTCAAAAGCGCGTTAAACGCGCCGCCGGACAACATATGAACCTCGTCGATAATGTAAATTTTATATTTGCCGTGCGACGGCGTATAAGCAACCTCGTCACGGATTTCGCGGATATTATCGACGCCGTTGTTGCTTGCCGCGTCCATCTCGTAAACGTCCATAATGCTTCCATCGAGGATTCCTTTGCAAGTATCGCATATGTTGCACGGATTGCCGTTTTGTGGGTTTGTGCAGTTTAAAGCGCGCGCGAAAATCTTCGCGGTCGAGGTTTTTCCGGTTCCTCGAGTGCCGCAAAAAAGGTAAGCGTGCGCGACGCGATCATTTATAATCTCGTTTTGGAGCGTTCGGCTGATATGCTCTTGCCCCACAAGATCGTCAAACGTCAGCGGACGCCATTTTCGGTATAACGCTTGGTAGGTCATTATATTTTTCACCTTTCGTGAATCGGAGTTTTAGCTTATTGCGCCCTGCGGGCTGTCTTGCGCTGACAAGCGCATATGTGCGGCTGCTGCCGCATAGCATTAAGGGTGTTATCGAACACCCTTAACAATCCCCGAAAATTTTTTCACAAAAAATTTAGTAAAACTAGCGGCGCACACGCGCTATAGCGCTATCGTAAACGCGCCGCTTATAAAGATGTGCAAACATCTACGTATCAGTTAAGTGCCTATGGCGGCAAAAGCCGCAAACTCGAACGAGCGCAGTGCTATATCTCGCTAATCTTTCCGCGAATGCGGTTCGCCAACTAATGTTTTTATTGTCGCCGGCTTTGGCGCAAATCGCCGCTTTTTGGCGTTTGCGACCATAGGCGACCGGGATTATTAAGGGCAGGGCCCTTAATGCCCGACCGGCAGGTCATAAGCCCTCGGGATGGTCCCGAAAAAGGTTTTAAGCCCGCCCCGCAGGGGCAAAAAAACAAAAATGCCATATGTTTGCGTTCGAAATGAGGCAACCCGCGTTACTTGTACAGTTAGCTCTTGCTCTGCGACCTCACGGCACACCGAAAAATTCGCTTATCGCTGCTGCGTTCCCGCCCTGACGAGGTTCACAAATCTTCGATTGCGTAAGACAAAGCCGTCAACACCACTTATACAAGGCAGCCGAGCCGCACAACATCCCTCAGCGCAAATTTTCATCCCCACTATAGCGGATTGTGGGTTACAGGGCACCGCTACCGCCCCAATTTAATATGGCACGGAACATTATATCATAAATTTTGAGAATTAGCAATAATAATTTTTGTCGAATGGAATATTATTGTAACGTTACAGTTGTAGACAATTGTAAAAATTTGTGATAAAATATGGAATATAGCAGATAAAGCGAATAGACAGGTTTAAGGAGCCGCGTATGATAAATAGAAAACATCTTCTTCCGATATGCTTGTGGTGCGTCGTAATTGTGTTGGCAATTTTTATTGTCACGCAACTTTTTCGCACGCCAAACTATCTGGAAGTATCGTTTATCGACGTTGGACAGGGCGACGCCGCTTTTATCCGCACGTCAAGCGATACGCGGGTTATTCTCGACGCCGGCGGAAGCATTATGGGCACATCAAACGTCGGACGCGATGTTGTTGGGTCTTTCTTGATACGGCGCGGAATTTTGTCGATCGATAAAGCAATTGCGTCGCATTATCACTCTGATCATGCGCGCGGAATTGTTGAACTTGCTGAAGTTGTGGAATTCCGACGGTTGCTTATGCCGGACGTGGATTATCACAATCCGTTGCGCCGTCAATTGACCGAAACCGCCCACCGAATCGGCGCGGATATTCACTATATCTCGCGCGGACAGGACGTAATTTTGGATCATTACACTAGATTTAATGTGTTGTGGCCGTTTCCGGACGGTCAATTTGAAGATAACATTGCCGGTCCGTTTTTCCGCGGCGGAAACGTCAACCACAACGACGATTCGCTTGTTATGCGATTGGAATACGGGAACACGTCGTTTCTTTTCACGGGAGATATTGAAAGCCGCGCCGAGTTTGCATTGCTTCGCGAACCGCGGATAAATGTTGATGTTTTGAAAGTTGCGCATCACGGTTCGAGAAGCTCGACAACCCAGGATTTTTTGAACGCGGTCGCTCCGCTTTATGCCGTTATAGGCGTCGCGCGGAACAGTCAGTTCGGACATCCGCACAGCGAAGTGTTGGACAGGCTAAACAGCGCAAATATCACAATTTATCGCACCGATTTGCATGGCACGGTTACATTTTTAGTTGATAGAAATGGAATTTTTACGATTCGGACGACTAGATAATATCGGGCTTAGCTAGGGGACGACAATTAAATCTCGCATATTTTCAAACACGGTTGGTCCAATGCCGTTTACATTCAATAAATCTTCGACGCGGCGAAATCCGCCCATTCGTTGCCGAAGGTCGATAATTCGCGCCGCGACTGCCTCGCCGACACCGGGCAGGGTTTGAAGTTCTGCCGAAGTTGCGGTATTAAGGTTGATTCGGCGTTGCAATCCGTCCGGGGTCATTTCGCCGCGTACAGGCACATGTACCTGCATTTGATCGTGCGCGATTTCGGCAAGGTTGATCGCGTCCAAAAACGCGTACTCGGTCGCTCCGCCCGCGATTTGCACTAAATCGTTGATACGGCTTCCGCGCGGAACCTCGTAAAACCCGGGCGCATAAACCGCTCCGGTAATATGTACGCCAATCACGTCAACGTTTACCGCACTCTCGTCATCCTCGTCGGTCGCAATGACGACGGGATAACCGTAAACGTCTCCGTCAACGCCGTAACGATCTCTTATCGCAAGACGCACAACGATAAACAACAACATGCAAGCGATAAGGATGATCGGAATGACAACCTCTTTTCTCGTTAGGAATTTAGGCATTCTTTTCTTCACTCTCCCTTTTCTTGACGTATTCTTTAAAAATAGTTTCGACAAAGTTCGAATAATTCTTATTTTCTTTTATAGCATACTTTCATTTATCTGTCAACTATTTGCAAGCTTTGATATAAAGAATAAAGGCTTGAAAGCGCTCTTTTTTGCTTTACGCCACGCGGAAGTTGTGATACAATGATGAGTAGAGGTGTTGAATGGTGAAAAAAGTTGAATTATTACTCCCTGCCGGGGATTTTTCGAAATTGAAAACCGCGTTTAAGTATGGCGCCGACGCCGTATATTTCGGCGGCGCCGAGTTTTCGCTGCGCACCGCAGCGGATAACTTTAGTATCGCTGATATGGAGCGGGCGGCGGAACTTGTCGGGGAATTAGGCAAGAAAATATATCTCGCCGCAAATATTATTCCGCATAACAGCGATATTGCGGAGTTTCGTAGGTATATCAAGGAAATTCGGCATATTCCATTAAGCGGAATTATCGTATCTGATTTAGGAATGTTCGATATCGCGCGGGAAGAATTGCCCGATGTTGAACTTCACGTTAGCACGCAGGCGAATATTTGCAATTATCAGTCCGCGAAGATGTGGCATAAACTTGGCGCATCGCGCGTTATACTCGCGCGGGAGTTGTCACTTGATGAAATTGCAGAAATTCGGGAAAATGTGCCGGAAACGCTGGAACTTGAGGCGTTTGTTCATGGCGCGATGTGTATTTCGTATTCGGGGCGGTGTTTGCTTAGCAATTACATGACAAACCGCGACGGAAACAGCGGGAATTGCGCGCAGCCGTGCCGTTGGAACTATCATTTGATGGAAGAAAAGCGACCGGGCGAATATTTGCCGGTTTACGAGAACGAGCGCGGGACATATATCTTTAATTCCAAGGATTTGTGTATGATTGAGCATGTGGACAAGCTGATCGAGTGCGGATTGTCGTCGTTTAAGATTGAGGGACGCGTGAAGAATGAGTACTACGTCGCGGCGGTGGCGTCTGCGTATCGTGACGCGATTGATACGTATTACAAAGATCCGCAAGGGTTTAAGACGAACCCTGATTGGCTTGCGGAACTTCGAAAAGTCAGTCACCGCGACTATACCACCGGGTTTTATTTTAATCGCCCCGGAAGCACAGAGCAGCATTATCACAGCAGTTCGTATATTCGCGAGTATGATTTGGCGGCGGTTGCGCAAAGCTATGACAGTGAGAGCGGACTTTTGACGGTTTTGCAAAAAAATCGGTTTTTCAAAGGCGATACCGTAGAATTTTTGCGCCCGTTCGGAAAATTTCATATTCAAACGATTGAAGAAATGTTTGACGAAAACGGTGAATCCATTGAGGTTGCGAATAAGCCGCAAAGTGTTATTAAAATTAAGGTTGATGGCGTTATTGAGGCGGACAGTATTATGCGAAAGCAAAAAAACTAATTTTACCATAATATTTTTACCCAGTTGTGTAAATAATTAGAAAGCGATTGAAAATTTCGCAGAATTGTTAAAATTAGATTAAATTTTGTAATATATCTTGACATTTTAGGGAAATAATGCTAATATTTAGAGTGAATTGCTGTTTTTATAAATAATGCACTTAATATAAGGAGGAGAAATAATGAAAAACACAAAAAGAATACTTATTTTCGCGCTTGTGATTGCGTTTGCGATTACAATGTTGCCAATGGCAATAGTTGCGAACACGGACGATAACGTTCCGGAAACTGTAGCACCCGCGTTGGGTGGAGCGCCTAATTTTAGTGATGTTCCGAACACATCGGCTCATTATCAAGCGATAACGGTTCTTGCGGCATTTGACGTTATCAGAGGTTTTCCGGGAGGAACTTTCGGACCGACCATGAACGTTACCCGCGCGGAATTTACCGCGATGCTTATGAGAACCATGAACCTTGACGGAATCGGTGACACGACAGGTGAACTTCCGTTTACCGATATATCTGACCCGAACGTTGTATGGGCAATTCCTAACATTATCACCGCAAGTGGTATGGGTATTGTTAACGGCGTTGGCGACGGGCTTTTCGCGCCGAACGAAAACGTTCTTTTCGAGCAAGCGGTTACAATGATCGTTCGCGCGCTTGGATATTCGGTTGTTGCGGCTGACCGTCCGGGAGACGCATGGTATTCAGGATTTATCTCTGTCGGACATCAGCAAGGCGTACTTGACAGAAGCGGCGGAACAGTTAATGCTCCGGCAACTCGTCAAACTATCGCTCAGTTGCTTTACAACTCTTTGGAAGTTCGAATACTTGAACAAAGAGGCGACAATTGGGTTACTTCTGACAGAACTTTCTTAAGAGACTTCCTTAACTTAGTAAGAAATAGCGGTGTTGTTTCAGCTAATAACGACACAGGCTTGGACCGTCCGAATGTTGTTATGAGAGCGGGCGAAATTCAAATTCGCGCGACAGAGCCGGGAACAAACCGTGTTGAAACACATAACTACAGAACGGAAAATCCTTCTGAATTCTATCCTTTGCTAGGACAAGAAGTTACTTTCTACTATTCTTTGAACGCGGCGGCGGGCGTGAGAGATTTGATTCTTGCGATTCCGAGCCCGAGAACAAGAATTACTACAATCGCGGCAAGTGCGCTTGATGTGTCGCCTTCCAGCAATACATCTATCAGGTATTTCAGAAATGAAGCGGATAGAAACTCAGTATCACTTGCAATTGACCCGAACAACGTTGTTATATTCAACGGCAGATTGTATGGTTCAACCGCGGCGAATAGCCGATTCAGACCAAACATGCTTCCGCGTGTCGGAGAAGTAAGAGCGATCGACAGTAACGGAAGCGGCGCTGCTGATATTATATTTATCAACAGTTATGAAGTTCTTGTTGTAAGAACCATAAACTCGAATCAGCATCAAATTATTGACACGAACACTCCGCACTTTGACGCTAACGGAAATCCTTCCACGGTTGCAAGAGAGCGCGAGCTTAATGTAAACAGCGGTGATTATGACCTTAGAATAATTAACCGAAACGGTCAAACCGTTAATTTCGGTAGCATCGTTCCGTGGAACATTGTTCACTTGAGAGAAAGTAACAGAGGCAACGGCGCGAGACAACTTAGAGTTGCGGTTGTTGTTAATGACGTAGTTACAGGATCGGTCAGCTCGTCTTCTCAGGATTCAATTACTGTGGGAGGCAGAACGTTGAATTTCTCTGCTGTTGCAGCGTGGGACATTAACGTTGCTTCAAACCCTGTTCCAAGACCGCAAGTAGGAGATAGCGGACGATTCTTCCTTGATATTGAAGGAAACGTTGTAATGTGGGACAGAACAGCGGCGACGACCAATGAAATAATCGGTTATATTATGGGCGTTAGAACAGGTGGCGGCGGATTGGGCACAGATTTTGTTGAACTTAACATCCGTCAAAGTAATGGTCAAATACAGGAACGCCGTCTTGCGCAAAACGTTAGAATTAACGGCACTACTCAAACCGGAGTGACTAATCAGCGTACGGCGCTTAGAGCTAGTGCTGCGTTGCAAAATCAAGATCCCGGCGCGTTTCCTGATGAAAGAGTAGATTATACCCAGCTTATAAGATTTGAAACTGCTGTTGTCAGCGGTCAAACTGTTATAACTGATATGATAACAGTTCGTCCTAATAACCCCGGTGCCGGCGATGTTAATATCGACTTAGTTTTGGCTCCGAATGTTACCGGACGAGAGTTTACTTTCACATCACCGGGTAACCTTACGGCTCCGGCAAGTGGCGGACGACCTGCGGTAAACCTGATTGTTACTGCTGAAACGTTTGTGTTTGTTGTTCCGACGAACCGAACTCTTACTGACCAGTTCCGTGTTCAACGACCGGCGCAAGCGTTTAGGAACAATGTTTCAGGTTATAGCATAGCGGCGTTTAATGTTACACCTGCGGGAGTTGCGAGATTTGTTGTATTGTTCGGCGGAGTTCCTGACCGAATTGACGCGACAACGGGCGTTGTTATGTTTAATCAAACGATACAAACTACCGGAGTTGCGGGACCTGCTCCTCACCTTCAAGGAAGATACCTTGCAAGCGGACGTAACGGCGGCGCGGCGCGAAATGTACAAATTGAAATTGCCGCGGGAGCTGTTGTTCGCGATTTTAGTGAAAATCCTAGCGGTGTTGTAGTTGCTAACGGTGTTGCCGGATTAAGAAGAGGCGATATCCTTAGATACGGAACTAATTCGCAAGAGCAAATTGACGAAATTCATGTTTTGTCAAGAGCAACCGTGCAACGTGGCTCAAGTTTCTTGGATGATCTTGATTCATCGGTGATTCCCGGTAATTCGCAATTTAGATTTATGCGCGGAAGCGTTTACGCGAGAGATGTGAATCCGGACGGACAGGTAAGCGTTTTGATAATGTCAGATCAAGTTTTGGCATCCGGAAACGCTAATCATACCGGAAATACCACCGGCGCTCTTATGAGACCAGACTTTAATAACGCGACATTTATGTCTCTTAGCATAGGATCGGGCGAGACAAGAATTTATGATTCGAACATTGCTATGCTTGATGGGCTGATGTCTTTCGATGAAGTAAGAGGAACAACCGTAAGACCGTCTGAATTGATTGTTTATATGTCTGAAGGCGTTGTTAGATTGGTTGTAAGAATAGATCCTCCAACAAACTAAGATAAAATTTATAATTTAACCTAAAAAGGGGGCGAAAGCCCCCTTTTTTAGTAGGAGAAGAGAAGCGGATATGGAAAAAGTCGTATTGGGAAAATCGAATATCGAAGTGTCTCGCTTATGTTTCGGCGGACTTACTGTCGGACCGCTTCAAGCGAATCTTACGCCGGAGATTGGCGGCGAAATTATCGCTTATGCCATCGATCGCGGCGTCAATTTTATCGATACGGCGCAGCTTTATCGAACTTATCCGCATATTCGCCGCGCGCTTGCGATTACGCGAAAATTCGACACGGTGATTGCGTCGAAAACGTATGCGTACGATCAAAACGGTGCGATCGCGGCGGTTGAAGAGGCGCGGCGCGCGCTTGACCGCGATTATATCGATATTTTTCTGCTTCACGAGCAGGAGAGCGCGCATACGTTGGCGGGACACCGGGCGGCGTTGGATTATTTGCTTGCATGTCGCGCGCGCGGGATTATACGCGCGGTTGGGATTTCGACGCACCATGTCGCGGGGGTTCGCGCGGCGATAGAGTTAGACGAAATTGACGTGATTCATCCGATGATAAATTCTCGCGGACTTGGAATTGTTGATGGAAGCGCGCGTGATATGCTTGCCGCGATTCGTGGTGCGCACGAAAAAAAAATCGGAATTTATGCCATGAAAGCGCTTGGCGGCGGGAATCTGATTAACGATGTTCATTCCGCGCTTGATTTTGTGCTTGAACAGCCGCATATTCATTCGATCGCGCTTGGAATGCAGTCGATTGCCGAAGTTGGTTGGAATATCGCGAAATTTGAGGGCAAATCGGCGGAGCAGTTGCCGGTCGAGGCGCGGAAGTTACATATTGAAGAATGGTGTAGTGCTTGCGGTGATTGTGTTTCGGCGTGCGGGCAGGCGGCTTTGCGGATTGCAGGTGACAAACTTGTTGTGGATGCCGGCAAGTGCGTGCTTTGCGGATATTGCGGCGCGAAGTGTGAGGATTTTTGTATTAAGATTTTGTAATTTGCAAGCGTAAGCGCTTCAAAGCCTTTGGCGGAAAGGAAAATATATGAAAATTCCAAAACTTACCCCGCGCCTTGCGTTGATTGCGTCGCTTGTGCCAAAGGACGTGATTGTCGCCGATATAGGCACGGATCACGCGTATATTCCCGCGTATTTGGTTAATTCCGGCGTTGCGAAGCACGCAATCGCTTCAGACATCCTTGACGGGCCGCTTAAAGCCGCGCGCGAGACGGTGGAACATTACGGTTGTGGCGATAAAGTGGAGCTTCGCAAATCTGACGGACTTGCGGAGTTTTCTGCCGGCGAAGCAGACACTTTGATTATTGCGGGAATGGGCGGCGTTTTGATTGCCAAAATTTTAGAGAATGGCGGCGATGTTGCAAAATCGGCAAAACGCTTGATTCTGCAACCCATGACCGCCGCGTATGAGGTGCGCAAATATTTGCACGAGAACGGATATTTTATCACCGAAGAACATCTCGCGCGGGAGGGCGACAAGCTTTACAACGTAATCGTTGCCGAGCCGCGCGGCGAAAAGCATGAAAACATCGACGAAGTTGCCGATTATTATGTCGGCAGACGGCTGATTGAAACGCGTCCGCCGCATTTTATTGAATATGTAAGGAAAATAATCAACAAATTCGAGGTTAAACTCGCGGGATTGGCACATAGCAGCGCGGAAGAGCTTGATATGATTATTACAGCTATCGAGCAAATATTAGAAAATTTGGAGGGCTTATTATGACGAAGTGTAAGGAAATTATGCAAGCGATAGAAGCGATTGCGCCGCCCGAGTTGGCGGAAAGCTGGGATAATATCGGGTTACTTGTAGGGAATTCAGAGCAAACCGTCGAACGAGTGTTCATATGCCTTGACGTGACGCAAAATGCTGTAAATGAGGCAGTTGAATTTGGCGCGGATTTAATAATCGCGCATCATCCGCTGATTTTCGCGCCGCAAAAGCGTGTAATCGAGCAGGATATCACCGGAAAAATTATAAGCACGCTTATAAAAAATAACATTTCCCTTTTTGCCGCGCATACGAATTTTGACAGCGCGCCGAACGGGCTTGCCGATATTTTGGCAAACAAATTGGAACTTAAAAACTCTCGCCCGTTCACAGCGGACGAATGTTTGGACGAATTAGGAAATCCAACCGACAGTTTCGGGCGCATTTCGCGTTGCGAAACCACAACCCTTGCTGAGTTCGCAAAGTTTGTGAAAGAGCGACTAAATGTTGCCGCTATAAAATATGCCGGTGACCCGAATCGCAAAATCGAAACTGTCGCGACTTGTCCCGGCGGCGGCGCCGACATGTTGTATCCCGCATTTCGCGCGGGAGCGGACGTGCTTGTCACCGCTGATATTAAACATCATATCGCGCAGTTGGCGGCCGAACTGGGAATCGCGGTAATTGACGCGGGGCATTTTGAGACCGAAGTTCTGATGTGCGATTTTATGAAAGAGTTTTTGAACAAAAAATTCCCCGCGCTTAAGGTTGAAACCTCAAGGGCAGGGAGTTTCTTTAAAACTGTGTAAGGGCGGCATTTGGCATACATCACATAAAGCAGTAGCTTTCGATACCGTGCATATAACTTGCAATGCAGATATCGCTTGCTTGCGATAAAAGAGGCGTGCCTCTGCCGCCTTTTTTATTCGAGTTTGCAAAAATGCTTGCTTGCGAGTGCATTTTTGATGCGACAGCCGGGTAAATACCGCGAGGCTTGCCTCGCAAGTGCCGTAAGGCACGGGTCCAGGGCTGGCAGAACCGTCAAAATCTTGATTTTGCGAACGGTTCGTCCTTGATGACTTCCCAAGAAAACGAGCCGATTGTTGGCGATGTTTGATTGGTTGAAGTCTACCGTGCCCTGGGGTAGATACCCATCATTTTTTATTTCGCGGATATGGTTCTTTTACATTGGTAAGCCCCAAAAGAAAGTCTATGCTGGTATTGTGAATATTAGCAATTTTAATCAGCATATCAAAGGGTGGTTGATTCACACCATTTTCGTATGCGGCGTATGTGGTTCTGCTTATAAATAATAAATCTGCTATATGTTGTTGCGTCCAATCATTGTCCTCTCTTAAATCACGAATTTTTAAATAAACCAAACGAATCACCTCAAGGCAATTATAAAATGACATGAATTGTGACATTGACATTTGACAGAATTTATGTCATAATATGCCCGAGAGGTGATTATTTATGTATACGGAAAAATTTTGCAAAAAATTATCGATACCATTAAAAATACTTAACTCGAAAATAGGCGAAAACCTTTATATCAGAGCATGGTTAGTCAAGAAAGTAAATAAAATGTTGGATAATGAAATATCACGAATTTTAAAAAATTATAATAAAAAAATAAATGAAAAAGCGGCGATTCAGCCTAACTGAGTCGCCGCTTTTCTATTATTTGTCAATTAAAAGCCAAACAACTTCCGTGTATTTTCCGCGGTGATATTGCACACTTCTTCATAGCTTAATCCCTTTATCTCCGCAACTTTCTGCGTGATAAGCGGCATATATGCGCTTGTGTTGCGCTCGCCGCGGTGCGGTTCGGGAGAAAGGTAAGGGCAATCGGTTTCAATCAGCAATCTATCTATAGGCAACATGCGAAGCGCGTCAATCGCAACACGCGCGTTTTTAAACGTCACCACGCCGCCGAATGATATATAGAATCCCATATTTATCAACTGTTCTGCCATTTCGGCACTTCCGGAATAGCAGTGCATCACGCCTCGCAACACGCCCTCGTTGCTCGTTTCCGGACAAAAACCGTCCGAAAAGCTTCGCCTTGCGGGCGGTTGCTCGTCTTTCCCAAAAAATTTCGAGCAATGGCTCTCATTTTTCGGGAACCCTATCTCGCTTTTCAAAATTTCAATACAGTCCGCGTGCGCGTCACGGTCGTGAATGACCACCGGCAAATTCAGCTCTTTCGCAAGTTGCAATTGCTTGCGGAACCAATATTGCTGCACGTCTCGGGGTGAGTTGTTGCGGAAATAATCAAGACCGATTTCGCCAATCGCAACCACTTTCGGATTGGCGGCAAGCGCTTTAAGCTCGGCAATGCTTTCGTCGGTCATGGATTTCGCGTAATGCGGATGAACTCCGACCGTCGCGTAAATAAAATCATGTTCCGCCGCAAGCTTCACACTCGCGCGGCTTGATCGCATGTCCGCGCCGATATTTATAACGTTGGTTATGCCTGAAGCGCGAATATCTTCTATTACCGACGCGCGGTCGTTGTTATATTGTCTGTCGTCCAGGTGCGCGTGTGAGTCGATTAGTTGCATTGTTGAGCTCCTTAAATTGTTAATATTTGCGCCTGCGGCGCGGGCTTTTAGGGCTTCGCCCTAAAAACCGTTTTTCAGAGCGAGGCTCTGTGGGCGTTGTGACCTGCCGGTCGGGCATTAAGGGCTCTGCCCTTACGGTAGGTTTCAACCAATCATGCTTCGTCAAAAAGCGACTCGCATTCTTGGGAAACCCTCAAGGACGAACCGTTAGCCAAAACAAGTTTTGGACGGTTTAGCCATAATCCCGGTCGCCTGGCGATCACAAACGCCCGACTCGCTTTGCTCACTGGATAATTCGACTACAATTTTGCAAAAATCAGCAAAATTAAGTCTCATTTACAAAAACCGCGATTTGTGCCGCGAGCGGCGACGAAAAAACGTAGATAGCCGCATTCGCGGAAAAACTAGCGACATATAACGCCGCGCTCGTTCAAGACCGATCCGCGCCTAAAAGCGCGAGATCTAATTTGTTGAGGGTGCGTTGATTGTAGTGACTTTCGCCCGCGGTTCCGCCACAACGGTTTTTGTTGTGGTCGGGGAGGGCGACGGTTTTGATCAAACTTTTGTCGCGCAAAAGTTCGGCAGATGGCTGTGGATTTTGCCAAAACCGCAAAATCTTACGCCCCTGCACTTTTCGACTACCGCTTGTGAAAAATCACACAAGCGAAGTCTCAAATGCTGGATTGTCAAGGACTGGTCCTTGACGCGCCGCGCGCGCCCGCGCAAAGCCTGCCGCCGTGGCGGCAAAATGAGTTTTTAGGGCAAAGCCCTAAAAACTCAACTCCTTCAACTTCTCATCCATATCAATTCTCGCGAAAAGCGGCGTTGGCGTTTCTGTAACCTTATCCGTGCCTGCGCCAATCTGCTCGTTTATCGAAACCGCCGTGTCCGGCATAAACGATTGCAGTAATTCCGCAACCTCGCGAATCGCTTCAATCAAATTATACATAACCGTTCCCAATCGCGGCTTGTTTGCCTCGTCTTTCGCTAAAACCCACGGCATTGTCTCGTCGATATACTTATTCGCGCGGTCAACAATCACCCAAATCTCCGCAAGCGCGTCGGCAACGTGGAAAGTTTTCATGAATTCCGCAACTTTTTGCGAACTTGCCGCGCGGGTTGATTTTAGGTCATCGTCAAATTTGCCGCCAAACTCGCCGGACGGAATCACGCCGCTAAAATACTTGTTAACCATCGAAACTGTACGGTTTACAAGGTTTCCAAGCGTGTTCGCCAAGTCGGCGTTGTAACGTGAGATAATATTTTCGTAAGTGATTGTTCCGTCGTTCGCGTACGGCATTTCGCGCAGGACGTAATACCGAACGGCGTCAAGTCCGAAATGCTTAACCAAATCGTCGGCGTACATAACGTTTCCGACGGATTTACTCATCTTATCGGTGCCCGAAAGCAACCACGGATGTCCGAAAATTTGTTTCGGCAAAGGCTCACCCAGCGCCATTAGAATAATCGGCCAATAGATGGTGTGGAACCGCAAAATATCCTTGCCGATTACGTGAACGTCGGCGGGCCAATATTTTTTGTATAAAGTGTCGTCGTCCTGCATAAATCCAAGCGCGGTGATGTAGTTTGACAAAGCGTCAAGCCATACATATATAACATGTCCGGGATCGAACTCAACCGGAACTCCCCAAGTGAACGACGTTCGCGAGACGCATAAATCTTGCAAGCCCGGCTTTAGAAACGTGTTAATCATCTCGTTTTTGCGCGATTGCGGCTGAATAAAGTCGGGATTTTCGTCGATATGTTTCATTAGACGATCTTGATACGCCGAAATTTTGAAAAAATACGCTTCCTCGCTCGCCTCCACGACATCTCGCCCGCAATCGGGGCATTTTCCGTCCACCAACTGCGCCTCTGTCCAGAATGACTCGTCAGGTATGCAGTAAAGCCCGCTGTATTCACCTTTGTAGATGTCGCCTTGGTCGTAAAGCTTCTTAAAAATCTTTTGAACCGCCGTTTTGTGATAATCGTCGGTGGTGCGGATAAATTTGTCGTAACTACAATTCATCATATCCCAAATATCACGCACAACTTGCGCGACATTGTCAACGTATTTTTGCTCGTTCAACCCTTCAGCCGCCGCAAGCTCCTGAATCTTCTGCCCATGCTCGTCGGTGCCGGTCAAAAAGAACACGTCATATCCCATTTGCCTGTGAAATCGCGCAATTGCGTCGCACAACACGATTTCGTAGGTGTTTCCGATATGCGGCTTTCTTGAAGTATAGGTAATCGCCGAAGTTAAGTAGAATTTTTTATTCATAAGTTCAGTCCTTTTTTAATTAGGAATATTATGCCATAAAACGAATCACATCATACCATAAGTTTCTTATATTGTCAACTGTTGACATATCTTTTGCCTTATGCTATAATATTTTAGAATTCCAAAAAAAGGAAGTGATTTTTAATGAGCGAGCCTAAAAAGACACCTCAAATAAGTGCGTTGACGGTTATGCGGCACGAGATAACGCAGCATTTACATAGCGCTTATAACACAAATCAACTTCTTTCAATGCGGCACAAAACTCCAAAAGACAAAAGAGATATGAGTCAAATAAAATCGGATGTTTTGTCCGCTCTTAAAAAATTCAGCAATTGGATAGACTATTCCGCGAATCCGAGCGAGTATGACGCCTATATGCAGACGAATCTTCAAAATGTGGATATCGTAAAAGTCATACGTAGCATTTATGAGCGAATAGTCGAGCTTGTCACATCGGAACATAAAATTAACTTTCAGCTTAAAACCGGGATTGAGTCGGTGTTTGTTGTAACCGACGTGAAGCGGCTTGAAACGATATTATACAATTTGATTTCCAATTCGGCGCGCCACGCCAATCGATTGGTAGACAACAAAATTGTTTTGGAAATTAAAAACAACGATACTGATGTTGTCATATCGGTTCGTGATTTGTCCGGCGGAATAACGCCGGAGGAAGAAGTCGAGATATTCGAAGCTTATAAAAGCGCCGAAGCGTCAACAATTTGTCCTGCGACCGGGTTAGGGCTTGGGCTTGCGGTGGCTTTGAAACTTGCGAATGAAATGCAAGGAAAAATTATGCTTGAAACGCTCGTCGGACACGGTTCGGAATTTTCGATTATCCTGCCTAAAAATCTTGAATTGCCGACAGGGACATCGGCTGTCAACGACGTGCACGACTCGTTTGCGCCTGATGAAACGGCGATTTTAATATATTTTTCGGACGTGTCCGAAAATGGGGAGGAGCAAATATGAGGAAGATAATATCCTTCATTATCGGAATCGCCATAATGCTATCGCCTGCTTTCGTGCTTAGCTCGCCCGTTAGCGTGGAAAATGATTCGCATGAGATATTGCTCGACGTGTTGGACATACTTCCGCTCCCCCGCGAGGAAGCGGAAGATAGTGAGGAAATCAGTTTGGATGAAATATGGACAAAGGCGGCATTTGCTCTTTGGGATATCGGTATTATTGCAGGATATTCACAAAGTCCAGCAGAACAACTTGACCGACCGGTTGCGAGAGCGGGTATGGCAGCATTAGTTTCAAGATTTTATGGGGCACCGCCTCTCTCTAGTAATAATATTTATATTATTGAAATTCATGATTTAAATGACGAAGAAAGATTGGCTGAATTTGAAAGAGTAAAAAACCAATTTAATTTAGAATATATAAACATAGTTTGGCAATCTGACATTCATCCGGGAATGTATGGAGTAGATGTTGTCGGAGATAGAAGTGTTTTTGCAGATGTTGAAAGAACTCATTGGGCAATCGGTATTTTACATTACGTCTACGATAAAGGCATAATCACCGGCGACGGTGACGGAAATTTTAGACCTAACGACGACATCACCGAGCGCGAGGCGGTGACTATGGTTGTTCGCGCGTTGGGATATAGCGAGCAAGCGCAAAGCTTAGGCGGATTTCCGTATGGATATATCCAAATTGCCGAAGAATTAGGATTGTTTGAACATACTACAATGGATATTGCCGCCGAAAGACGAGAATCGTTGCGCGGCAACGTTATTATGTTGTTGTATAACGCCATACAGTATCAAGCTGAGTTTGAATAAGAATAAGAAGGAGATAATATTTTGTTTATACTTGCGACGAAAATCTTAATATTCCTAATGCGTTTGCTTGGCGGCGGAAGCAGTAAGCCGGGCGAGCTTATTTTGAAAATTGACAAGCGCATACTCGCGAAGCTTACCCGCGGCTATAACGTTATTTTGGTCACCGGAACGAACGGTAAAACCACCACATGTTCGATGATTTACAACATCATGCGCCGCGCGGGCTTGAATGTTATCAACAATTCGTCGGGCGCGAATATGCCGGGCGGAATTGTTACCTGTTTCGCCGCGAATTACAAGTTTTTCGATCGCGCGAGCGACAAATACGCGATAATCGAGGTTGACGAGGCGTATCTTAAGCGCATTACCGCGCAGATAAAGCCGAAAGCCATTATCGTTACTAACGTTTTTCAAGACCAAGTGGACAGATACGGCGATATCGACGTGACCTTTAACATGATTATGGACGCGATCAAAAATACGCCGGAAAGTACGCTGATTCTAAACGGCGACGAGCCGCTTTTCGGCACGTTGCCGGTTCCGAATCCGTGCGTGTACTATGGATTTAACGTTCCGCGCGAGGGCGCGAACAACGCTGAAGAGGTGCTTTGCAAAAACTGCGGCACGGCGTATGCGTATAAAAGTGTTACCTTTAGCCGATTGGGGGATTATGCTTGCGGAAATTGCGGACAAGCGCGCCCGCGTCTTGATTATACCGTTGGCGGTGAGATGTCGCTTGCGCTTAACAAATCAGTGGTTACGATAAACGAGAAAAGCCTGTCCGTCGGCGTTCCGGGGTTTTATAATGTTTACAACGCGCTGTGCGCTTACGCCGTCAGTTCGTATTTGGGAATATCTCACGAGGTAATCGCCGCGTCACTTGCCGAACAGGTTAGCAAATTCGGACGTTTCGAGGTTATACCGGTTGACGAGAGTGAGCTTGTTATGCTGCTTATCAAAAACCCGGCGGGCGCGAATCAATGTATTGATACCGTTGCGCTTGACGATGGAAACATGTCGTTTTTGATCATGTTGAACGATAATGCCGGTGACGGAACCGATATTTCGTGGATTAACGATACGAATTTCGAAAAATTGGCGAGTATGGATTATTCTAATGTAATTGTCGGCGGCACGCGGGCGGCAGACTTGAACGAGCGGCTTAAATCGGCGGGTTTGAATAACACTAAAATATGCGGCACGTTTGACGAAATCCTCGCCGCCGTATCGGGGGAGAAGAAGCGTGTTTACGCGCTTTTGACATATACCGCGATGATTACGTTTCGGAAATATCTTGCGGGGAAAGGGTACACAAAAGGAAGTTGGTAGGTTGCGCTTGTTATAGTATGAATGAATAGTTGAATAAAAATAAAAAAATCATAATTGGAGGAGATTTTATGAACAAAAAAGCGTCTATCGGTATTGCTGTTGTGGTAGTTTTGGTTTTGGTGATAATAGCGGTTCTTGTTATAAACAATGGCGATAGTGGCGGTGCAGACGGAAGCCTGGACGGCACATTTGCGCACGGGGCGGAAGTGATTACGTTTGACGGAGAAAATTTCGTCGTTTCGGGCGGAGCGGGGCACAGACATTTGCCTAACGGAGAGGGCACTTTTTCGGTAACAGGCAACAATATTGAATTTACCTTTGACGACGGAAACGTGGAGACACGAAGATTTTCACACGATGGAAATTCGATAACGCTGGACGGACATCGTTATCCGCGGCGATAAGGCGCGTTGCGCCTTAGAGCGTTTTTGCGCCCTGTGGCGCGGGCTTAAACCTTTTCAGCGAAGGCGCTGTAGCAATTGCGTTTGTCAGCGCAGGACGACAAGGGTGTGTTGACACCCTTGTCAAGCCCCAAAAAACTTTAAAAAGTTTTATCAAACACGCGGCGGCGGTCAATCGCGACAAATCAAACTTCGTCAACAAACGACTCGTTTTCTTTGGCGATTTTCACAGGGGTGGCATTAGCCGAATTAAAAACAAATTCGGATGCCACTCCCCAAACGCGCTATAGCGCTATTGTAACCGCGCCGCTATAAAGATGTGCAAACATCTACGTATCAGTTAAGTGTCTACGGCGGCAAAAGCCGCAGGCTTGACTGAAATAGTATTCGCACTCGTTAATCTTTCCGCGAATGCGGTTCGCTAACCAATGCTTTTATCGTCGCCGGCTTTGGCGCAAATCGCGTATTTTGCGTTTGCGACCATAGGCGACCGGGATTATTAAGGGCAGAGCCCTTAATGCCCGTCGGGCAGGGCATAAGGCTTCGGAGCCTTGCTCTGAAAAAAGGGTTTTAGGGCAAAGTCCTAAAAGCTCCGCGCCCTTAGGGCGCAACGCTTACAAAGCCTTGCATTGAAAAACAAAAAGGATTGACAAATGTCAATCCTTTTTTTATAATATAACTTATGAAAATTTCTAACTTAACCCTGCAAAATAACCTATTCCTCGCGCCTATGGCGGGAGTGACCGACCGCGCGTATCGAGAGATCACCCAACCCTTCGGCGTCGGATTAATGTACACCGAAATGGTAAGCGCGAAAGGTTTATATTACAATGATAGCAAGACGTCCGACCTTCTGCAAACGTCCGAGGTTGAACGTCCGATTGGCGTACAAATTTTTGGTTCCGAGCCGGAAATTATGGGACAAATCATGGATAAGGCATTGCGTTTCGGCGGCGAGCTAATCGATATCAATATGGGTTGCCCCGCGCCGAAAATTGTCAACAACGGCGACGGAAGCGCGCTTATGAAAAATCCCAAGCTTGCGGCGGACATCGTTCGCGCCGTTAAGACTACGTCCCCCGTTCCCGTGACGGTGAAAATCCGTGCGGGCTGGGACGCGGGCAGTATCAACGCCGTCGAATTTGCGAAATACTTAGAGGACGCGGGGGCGGACGCGATTACGGTTCACGGACGGACGAGAGAGCAGTTTTACAGCGGATTTGCCGACCTTTCGGTGATTGCTGACGTAGTTCGCGCGGTTGGCGTTCCGATTATCGGAAACGGCGATGTGAAAAGCCTTGCGGACGCGGAAAATATGGTTGCGCAGACGGGTTGTTCGGGTGTTATGATTGGGCGGGGCGCGATGGGGAACCCGTGGATTTTCAGCGGTGAGATTCCAACGCTTGAAGAACGTTTATCCACGGCAAGGCGGCATATTGCGCTGATGGTGCAATACAAAGGCGAATATCGCGCAATTAAAGAGGCGCGGAAAGTTTTGGGCTGGTATTTCGCCGGAATCCACGGCGCGACAAAGCTTCGCCGTGAGGTGAATACAGTGGAAACACTCGACGATGTAGAAAAATTGTTGGAAAAAGTTTCGCAAAACACTTGATAATTTTACCAAAGTAAGATACAATAATGGGTGGAGCAGGCAAGCCTGCACCCACCCTGACGTTGCAATGCATGCAATCATTGCATTGTGTCGCGAGGGATTCAAGTTTCATGTATTCTAAAAAGGAGCGTGTATATAATGAATTTTAACAAAAAAACAGTTGAGAACATTGACGTGAAAGGTAAAAAGGTGCTTGTGCGTTGCGATTTTAATGTGCCGCTTGACGGCGAGAAAATCACGGACGAAACAAGACTTAAAGGCGCGTTGCCTACCATTAAATACTTGCTTGATAATAACGCGAAGGTGATTTTATGCTCGCATTTGGGGCGTCCGAAAGGCGAATTTAATCCGAAATTCAGCCTGAAACCTATTGCGGCTAGACTTTCTGAACTTCTTGGCGTGAACGTTGTGATGAGCTCTGACGTTATCGGCGACGACGCGAAGGCAAAAGCGGCGGCGCTTAACGAGGGTGAAGTAATACTCCTTGAAAACGTGCGTTTCCACGCCGAAGAAGAGAAAAACGACCCTGCTTTCGCTAAAGAATTGGCAAGCTTGGCGGAAATTTTCGTTAACGACGCATTCGGAACGGCGCATCGCGCGCACGCTTCAACTGCGGGAGTTGCGGACTATCTGCCTGCGGTTATGGGATATTTGATTAAAAAAGAGGTTGACTTTATGGGCGGCGCGGTTGCAAATCCCGAGCGACCTTTTGTTGCTATACTTGGCGGCGCGAAAGTGTCGGATAAAATTAAAGTTATCGAAAATTTACTTGATAAAGTTGATATTTTGATTATCGGCGGCGGCATGGCGTATACTTTCGCGAAAGCTATGGGCGGCGAGATTGGCAAGTCGATTTGCGAGAACGACAAACTTGATCTTGCGTTGGATATTTTGGCGAAAGCGGAGGCAAAAGGCGTAAAATTGATGTTGCCGTGCGATACTGTGGCGGCGGACGATTTCTCGAACGACGCGAATCGTAAAACGGTTCCGACTAAAGCGATTCCCGCGGATTATGAGGGTTTGGACATCGGGCCGGAAACGATCGCGGCATTTACGGCGGCGATTGCGGGCGCGAAAACCGTGCTTTGGAACGGACCTATGGGCGTGTTTGAAATGCCGAATTTTGCGGCGGGAACAAAAGCGATTGCGAAAGCGGTTTCCGAAGTTGTGGGAACTACCATTATCGGCGGCGGCGACAGCGTTGCGGCGGTTGAGCAAGCGGGATATGCGCCGAAGATGTCGCATATTTCTACCGGTGGCGGCGCGAGTTTGGAATTCCTTGAGGGGAAAGAGTTGCCGGGGATAGCGTGTTTGCAAGATAAATAGCGCCCTGCGGGCGCGGGCTGTCTTGCGCTGACAAGCGCATATGTGCGGCTGCTGCCGCAGAGGTTTGCGCCCTATGGGCGCAGGTTTTTAGGGCGTTGCCCTAAAAACCCACTTTTGCCGCCGCGGCGGTAGGCGTTGCGCGGGCGCGCGCTGCGCGACAAGGACCAGTCCTTGTCAATCCAGCAAGTTTTTGTGCGTCAAAAACTTGACTAAAACCGTCGCCCACCCCGCCGCGACCCACGCAAAAAGCGCGCGGGTACCCCGCTGGCGGAACCATGGGCGAAAGTTAGTGTAAACATAGCACCATACCCAAATAATATCTCGCGCTTTTAGGCGCGGTTCGGTCATTGATACGAGAGCGGCGGCACATCTCGCTAGTCTTTCTCGACTCGCTTACGCTCACTAGATAATTCGACTACAGCTTACAAAATGCGTAAGCTAAGTCTCATTTACCGCGAATGCGGCTCGCTAACCCAAATAGCGGCGCGTTTTTGATAGCGCGAAAGCGCGTTTGCGCCGCAAGGTTTTGTTAAAACTTTTTTAAAAGTTTTTCGTGGATTGACAAGGATTTCGACAAATCCTTGTCGTCCTGTGCTGACAAGCACAAATGCTACAGCGGCTTCGCTGAAAAATTGGATATTATCCAAAAGAATTAAGGAGATAAAACATGAGAACAAAAATTATCGCAGGAAACTGGAAAATGAACAATAATTGCGCCGAGGCGGTTGAATTGGTGAAAGAACTCAAAGCCAAAGTCGCGGACGCAAAATGTGAAGTAGTGATTTGTCCGAGTTTTACAAGCTTATGCTGTGTTGCGCCCGAAATTAAAGGAACAAACATCAAATTAGGCGCTCAAAACGTGCATTTCGCGCAAAACGGCGCGTTTACCGGCGAAATTTCGGCGGATATGCTAAAATCTATCGGCGTCCTGTACGCTATTATCGGACATTCCGAGCGGCGGCAATACTTCGGCGAAACCGACGAAACGGTTAACAAACGCACAATCGCCGCGCTTGGCGGCGGATTGATTCCTATCGTTTGCGTTGGCGAGCATTTGGAGCAGCGCGAGCAGGGAATTACCGAAAAAGTTGTTGTCGAGCAGACGAAACTTGCGTTTACGGGCATTTCGGCGGCTGACGCTGAAAAGGTTGTAATCGCATACGAGCCGGTTTGGGCGATTGGAACGGGAAAAACCGCGACAAGCGAGCAGGCGAACGAAGTTTGCGCGATTATTCGTAATACGATTAAAGCGCTTTACGGCGACGATGTTGCGGCGAAAATTCGTATCCAATACGGCGGCAGCATGAACGACGCAAACGCGGCGGAACTTCTTGGTATGAGCGACATTGACGGCGGCCTAATCGGCGGCGCGAGCTTGAAAGCGGACGCTTTCGCGGTTATCGTTAAAGCCGCGGGGTGACTCCCAAAAATATAAGCTTGCATAAGATTGTGTGCAATTTCGATTTTGGACTGACCGCCGCGTACAAGTGTACGCAAGGGAGGGGCGGTCAACTGTTGCCAAATCAAAGATTTGGACAGTTTTCACAGGGGCACCGTTCGCGAAATCAAAGATTTCGACGGAGTTCCCAAAGTCGGAAGTGCGCGCAATCTTATGCAAGCCCTAAGGTAGGGATATATATTGAAAAAACCATATTTATTACTAATAATGGACGGCTACGGCGTTAACCAACGCGACGAGGGGAACGCAATCCGTGCGGCAAAAACGCCTAATTTGGACAGGCTTTTCGAAACCTGCCCGAACACGGTGCTTCACGCAAGCGGCATGGACGTCGGGCTTCCAGAGGGGCAGATGGGGAATTCCGAGGTTGGGCATACCAATATCGGCGCGGGACGGATTGTTTATCAAGAGTTGACGCGGATTACAAAGGCAATTTCGGATGGAGATTTCTTCGAGAACGCCGTGCTTTTGGACGCGATCGAAAACTGCAAGAAAAACGATAAAGCGCTGCATCTTATGGGCTTGCTTTCCGATGGCGGCGTGCATAGTCATAATACGCACCTTTACGGATTGTTAGAACTTGCGAAGATGGCGGGACTTACAAAAGTTTACGTGCATTGTTTCCTTGACGGGCGGGATGTTCCGCCGTCGAGCGGCGCGGACTATGTTTCCGAGTTGGTCGAGAAAATGCGTGCTATGGGAATCGGAGAAATCGCCACCGTTATGGGACGCTATTACGCGATGGATCGTGACAATCGTTGGGATCGTGTGTCGAAAGCGTACGACGCGATGGCGCGCGGCGTTGGCGAGAAAAACACTTCCGCCGTTGCGGCGGTTGAGGTATCCTACAACGCGGAAGTCACCGACGAATTTGTTGTTCCGACGGTGATTACGAGGGACGATAAGCCGATTGCAACCGTGCAAAACGGCGACAGCGTGGTGTTTTTCAACTTCCGTCCCGACAGGGCGCGGGAAATCACCCGCGCGTTTGTGGACGCTGATTTTACCGGGTTCGAGCGGGATTATATCCCGACGTTTTTCGTGTGTATGACGCAGTATGACGCCGCAATGCCGAACGTGAAAGTGGCATTTTCGCCGCAAAGTTTGGCAAACACTTTCGGCGAATATATAAGTGAAAAAGGGCTTACACAGCTTAGGATTGCGGAGACCGAGAAATACGCGCACGTTACGTTTTTCTTCAACGGCGGCGTTGAGGCCGAGTTCACGGGCGAAGATCGCGCGCTTATTCCGTCGCCGCAGGTCGCGACGTATGATCTGAAGCCTGCAATGAGTGCGTTTGAGGTTGCGGACGAGGCTGTCGCGCGGATTAAGTCGGGCAAATATGACGTGATTGTGCTGAATTTCGCGAATTGCGATATGGTTGGGCATACGGGAATGTTTAACGCCGCGGTTCAAGCGGTTGAGGCGGTTGACGCTTGCGTTGGCAAGGTGATTGACGCGGTAAACGAGATGAACGGCGTCGCGCTTATCACGAGCGATCACGGAAACGCCGACCAAATGATTGATTATACGACAAAAGGCGCGTTTACGGCGCATACGACGAATGTTGTTCCGCTGATTCTGGTTGGAAGTGATAAAAAGTTGCGCGTCGGCAGACTTGCGGACTTGGCGCCGACAATGCTTGACTTAATGGGCTTTGAAGCGCCGGTGGAAATGACCGGCGAGAGTTTGGCGGAGTAAAGCTAAATTTGGGCAAAAAAATATGCTATAATGCTTCGGAAGTGATAGGGGTTGTTTCTCGGAAAGGAGCCTCTATGGAGTACATAATAGTTTTACTAATTATGTTATACTTACTAAAGGATTCTAAATAAGAAAAACCACCTCGGTTAAGGCGGCGTTTTCTACAATTTACTATTAAACTAGAGAACGACCGTGCAACCAATCGCTTCCGAAACATTGTAGCATATTACCCTAACTTTGTCAATACATTTACGAAAATTATTAAAATATCATATACAAGGCAACGAAAATTGCGTGAGATTTCGTCGAAACAAGGGGCGAAAAGCCGCAGGCGTATGGGGTATACGTTGAGGACTTTTCGTCCCCGCAGTTTCGGCGGAAGATTGCGTGATTTTCGTTGCCGAAAAGGAGAGAAAAACATGAAAGATTACATTCCAATAGAGAGCGTATTCGCGCGGGAGATTATGGATTCGCGCGGAAACCCGACCGTTGAGGTTGAAGTTATCGTTGACGGCGGAGTTATGGGCCGAGCGGCGGTACCGAGCGGCGCGTCAACAGGCGCGTTTGAAGCGGTTGAGCTTCGCGACGGCGACAAGTCGCGTTACATGGGTAAAGGCGTTGAAAAAGCGGTTGATCATGTCAACGGCGAAATCGCCGACGAACTGTTAGGCATGAACGTGCTTGACCAAGTTGCGATTGACAAATTGATGATTCAACTTGACGGAACGCCGAATAAAGCGCGTTTCGGCGCGAATGCTATTTTGGGCGTTTCTATGGCTTGCGCGAAAGCGGCGGCGGCAGCGTTGGGAGTTAGCTTGTACCAATATATCGGCGGCGTTAACGCGAAAACTTTGCCGGTTCCGATGATGAATATTATCAATGGCGGAAAGCACGCGGATAACTCTGTAAGCTGTCAAGAATTTATGATTATGCCGGTTGGCGCGAAGTCGTTTAAAGAAGCTTTGCAAAACTGCGCGCAAGTGTTCCATACGTTGAAAGACGTGTTGCACGACAAAGGGTACTCAACCGCTGTCGGCGACGAGGGCGGCTTCGCGCCGAACCTTAAATCTGACGAGGAAGCATTGCAAGTAATTATGGAAGCAATCGAGAAAGCCGGATTTAAGCCGAACACTGACTTCAAAATCGCGCTTGACCCTGCTTCTACCGAAATGTATGAAGAAGCGAAGAAAAAAGGCAAAGAAGGCTGCTACTATTTCTGGAAACAAGACATCATGAAAACGCGCGAAGAAATGGTTGACTTCTGGGCTGACTGGGCGGCGAGATATCCGATCATTTCAATTGAGGACGGCATGAGCGAAGACGATTGGGACGGCTGGAAGCTGCTTTACGACCGAATCGGCGACAAAGTTCAGCTTGTTGGCGACGACTTGTTTGTTACAAACACTGAGCGTTTGTCAAAAGGAATCGAGCTTGGCGTTGCGAACTCAATCCTAATCAAAGTAAACCAAATCGGAACGCTTACCGAAACTTTGGAAGCTATCCAAATGGCGAACAGAGCGGGTATGACCGCTGTAACGTCGCACAGAAGCGGCGAAACCGAAGATACTACAATCGCCGACATAGCGGTTGCGACGAATTCGGGGCAAATCAAAACCGGCGCGCCGTCGCGAACCGACCGCGTTGCGAAGTATAACCAACTTCTTAGAATTGAAGAAGAACTTGACGAAGTTGCTGAGTACCCCGGGCTTGCGGCATGGTTTAATTTGAGAAATAAGTAATAGTTAAATAAAAAAGAGCCGAAAGGCTCTTTTTTTATTCATATTATTTTCTAAACTTCCATAATAACAGGCAGAATCATCGGTTTTCTCTTCGTTTTCGCGAACAGGTAATTTCCAAGCGCGCTCTTCACCTGCATCTTAATCGAATTCCAATCGGCGGAATTTCTGTCATCGAAAGATTCAAGCGCATCAAGCACAATTTGCTTAATCTCGCCCATTAAATCCTCCGACTCGCGAACGTATACAAATCCGCGGGAAATTATATCAGGTCCCGAAATGATTTCGCCGCTTGATTTTTCCATTGTTACAACGACGACAATCAATCCGTCTTGCGCCAAATGTTTTCGGTCGCGCAAAACAATGTTTCCAACATCGCCGACGCCAAGCCCGTCAACAAGCACATATCCCGACGGAACCGAGCCGGTGATTTTACCTTCATTCTCCGAAAGCTCCAAAACTTTTCCGTTTTCCAAAACGAAGATGTTCTTTTTGTCAATTCCCATTTTCTCGCCGAGCTCTTTACACTTTTGAATGTGCCGAACTTCGCCGTGAACCGGAACAAAATATTTCGGTTTCGCAAGTCCGAGGATAATTTTAAGCTCCTCTTGACACGCGTGCCCCGAAACGTGAACCGCTTCAAGGGATTCGTAGATAACTTCCGCGCCCTTTTTAAACAGCTCGTTAATTACGTTTGAAATGGTTTTCTCATTGCCCGGAATCGGGCTTGACGAGAAGATTATAAGATCGTTATGATCGATGCTGACCTGCTTATGGTCGGAAGAAGCCATACGAGAGAGCGCCGCCATGGACTCGCCCTGACTTCCGGTTGTAACAATTACAAGCCGCTCTTTCGGGTAATTCCGTATTTCGTCAAGATCAATTAGAATGTTTTTCGGAACCCGCATATATCCGAGTTCCATAGCGGTGGTAAGCAAATTCACCATACTTCGCCCCGTCACCGCAACCTTGCGGTTAAACTTTTCCGCCGCGTCGATGATTTGCTGCACCCTATGTATGTTGGACGCGAAAGTCGCAACAACAATTCGTTTTTCACAGCCCTCGAATATCTTCTCAAACGCCGCGCCAACCGTACTTTCACTCATTGTATAGCCCGGTCGCTCAGCATTCGTGCTGTCCGCCATAAGCGCAAGCACGCCTTGGTTTCCAAGTTCGCCAATCCGCGCCAAGTCAATCATTTCGCCGTTAATAGGCGTGCAGTCGATTTTAAAGTCGCCTGTGTGAATAATCGTTCCCGCGGGCGTAGTGATTGCGACCATTACAGAGTCCGCGATACTGTGGTTCGAGCGTATAAATTCGAAGTGAAACTCGCCCAAGCGAAAACTTTCGCCCGGATTTTTAACGTGCAACTTGCTTTTGTCGAGCATTTTATGCTCTTTAAGCTTGTTCGTTACGATTCCAAGCGTCAATTTCGTGCCGTAGACGGGCACATTAAACTCCTTGAGCACATACGGAACAGAACCGACATGATCCTCATGTCCGTGCGTCAAAACAATCCCTTTGATTCGGTTTGCGTGCTTCTGAAGATACGTAATGTCGGGGATTACAAGGTCAATTCCGAACATTTCCTCATTCGGGAAAGCCACGCCGCAGTCGAGTAGGATAATATCGCTTCCATACTCGAACACAGTTAAATTTTTACCAATTTCATTCATTCCGCCAAGAGGAATGATTTTGATTTTCTTCGCCGGCTGAAGCAATCCTTTTTTCTGATTACCCGTGCTAATCATAGCATTATTTCCGCCGCTGCTCGCTTTTTTCTTTTTCGGCGCGCTTTGATTGTTAGCAGGCGCAGCCTGTTTTGTTTGCGCCGCGTTTTTCGGCGCGCGTTTTTTCGGGTTTTTGTTCCCGGTTTCGTTGCCATTTACGTTTTTGTCAATGGTTGTTTTGTTATTACCTAATTGCATTTTTACCTCCAATTTTTACAAGCGAAAAAGGCGCATTTTCTTTGTGCGCAACAAAAATTTACCCTTATATATTTGGGCATTTCTCGCATATTAAGTTAGTCCGCTCGATACTACATCGCTTATAGTATATCACACTTTTTAAAGTTTGGCAAGTCTTTTTATTCGAAAAGCAAAAATGTTTGCTTGCAAGGTCATTTTTGCGCTGACAGCCGATTGCATACCCCGCAGTTTGCTGCGGGCTGCGCCGCTAGGCGCGAGGGCGGGGCTTGCCCTGCCGTATGATACTCGTCATCTCATTTTCGAAAATATTGCAAAGTTCGGTTGAGGTTTCCATGTCCGGACCGTCCGCGATAATGCGGCAGGTGTTTTTATAATTATCAGGCAAAATCAGCGTCCAGCCGCCGTTTTTATAGATTTTTATCCCTTCCGAAATCTCCATTTTATCGTCTTTATATCGGCTGATAAGTTCCTTGATAACTTTGCCTTTGGCGGTGTCGGGGCAGTCAATTTCCACTTCTTGCTTATAAAACCGCGGAATTTTCGCAACCATTTCGTCAAGCTCGATATTGTTTATATTCAGAAAATCTAAAATCTTCACCGCCGCGTAAAGCCCGTCATAGCAAAGCTTAAACTGCTCCATACACCCCGATTTAAGCATTTGATTCATAAATTCCGCGTCCGACGTTTTGGAATAGCTTACGCGCAGCCCCGCCGCCTGCGCCATTTCCACGATTTTCGACGACGTGTTTATGGGAAGAACCGTGCAACCCTTCTGCTTGCCCGCCGCCTGCATGTATACGCACAGCGCGAGATAGCCGTCAGGCGAGATGCGATTGCCGCGCTTGTCGTAAAGCGTAATCCGCTCGCCGTTTTCGGAAATATGCGCGGTAAAGCGCTTTTCGCCCAAGTCTTGCGAAACTTTTTTCTCGATTTCGGAAAATATCGACGCCATATGTTCCGACACCATTTCGGACTTTGTTTGAAGCTCGACATTGCGCATAAATTGCGGACTTTTTATGCCGTTTATCAAATCGCGTAGATAATAATATTTATAATTTTTGACTTCCATTAGATACTTGATATTCTCCGGCTCGCATCGCACAAAATCCTCTCGGATAAACGCGGTTTCAAGCTTGCGCTCCAACCCACGAGTGATATTCGCGCCGAAATGGTCGAGAAGCGCGATTACGAGGGTTTGCTTGTTGTCGGCTTTAGAAATGCTAAGGTGAATCCCGCCATCCAAGCCGTAAAATCGAATCGCGCTGCGGCTTATCGGAAGGGCTTGCTCGCCGAAATGATAGACTTGCACGCCCGACGAGAGCAGTCCCGCGACGACTGCGTTGGTGAGCATATCACCGGATGGGTGCGTTTCGAACGCGATGCCGACTTTTGTATTGTCAAGCCGTTGTTTGCCTGCGCCGCTTAGCATAATCGACCCAAACGCCGCGCCGAGCTTGCTTGCAAATTCGGGAGTTATATCGACATTGATCTCGCCGCAAACGCCCCGCTCGCAAAACAGCTTTTTCCCCGCAAGCTGCCCCCAAACCATATTGTCTTTCACCGTGATGTTATCATCAATATTTTTGTTCGCCCAAATTCGGATATTCGACGCGACGATTGCCGAATTTCCGATGTTTGTATTCTCGCCGATTATGGTGTTTTCCGAGACGATGGAATGTTCGCCGAGTGTGACGTTATTGCACAAAACCGCGCGGCGAACCTGTGCGCCGTAATTTGCGGTCACATTATCCCACAAAATTGCGTGTTCAAGAAAACTTTTCGATTTTACCGTGCAACCTTTCCCCACAACGCTGTACGGCGCAATCACCGCGCCGGGTTGAATATTCGCGCCGCTACAAATATACGCGGGCGGTTTGATAACCGCTTCAAGCGCGATTGTGACGCCGTCTTCGACGTAAACGCCGTTTTGCTCGGCCGCTTTAAGAGGCAAATTCGCCTTTTTATCGAATATGTCCGTGTGGCATTGGATATACGCTTCGGTGTCCCCAATGTCGCACCAATAGCCGCTTGCGGCATAGCCGTACATCGGCTCGCCCGTTTGCAGTAGCTTTGGGAACAAATCTTTACCGAAATCGTAAAACTCGCCCGGCGGGAACATTTGCAAGACTTTCGGGTTTAAAATATATATCCCGGTGTTCGCCATATCGCTTAGGATTTCGGAAAAGTCGGGCTTTTCTAAAAAACGTTCAATCCTGCCGTCCGAATCCGTCACAACCACACCGTAATCAAGCGGTTTTTCGACCTTTGACAAAACTAACGTCGCAACTGCGTTTTTCTTGCGGTGAAACTCAATCGCCGCCGTCAAATCGATATCGGTAACCGCGTCGCCGCTTATGACGATAAAATCGTCAGACAGGAATTCTTCGGCGTTTTTAACGCTTCCGGCAGTTCCAAGCGGCGATGTTTCGATAAAATATTCGATATTCACGCCGAAATCTTCGCCGTTTTTAAAATAATTGATAATTTCCTGCGGCATAAATTGCAATGTTACGCCGATTTCGGTGATGGAGTGCGCTTTTAGAAGATTGATAATATGCTCCATTGCGGGCGTTCCCATCACGTTTACCATCGGTTTCGGTTTGTTTATCGTAAGCGGCGCGAGCCGATTGCCAAATCCTCCCGCCATAATTATAGCACGCATATCGTAATCCCCTTTAATTATATAATTATTACTCATTTTTCACTAAAATTAGTAATTTTATACAATTAAAAAGGAACGCCGCTTGGACGTTCCCACAATCTATTCAATTCGTCGTCGGCAGAGTAATCAGCACCTCGGTAAACCGCCCATATTCGCTGTCTATTTTGATATTTCCTCCGTGGTTGGTGATAATTTCCTTGGCAATCGCGAGCCCAAGCCCCGTTCCGCCGCGCTCGCGGGAGCGATCTTTGTCAACCCGATAAAATCTGTCGAATATATGCGGCAAATCCGCCGCCGGAATTCCGATTCCGTTATCTCGTACTTTTATATAAAGCTCGCCGTATATTTTCCCGGCGAAAATTTCGATTGTGCCGCCGCCTTTTGTGTATTTCATGGCGTTCGAAATAAGGTTCGTAATCACTTGCTCCATTTTATCTCTGTCGGCGTAAATGCGGGACGGAAGCTCGGTCGTCGTCGAATATGTCAACGTTTGGTCGTTATTTTTCGTTTCGATTGAGAATTTGGTTTCGATTGATTTTAAAAGCTTGTCCGGCGAGAAATATGTGCGATTCCACACCACACGACGTGAGTCGTAACTTGAAATGTCAAGCAAATCCTTCACGATTCGCGTCATTCGGTCGGCCTCGTTTTCCATGATGCTCAAAAATTCCATCGCGGTGGTTCTATCGTCCAACGCGCCGTCTTGCAGCGTCTCGGTATAAGCTTTTATGGTCGCGAGCGGCGTGTTCAGCTCGTGCGACGCGTTCGCGACAAACTCGCGGCGCGTATTTTCAAGCGCGATTTGCTCGGTAATATCGCGGAACACGGCAATAACGCCCGCCGTCTTTTCGCTTCCCATTTTAAAGGACACAAACTTCGCGCCAATCAGCTTGTCATCAATTTTGATTTGCCGCTCGACGGTTCGCTCACGTTCTAAGTACAAAAACTCCGCCATACATATGTTGACGCCCAGTTTTTCGAACAATTCGTCAAACATCACGCCCGGATTCTCGTT
This sequence comes from Oscillospiraceae bacterium, assembly GCA_009780345.1. Classification (GTDB taxonomy): domain Bacteria; phylum Bacillota; class Clostridia; order Monoglobales; family WRAG01; genus WRAG01. The sequence goes on from WRAG01000002.1 coordinate 45,574, forward strand.
AGGAATTTTCAGCATCTCTGCGGCGGTGTTGTTCATATGGATAACGTTTTGCAAGCTGTCAAACGCGATTACGCCGTCGGTGAGATTTTGAAGTATCATCTCAACCTTGTTCTTCTCGCTCGACATTTGCTCGACGGCATCTTTGATTATATCGTTTGCGCCATTATTAAGTTTGCGTTTTTTGAGAAATTTGAACATGGGTTGACATCCTTTTTTGCGCTTACAGCGCGGGGTTTGCCGCCAACGGCGGCGGGGTTTTAGGGCTTTGCCCTAAAATCCTTTTTGCCGCTGAGGCGGCGAGCTTATGTCCTGCCGGACGGGCGGCAAGGGCTCTGCCCTTACCAATCCCGGTCGCCTATGGACGCAAACGCCAGCGGTCAACCGTACCCAATCAAACTTCGCCAACAGACGGCTCGTTTTCTTGGACGGTTTTCACAGGGATGGCATTAGCCGAATCCCAAAAACGGATTCGGAAGCCACTCCCAAAGCGGCGATTTGCGCCAAAGCCGGCGACAATAAAAGCATTGGTTAGCGAGCCGCGTTCGCGGTAAATGAGACTTAGCTTGTATATTTTACAAGCTGTAGTCGCGGTAGACTTCAGCCAATCGAGCTGCGGTAAAAACCGCCTTGCTCTCTTGGGAAGTCCTCAAGCACGAACTGTTAGCAAAATCAAAGATTTTGACAGTTCAGCGAATTATCCAGCGAGCGTAAGCGAGTCGGGAAAGATTAGCGAGATAAAACGCCGCACTTCGTTCGAGAGCGACCCGCGTCTAAAAGCGCGAGATGTTATTTGGTTGTATGTGCTATGTTTGTAGTAACTTTCGCCCGTGGTTCCGCCTGCGGGGCACCCGCCCGACGCTTTTTGTCGGGGAGGGTCGCGGCGGGGAGGGCGACGGTTTTTGTCAAGTTTTTCCGCGCAAAAACTTGCTGGATTGTTAAGGACTGGTCCTTAACACGTCGCGCGCGTCCGCGCAACATCCCTACCCTGACAAGGGTAAATGCTATTTCGCCCTACTTATCGCTCGCATCAACCACGGGCGATGGATTTTCACCGCAGCCTTAGGGCATAATTCTTGGCAACAAAAACAGCTTATACAACCATTTTTGTCTACTAAAATCGGCAGTCTGTTTTCCAATTCCAACACTTTCGCCGGGCAAAGCCGCGCGCAATCGCCGCAACCGACACATTTTTGCGTGTCGAATTTCGGAATCGCTTTAAGCCGCCGCTTGAAAAAGCCGCGCATAAACTTCGGCAAAAAATTTATGAAATCAACGTTTATCGACTTCGCGCGTTTGAAATCCGCGATCACAAAATCGTCAATTTTGTCGCCCCAAAATTCTATATCGTCAAAACCCGAACAACACAAACCGCGCTCGATGCTGCGTTTAACGGTCGGAACTTCATTTTCTTTAAATCCGATAATATGCGAGGCGACCTTGTCCAAATGACACGCGCTGTCGGACGCGATTACTGCTCCGATTTTGCGCGGCGTGCCTGACGACGGTCCCGCACCCTCCATGCCGACAATGCCGTCCATAAAGGATAGAATCGGCTTCGCGGCAAGGCAAATATCAATCAGCGCATCGGCGAAGTTGTCAATCTCCGGCATATTTATGTGATATTCCGCCTTGATCAGCCCCGGAACCACGCCGAACATATTTTTCACCGCGCCGGTATACACCATCATTCCGTGGGTTTTCAGTTTCGAAACCGAAATAACCTTATCGACGTCGTTTAGCATATCGGTCACGGTCAAACTTTTCAAAAGAAGTCCGTCGGGGTTGTCTCGCCGAACCAAATTCGTGTTAAAATTCAGCGTCGCGCCTGTTTCGTTTGCAACCGCCTCAATTCCGCAGCCTTTGTAGACGCTGTTTAGCATCGTTCGATTAAACGGGCCGCCCGGACTGTCGCCGATGATTACCGTTGCGCCATATTCGCGCAAAACATTGCAAAGCGCGCGGGCAAACTCGGAATGAGTCGTCGCCGCGGCGTCTGGGTGCTTGCGCATAAGGAGATTAAGTTTTAACAAAACTTTATCTCCTTTATTTATGTATTTTTCGATTCCGCCGAGGTTATCGAAACTTTGCCGAACCGCCGCTTCGACATCGGTTGGATTATAGGTTTCGCAACGGATAAGAGATACTTTATTCTTCATTTTGGATGACATATTTTCTTATTTCCACTAATTTTTTTAATCCTGCCAACGATTCGACGGACGGATCTGTAAACATCAACGTGGAAACGCACATTTCTTCGAATTTCTTGCCAAATATCGTTTTTGGTCTTACCGGTGCGCATTTCGCGCCGCATTTTCCGCAGTAATTCGCGTGTTCCCAAGCGATTTCTTTGGTTTGCTCGTCAATCGCAAACCCCGCAGGCGCATTATAGTCGTCATCGTTAGACCAAAACGTCCACGGCCCCGGGCGCTCCGCGTCGCCGCTAACATATAAAACGCCGACATCTTTTTCTTTATAATCGACGTTCCAACAATTTCCTTCGCCGCCTTCAATCGTCATTTCGTTCGCTCGCAAAAACGCGGCAAAGTCCAACGCGTTCTTTTGCGAATCGCCGGTGAGAACTTCGTTGATTACATCTTCGATTCTTTTTTCAGCCATTGTTTTATCCTCCGTTCAGAATAGAATTTTTATAAAAACGTCTTATGATTCGTCGGTTGCGTTGTCTTCCGCAACTTCAACAATTTCAGTCACTTCCACGACTTCCGTAACTTCAATTTCGTCCGCGTCCTCTTCTTCCTCCTCAGGAACTTGCGCTACGCCGACAACTTTAACGCCCTCAGCCAACCTCATAAGCCGCACGCCTTTCGCGACACGTCCGATGGTATTGATACTGCTAACCGCCATACGGATAATAACGCCCTCGTTAGTGATAAGTAAAATATCCTCGCCGTCGGTCACAACTTTCATGCCGACAATGTTCCCGGTCGCGCTTGAAATTCGATACGTTTTCGTTCCCATGCCGCCGCGGCCCTGTATGCGGTATTGGCACAGTTCGGTACGCTTACCGTACCCGTTTTCGGTAACAATCAGCAGGTTCCGCTCGTCGTCTTCGCATTTTATAATGTTCATATCAACAACATAGTCGTCAACGCCCAAACGAATCGCGCGCACGCCGCGGGATACACGTCCAACCGCGCGGACATCGCTTTCGCTGAAACGAATCAGCTTGCCTTTGTATGTGCAGACAAATATATCGTTGGTTCCGTCGGTCAAGTTTACGGTGATTAGTTCGTCGTCCTCGTCCAAGCGAATCGCGTTCTTTCCGCCGCGGCGAGTAACTGCATACTCCAAAAGATCGGTTTTCTTGATAATCCCGTTTTTGGTGGACATGAGCAGGAAATTGCCTTCTTCAAATTGGCGCACGGGAATCATCGCCGAAATTTTCTCGCCCGCGTCAAGTTCGAGGAGGTTGACAATCGCCGTTCCTTTCGCTTGTCGTCCCGCTTCGGGAATTTGATAGCCTTTCAGCGTGTAAACCCGCCCTTTATTGGTGAAAAACAGGATATTCGCGTGGGTGGAGGATACAAACATGGTTTCAACGAAGTCTTCCTCTCGCGTTTGCAAGCCCGCAACCCCGCGCCCACCGCGCCTTTGCGAGCGGTAAGTGTCGGTGGTCAGCCGCTTGATATAACCGAAGTGGGTTAGAGTGATTACCATGTCTTCCTCTTCGATTAGGTCCTCAATATCAATCTCGTCGGCGACAGGCTCAATGCTTGTGCGGCGGTCGTCGCCGAATTTGTCGCGGATTGCCGCCAATTCTTCTTTGATAATTTCCAGAACCTTTTCCTCGCTTTCCAAAATGGAAGTAAGGTATTTTATAAGCTCCATAAGTTCGTCAAATTCTTTATCAATTTTTTCCCGCTCCAAACCTTGCAAGCGTGCGAGCCGCATGTCGAGTATCGCCTGCGCCTGCACATCAGAAAACTCGAAACGCTCAATTAAGCGCTGCTTTGCGTCGTTATAGCTGCTTCGAATGATCGAAATAATTTCGTCAATATGATCAAGCGCAAGGCGCAAACCCTCTAAAAGGTGCGCTCTTGCCTCTGCTTTCTTTTTATCGAACACCGTTCGGCGAACAATGATTTGCTTTTGGAAATCAATGTAATGCGCAAGCATTTCCTTTAAATTCAGCACTTTCGGCTCGTTATTTACAAGCGCGAGATTGATAATGCTGAACGTATCCTGCAATTGCGTGTATTTATACAGCTGATTCAGTATAATATTCGCGTTTACGTCACGTTTAAGCTCGATGACAACGCGCATACCGTCGCGGTCCGACTCGTCGCGCAAATCGGAAATGCCTTCAACCCGTTTGTCGTGTACCAATTCCGCGATTTTCTCAAGCAAGCGCGCTTTGTTCACCATATATGGAATTTCGGTGACGATGATCCGCTGACGGTGGTCTTTCCACTCTTCAATCTCCGCAACCGCGCGCATAACAACCTTTCCGCGTCCCGTGTGATACGCCGCGCGAACGCCGGACATTCCCATGATTTTCGCGCCTGTCGGAAAGTCGGGAGCTTGAATATATTGCATAATATCGACAATTTCCATATCTGGATTGTCGATAAGCGCGATAAGTCCGTCAATTACCTCGGTCAGGTTGTGCGGCGGAATATTTGTCGCCATACCAACGGCGATTCCGCTTGAACCGTTGACAAGCAGATTCGGAAAGCGCGACGGAATCACCGTCGGCTCTTTTAGCCGCTCGTCATAGTTGGGGACAAAATCGACGGTATCTTTTTCGATGTCGGTAAGCATCTCCGCCGCGAGTTTTTGCATTCTCGCCTCGGTATAACGATATGCCGCCGGACTGTCGCCGTCAACCGAACCAAAGTTTCCGTGCCCGTCAACCAAAGGATAGCGCAACGAAAAATCTTGCGCCATACGCACAAGCGCGTCGTACACCGACATATCGCCGTGCGGATGATATTTACCCAAAACGTCGCCGACAGTTGTCGCGCACTTGCGGTAGCCCTTGTCGGGCGTCAATCCGCTTTCGTACATCGTGTAAAGTATGCGACGGTGTACGGGTTTCAGCCCGTCTTGAACAGACGGCAACGCACGTCCGACGATAACCGACATTGCGTAATCTATATACGATTTTTTCATCTCCCGATCAAGCTCGACCGGAATAATTTTTAGCTTATTTAAATCAAACATTGGTTTTCCTCCCCAAATGGTAAATTATTGTCCTTTTATTATTCGTCATGGAGAAGCGCAATCCTCTTTATTTCGCAAAATTTAGGCGAAATTTTCAAAAAAACATCCTTTTTGCGGAAAAAATAAAAATACCTATTGACAAAGCTGAAGTTTACGGGTATAATGTTTAAGGTTGGTTAGCAACGAGGTATAGCGCAGTTTGGTAGGGCGAGTTGTACACATACTATCCCTTTCGGGCATTTGGAATAAATTTCCAAAAATGCCGAATTTAAAATCTTTTTTTAAATCCGGCTCGGTTGCAAATTCACGCAACCTCACCGAGTTAAATCGGCAAAAATTCAATAGCACCAACACTTACGAGGTATAGCGCAGTTTGGTAGCGCACTTGGTTTGGGACCAAGGGGCCGCAGGTTCGAATCCTGCTACCTCGACCACGGAACGGCTTGAAGCGTAAGGCTTCAAGCCGTTTTGTTTTGCTGTCGAACCGACATAATTTTAGTTCCCACACCAATTGGGGTCAAGTATAATTTAAGCAGAAATACATTCTATTAAACGAGGTTTGCTTATTCCGAAATGCTCTAATTCAATATTAAAATCAATGTCGATTCTGTAACCGCGGCTGATTTCAATACGATTTATCAAATTCGCAATTATCATTTTCTTCGCCTTATGCTCCGCGCTGTCATACAATTCAGCCCATGAAACAACTTCGTCATATTGTGCCTGTATTTCCTCGGCTTGCCGTTTGCAATCCTCTAATTCTCGTTTGAGATTATTACGGACAGTTTCAGCATTTGTAAGCTGTTTTTCGGATTCTTCGATTAGTCCGCTCAACAGTTCCGGCGTAAACTTGCTTTCGCCGCGAATAGCCTTTAATACTTCGCCTTTCAGTTCGGCAAGGCCCGCCGCCGCCTTGTCAAAATCACGATCAGCGGCTTTGTAACGGCTTAATTGTTCTTTTTGGCGAGCAGCAAGTCCGGAATTTACAACCTCGCTTTTTGGTATGTTTTTAAGTTGACTAAAAAGAAGTTGTAAAATTTCGTCCACCGCGCCATCTACTTTGTGATAAATGTAGGTCGATTGCCCGTGACATTCTTTCCGTTTGCGCGCCTTGCTGATACATTGATAACGAAGCAATTTCAATTTCACACCGTTTTCCTCAATAAATTTTCCATTAGCTCCGACAATCAACGCCGCGCCGCAATCGGCACAATATATTTTACCGTTTAACAATAGGCGGTTTTCCATTTTTCTCGGATATTTACGATTGTTGAGGTCGTCCGACCGGCGCGTGTTCATAACTTCTTGCACTCGCTCGAAAACTTGCGGCGGGATAATTTGCAAATCCTCGATCATCGGGGAACGGCTTTCTCCGCTTCTCAAAATGCCTGTATAGGTTAGATTCCGCAAAATATGCCTTATGGTTGTGGTTTGAAACATCTTACCTTTTCGGGTTTTAATGCCCTGTTCGTCTAATGCCATAACAATTTTGTGCATACCATAACCCTGCCGGACATATAAATCGAATATCTTTTGAACGATAATCGCTTCGTCCTCACAAACGGAAAGATTTTTCTTTTCGTGTCCTTTCTTATCAAGCCGCCCGCTTTTGACGAGATTGTAACCGTAAGGCGGGCTACCGCCTTTATAGTGACCGTCCTCGACCAATACGCCTAACCCCGCTTTCGTGCGGATTGATATTTTCCGACTTTCGCCGTCAGCTTGCCAATAATAAATGTAATTCGTTAGCCTGTCGGTATGATTGTCAAAACGAGATTCACCCTCTTTGGCACTCCAAACACGGACGCCATTTTCTACAAGCCACTCAACGACAAACGGCGTTTCGTCCGCAATTCTGCCGATACGGTCTAACATAAATACAAGCAGAATATCAAATTTTTTGTCAAGTGCCAATTCCTTAACGGTCTGTATACTGTCACGCTTGTCGGCGCGAACTTTATGCCCGGAAATGCCGTCCTCTAATTCTTCGTGGACGAGTACCCAACCTTGTTGTTCCAAAAATCGGCGGCACTCGCGGCGTTGCATGGGTATGTCCGCTTCGTTATTTTCGTTGTATGTAACTTGCCTATCCGTTGAAACACGATAAAGGTTTAAAACGCGCTTACCTATATCTGAATCGTTCGGAATATAGTTTTTAATATTTACTAAATCATTCATTCAATCCATCCTCTCAACATAATAATTTTGAGATAATGGACTGAAACGTGCTGTATTCGATTGTCAAATAGCAATCTTGCCATACCTATATTATCTCAAAATTACACCCTCGCGTCAAATAAACTAAGACTTTTTTATGTTTGTTCTGTGAGAGGATAAAAGGATTTCCTTAACCGCTCCGAGCGGGTCACCTTTGCCTTGCGGTGTAGATGTGATTGACACAACACAACCATTACAAACAAATTCCACTTTCTCATTTTTACCATTTTTTACATATTTATATTTTAGCTCTCTTGTCATATTATTTTCGTCCTCTCTCTTTTGAAAATATTATGTATTACACGAAAAAGTTTCCCAATGTTGGGAACGTTTTTCGTGCAATACACTAAATAACAAAACGGCGGCATTATAAAAAATGCCGCCGTTTTGTAATGTTTAAAGTATGTATTTGCCCCGCGCCCCATACAAGGGAATATTTCAAACGGTGGGTAGTAACCACCTCATAGGAATTTCACCTCTCCGCATACTTATGCCGAACCGTTGACTTGCGATTGCTTAGTCGCAACGGAAGTATCATTATACCTTTTGTGTGGTTATCGCAAATCAAGCCACTACGCTTGATTTAAAGCCGAAATTAGCCGCTCCCCGACTTTTGCCGGATTATCGCGCTTTCGCTTATGTTGCTTGCCGCATTTCACGACCACAAAAGTAACGTATTTGAAATATTGCGTATTCAGTTTTTGAGGTGTAGTTTAAGTATTACCCCTCTAACTACATACGGACAAGATTTTCGCGGGTGCTACACTAATTTAGTAAATTTCTTATTTTTTCTATAATTTTTTGCTTTTTGCGGTGAACATAAATATTGTTAGCTCCAATAATTTCAGCAGTTTCGCGTTCGCTCAAACCATCTAAAAAGATTTTTTCATAAATTATATATTCGTCCGCTGTTAGATGTTCCGCGGCGAGTTGCTTTATTTGCTCTACGATCAAACTATCCTCAACATCATCCTCAAACGATACATAATCTATCTTAACCACATTCGCGGTTGCAACTTCGTTTTCGTGAAAATCCTTATTGTTCCGGATAATAGCGCGGGTTGCGGTTTCATATGCTTTATGGACTTCCGGGCTAACTTCGTGAAGTTTGCCACAATGTTTTATCATTTTTTGTTCCATTTAATTCACTCCATTTTTTCAAATTTTTAAAAATCAAAAAAATGAAGTGAACGGCGGGGAACGTGCTTTTTGTTGCATAAAAATAAGCTCCTTTGGGAGCTTGACAAGTAGTTTTAAATTGCTTATTACGACAACAAAAAAAGCCCGACACATAGCAATTAAGCTACTTGTCAGGCTCGTGCGTCGTGTTTAATTAGTTGCCGATTTCTCGGTTCTATGCGCCGTGCGCTGTACGAAGTAAATGAAACTTAGTTTTGCTGATTTTAGCAAAACTATAGCTGAATTATGCAGGGGCGTAAGATTTTGCGGTTTTTGCAAAATCCACAGCCATCTGCTAAAATCATACAGTATTTAATTTTGGTACTTTATTTTAGATTTTTTGTATTCCGATTTCCTTTCCGCATTTTTTGCATTTGTCTATGTAGTCTATAAAAAACTCGTCTGCGATTTCTAAATCATAAAGCCGTGAATTTATCCCAATTCGACAATCCATTATCCTCCCGCCGCAACAAGGGCATTTTAAGCGTTGTCGCTTGATATTTTCTGTCTTTTGCATACTTTTTCCAACTTTCCCTTTTATATATTTAGTTTCGTTTTTGGAACTATACAAGTATTATAAATCACGATTCGTGATTTGTCAATACTATTTTTAAAAATATTTTTGTTGCGTTTTCGAAACTTTTGTGTTATACTGCTGTCAAAGGAGTGTGCAAAAAATGAATTTAGGTGAATTTATAAAAATCCGAAAAAAAGAATTGGGTATAAGCACGGATTTTATTGCCAACGCGCTTGGCACTCATAGGAGCAACGTATTTCGTTGGGAGCGTGAGGGGGCTGAAAAAATAGCGGGAAAATATCTTGAACCGTTGGCAGATGTACTGCAATGTTCTTTGGAAGATATTATTTTTGTGACATTAGGAAGCTCAAACTATACGCAAAAAAACGGAAATTTTTTGGATTTCCCAACAACACATCAAGAACAAACACACATAAAAAAATATCGCGCTTGTGACGAGCGCGGCAAGGGAATGGTTGATACTGTGCTTGGTTATGAGTATAATCGAACCGTTGATTTGCTTAACAAAAACGATAACGAAAGGTCCGAGCCAACCGTTACTATACAAGTTCCCTATGAATCAATGGCGGCGGGGTTTGGTAACTATTTGTCAGACAGCTCATATGAGAAAATCGACTTTCCAGTTTCAAAAGTTCCGAACGGAACGGATTACGGCGTTCGTATTTCGGGTGATAGTATGAACCCAACTATCCCCGATGGTTGTATTGCGTTTGTTCGTTGCCGCCCTGCTATTGAAAATGGAAAGATAGGACTTTTTTCTCTCAATGGCGAGGGATATTGTAAACGGCTTGAAGTGGATAGCGAAAACCGTACAATTTCGCTTGTTTCCGATAATGATAAATATAAACCGATAAAAGTTGGCGCGGAAGATTACTTACACACTTACGGCGAAGTGCTTGGGTGGGCGGAAATATAGAGTAATACATAAACATTCCCAATATTGGGAATGTTTTTATATTTAAGGTCGAATCCAAGCGTTATCAACTCTTACTCTCATTTCGGGTAAATCCAATAATGGGCGCAATGTCCCCCTTTCCCAAATCATAACTCTAATTTCCGTCGCGGCGGTTGTATCAACGTTACTTATATTCAATCTATTGTTAAGTGTGTGTCGCAATACCGGAACAATTCTTGCGCCGATCATTCTGTTTTGCTCGTCTAAGATCGCGACAACTAATTTTACGTTTAGGTTCACGCAACTGTCAAAGTCAACTCTAATCATATCATCCATTACGACAATATTCTGTATGATCGGCGTTTCAAGCAACCCCATAATTTTGCCATCTTCAATATTGGTTATTATTCCATTATTATCTAATGTTCCTAAAATTTCAATCGTGCCGCCGTTTGTGATTGTTTCAGCATTGTTAAGCGTTTCGCCGCTTGGTACAATCAAGCGTCCGCTATCCAAAACCGTAATATCGGAATTGATAGTTCCGAAAACGTTAACCGAACCGTCTACAATAACTCGTCCACCGTTAATCGCTAAAGGCGTTCCGCTGATAGTTCCGCTTCGCAAAATTATATTCCCATTAAAATGATTTGCGTCCAAAGTCGGATGTTGGTTTGTAAAAGCACGTTGCAAAGAACCGCCGTCAATTATAAAATTGCCGTTCCCGCTAATGCTTACAATGTCTGTATTACTTGTGTTACCCTGTCTGCCTGTGTGATTCGTTCGCCATATAACGGTGGAAGTTTCATCCCAAATATTAAGCACTATTTGTCTTGGGTTGAACGTGCTTCCCGTTATATAAACTGTTGCTCCGGGAGGAATCCATAATGCGCCGCCTGCGTTGTTACCACTAAGTCTAACCTCGTACAAAAGCCCGGCAAGTGTCGGTGTGCCTGACAGTTCGCTCCAATTCACAACGATCGGAGCAGCCGTTGTTTGGATATTAAAATTATCCGGCAAAAATTCTGCGTAAGCCGCAAAGGAAAGTCCTGTAATCGCCATAACAAAAATTAGAATAATCATTAAAATCCGTAAAATTTGTTTTTTCATATTATACCTCTTTTTTGTTTTATTTTCATCCGAAGTATAGTACATTGTGTTTTCATAAAAAAAGAACAACCACAACCTCAAAAAATAAAAAAGCTAATACGAAACCTAAAGAAAACGCGCCTACCACATACCAAATTATGTTCGATTTCCTTTTCTCATTACTCATTTTCTCATCTCCTTTTGCTCTGATTTCAGAGCAATTATATCATAACTTTGTCGTATAATCAAGAAAAATGTTCTATTTCAGAGCAAAAGGCGGCGGGAGTTATGAAACAAAAACAATATCAAGACGCATTTATCGGTAGAAATATTAAAGAAGCAAGGATTGCGGCAGGCTTGACACAAGAGCAGTTAGCTGCTAAATTGCAAGTTTCGGGTTGTGATATGACAAGAGGCACACTCTCGAAAATTGAAGTTGGACTAAGACATGCTTATGCCTATGAAATTAAAATATTTAAGCAAGTTTTAAAAATTGATTATGATTTTTTATTTAGCGAATAATCATATTTTCTTGTTGAAACATACTAAAATTTGGACGACTTACAAATCCGAATCCGAAGTCTGCCGCGCGGCAAACGGTAACATTGTTGAAACTACTGCTAACGTGCGCGACAAGCAAGTGTCCGTCTTCGTCATGCCCGACAACGATTCCAACGTGCGATAAATCGTTGAAAAACGCAAGATCGCCGGGCTGCGCGCTGTTCCACGCTATGCGGGTACTGTTCGCGTCTTGCGCCCACGTTCCCTCGCCGATAATCGAGGTTGCACCCAAGTTTCGGCTTGCGTTGATAAATACCCACGTTACAAGTCCCGAACAATCCATCCCGAATACTCGCATTTGCCCGGTTGTGCTGCTCCCTGCGGCAGTTACTCGTTGGAGCGTTCCCCAACGTGAATCCCATCCGATTTGGTTACTCTTGCCGCCCCAAAAATAATTGACGCGCCCGACAAGCGAAAGCGAGTAAGTTACAACGGCGCGGCGTTCCGGCGAAAGGTCGGCGGGAAGTTGCGCCAAAATCGCCGCCGTGTCTGCGCTGAACGTATGTAAATGCCCTATAAGTCCGGCAAGCAAAACCCTATGGCTTAGCAATTCTGCAAGCATATTTTTTTGGTCGGGTGTGAAGTTGTAATACTCCGCCATTACCGCGTAACCCCTGCTATCAATGTAGATATGCAAAACTGTTATGGTGTCACCCTCACCGCTCGAGCGCGATTCGATTCTGCTCCGTAAACCGTTCATATCTCGAAAAACCACCCTTAAACGCTCAATATTTTCATCATCAAATATTACAACATCTTGGGCGTATTCGTCCTGCCTGCCCGCCGTTTTAACCGCAAATACGGCAATAACTTCAACCCAGTCCGCCATATTTCCGTGCATTTCCAAAACATCGTGCGGCGTACTCTGTAATTCTCTTAAATCGTTGCTAAATTCAGCGTTCAACATCCCGACAACTGCCGAAATTGGCGTGCTGTACGGCGTGTTGTTGTCGTTGGAAAATAAAATGCCGGACGGCGAAAATATCATCATAAGTAACGCAATAATAAGTATAATTACAATCACCACCCAACCGCCGGCGGCAATCAAGGCGACAATTCCCTTAATTATTGCTACCGCTATTTTTGTGATGATTTTCGTGGTTTTTATGGCTACTTTTTTCGCTGTAATAGCCGTCTTTTTCGTGGCGATTGCACCTTTCTTCGCGGTAGCTGCGGATTTTTTCGCCATTGCTTTTTGGGCTTTTTTAACCGCACGGGATTTGGCGCGTTGCTGTGCTTTGTTTAATAGGCGTTGCGCGGTTTTTCTAGCTCTGCCGCCTGCCGCTTTATCAATTTTTTGTTGGGTGCGATTTGCTCCTGTGGATTGCTTCGCTGATACTTTCTTTTGCGCAGCGTCCTTGATATTTTTCGTTTTATTGTCGGTAGCACGATTTATCGCGCCGTCTTTCTGCTTAACATTCTGCATAGCGGAACGTTCCTTGACGCGGCGGCTATTTTGTAACATTCTGTCCTTGGTTTTCGGCGCAACCGTTCCATCAAAATAATTGCCCCTTGAATTAAAACGCGCTCCAACCTCTTGACGGGTTGGGGCGTGGGTCTGCGGTTCAACCGTGCGAAAAGAATCGGGAACATTCGAATTTGTTGGATTTCTCAATCCGTCTTTAGCTTCTACCCTCTGTTTAATCCTATCTTTTGCTAATTTAACGCCCCTTTTCGTGGCGCGTCCGGCATAATCTGCCGTATGCCGCGCGGCGTTAGAGGTATGACGCTTTAAGTCATTCGTTGCGGCATTTACGGCTTGACTTTCTCCTTTTGAATTTTGCCCTTGACTTGTTTCTTTAAGCTGATTAGCCACATATCGTTTCGCCATCCTTGTCCCCGCCGCAGCGGGGGCTGTAGCGGTTCTTTGCAATATCCTCTTTGTACCCATCTTAGGTTTTTCTTTAACATTCGTTTGCGATTTCGGTTTTTCTTTAACATCTTTCAAAAGTTCAACTCCTTTGTAGAAATAAAAAAAGGACGGCAAACGCCGCCCCCTCTAAGTAAAACTGTAATACACAAAAACATTCCCAATATTGGGAATGTTTCTTGTATTAAGTATTAAATTTCCCTTTTTATCTTTCGCTTAATCTCATAATCACCGCCGCCATTTCGGCGCGGGTTGCTGTGTTTTGCGGGTTAAATGTTCCGTCTGCATTTCCTTGCATTAAGCCCATATTAGCCAATGTTTGTATTGCATTTCTCGCAAAATCTGAAATTTCGTCTGCATCCTCAAAAATAAAATACATTTGTGTTGCAAACCATTCGTCAAGAAGAATGTTCAATGACCGATAAATTATCGCCGCCATTTGTTCGCGTGTGATTTCAACGTGCGGGGCAAATTCCGTTTCCGAAATACCGAGAACAATACCATTCGCCGCCGCCCAATTTACGGCTTGACTGTACCAAGTTCCGCTTGCGACATCTACAAATTGGCTCTCGCCGCCGATGTTTGGCGAGTTAGCCAAACGCCATAAAACCGTCACGAACATCGCTCTCGTTGTCGGTGCATTTGGTGCGAAGTGAGTTGCTGAAACGCCGTTCATTAAACCATTATTGAACGCATATTCAACGTAATTGTAAAACCAATCGCCGCGATTCACGTCAACAAACGGCAAGCCTGCGGGTGGTTGCGGGTCTATTGGTGGTGGAGTGGTGATAATAGGCGGTCTGTTCCAATTACTGTTTGGGGGTGGATTATTATTTCCTGTATCGTGCGTTTGCCTTGTAAATGTCGCGTTCAACACATCGCTGTCAGCCTTTCCGTCAAAAACGGCAATCGCTCTTACCGTGGTAGTTGCTGTCAACATAAACGGTGCAGCATATTGTAAACTATTTCTTGTCGGCGTTGTTCCGTCAAGCGTGTAGAAGATAGTAGCGCCGTCTGTTTCGGTGGCAAGCGCAACATTTACGCTATTCGTGAATGTGCCGCCATTCGGCGTTGCGGTTGGTGTTTCAACTTGTTCCGTAAATGTTACAGACAATTCCTCGCTGTCAGCCATTCCGTCCATAACCGCAAATGCTCTTACGGTGGCAGTCGCCGTTAAGGTAAATGGCGCGGTATATTCCAAACTATCTCTTGTCGGCGTTGTTCCGTCAAGCGTGTAGAAGATAGTAGCGCCGTCTGTTTCGGTGGCAAGCGCGACATTTACGCTATTCGTGAACGTGCCACCATTAGGCGTTGCGGTTGGCGTTTCAACTTGTGGCAAATCAATATTAAAAACCGCCGTTGCTATTCCACTATCGTCCAATCCGTCCAAAACTGCAAATGCTCTTACGGTGGTTGTTCTTGTCAATGTGAACGGCTCTGTAAATTGCGCACTTTCTCTTGTCGGCTCTGTACCGTCTAATGTGTAAAAAATAGCCGCATTAGATGGCATTGCTCCTAACACAACCTGCACAAACCCGTCAAATGTGCCACCATTTGGGCTAATCCACGGCGTTGACACTCTGCGTTCCGATATTACTTCGACCGAAATTTCCCTATCAATAAGCTCACGGTCTATTTCAAGAACAAGAAGTCGACGTGTATAGCCGGAACCACCCACAAATGTTTCAGTTCTCGTTATATCAACATTAATTGAATTTACGCTCACGCTAACTGATGTGACTTCAAATTGAGTGCCGTGTCGAAAGTATGTGTGATAGAAAAAAAGAAATTTGTCGGCAAAAAAATCTTCATCATATCTATCCACATCAAACCAATCAGATTGAAAGCTAATATAAGGGGGATTTGAAAAAACACCCCATTCATTTTGTATAAGGTCATCGAATTCAGTTGCCGAAAAAACTGTTACTGTAGGTATCGGTTCCCAATCTTCAATAAAAAGCGACCCACTACCAAATAAAACATTAATCCCCTCGGGTGCAGGGATTTCTTCCGCACTTACCGGGAAAACTATCAAAATGCTCGACGCCATAGCAATAATTAAAATTATGCTTAAAATACGTTTCATATCAGTTCACCTCTTATTTTTATAGTATAACACAATTTACCAAAAAATTCAAGTCTTTTGTTTTAGAATTCAAACATAGCAGGGCGTATCCAATGGCGAGTAATCAAATTTTGTGGTGTTGCAGGATTGCCACTATGAATTGTAATTTCCAAATGTTCATTTCCTGTGAAGCTTCTTACATTTAGCGGAACAGCCCACGTCGCACCTCCTGCTTGGTTGATACTAACTGATTGTGCCGGTGTTGTAATTGTGCTTGTTCCATGCAACCTAATTACGACAAAAACACTCGTGCCTCGACGCGTTAACATACTATCCAACAATGTCAAATGAGTGTAATTAAAAGTTGAATTTGTTTCGTCAAAAGTTAAATTAGTAACATCAACCAACAAATCATTCGTTTGAAACGAAATATGTACATTTGGTCCAGCAGACAAATTAACTATTTGACGAGGGTCTATTGAAAAATAATAATATCCAGTCGCTGGAATTGGTATATCAATAATTCTTACGTTATTTCGGTTAGAAGTAACAGAAACAACAGGGGTTGCTTGATTTTCTCGCATTAGATGAAAGTCTATAATATCCATACTGGCTTGGGAAGTTATCCAATTTGTATTTTGTTTATCATACACCATAACTGCTCTTAATCTTTGTCCTTGATAGAAAAAGAAATGTTGCGAGTTTCGCTGTGCCCATGAATTAATATTCAAAAAATCCACACTTCTTGCGTGTTGCGCGGCAATTACAGAGCGAGGAGCGTCTAAAAATCCTGCACCACTTCTTTCTCTTAAAGTTTGTTGATTCAAGCTATCCGTCGAATCTGCCGCAAAAGGATTATTGGTTGCAGATATTCTATTGGGGTCAGCCGCCAAAACAAGCCTTGCTTTAACAGCTCTCGGATTAGTTTTCAATTCGGGATTTGCTTCCATCATTTGAGCGACAACGCCTGTAACTATTGGAGCCGCCATACTTGTTCCCGTTGCCGTTCCTCCGCCATACGCTCCGGGGAAAATTATATTTGTTCCCGGAGCAACAAGGTCGGGCTTATTGGGAAGGTAATCAGCTTGCCTCCAACAAGAACTTGTATATATATTAAACGGTGAAGCAAGCATAGTATTTCCATTATTCGCCATCGTGTGTGCATTTCCCACGGTAATTACATTTAACGCTTTGCCGGGCGACCATACATAGTGGTTGATGTTATAAGGCGGTCGAAGATTTCCTGAAATTTGAACAAATGTGACTCCTGTATTGGCAACTACCCTATCAAATTGTCTATCAACCCAATAATTATAATCTAATCCGGTCGCAAACCAACCACCGCTCATATTTATCACATTAACGGAATGTGGTGCTGCAACCAGTATATTAATAGTGTTGAGAGCGTTATCTATCGTATTATTAGCACCCGGATAACTGTCAGCCAAGCCTACTTGAAATGCCGTTGCTAACGGTACAATACCCTCGTGTGTTCTGCCTCCTAAAGTTACAGCTTGCCCTACAATTTGACTTGTTACGAAGTTAGCGTGGTCGTCCATCGGTTGTGTAGGGATTCCCGGAATAGCTGGTCTAAACAATCTTGAACCATATATTCCGCTAAATTGCGCTAAATTAGGATTAAAAACCTCTCCAAACTCTAAAATGCCAATTCGTACTCCTGTTCCTCTTAGTCCTGCTCCGTTGTTAAACAAGCTACCTTTTGTATGATGTGCGCCAACTTGTTCTGTTACTCTATCCATGCCCGAGGATGCGGGCAAATTCACAAACAACGAAATGTCATTAACCAACCGGTTCTTCGCAAACGCTTCAATTTCAGAACGTGTAGCATACAAAATTAATGTAGATGTAAATCTGCTGTTATATCGTATTCTTCGCTCGGGATTAACGTATTGTGCGATAAAATTATTGTTGAAAGTAGTATATAATCGTTCAACCGTACCACGCATTGCAACAATGTACTCGTCCACTTTTGCGGTTATCGCTCTGTTTACTAATGATGTACTGCGGTCGTAGAACGTTTCCTCGTCACGTTCAAAAAAGTCCTCAATTTCTGCGGCATAAAAGGCTTCTACAAAGATGTTTTTTTCAACTTCGTTCATATCTTCAGGCGCGACCGTTCTGTGTGCTTCTTCATATCCAATTCGTTCCTCAATCTGCTGTGCAATTCGCGGCACAATTTCCGCATTAAATCGTTGCGAATTCTCAAACACGGCAGGGTCAAATCCTGTTTCCTCAATTATCGTATTCGTGATAATTTTTTGGTCAATATCAACAAGCCATAACCAAATAGGGATTAATTTGTCATACGCTACCGATCCCATAACTTCCCACAAATCAGCGTGGATTTTTTCTTGCCACGGCATTTCACTCTCATTATCGCTTTGTGCAAATCCCGCTAAAATGCCAAAAATCATTATAACTGCTAATAAAAACGAAAGTAACTTAAAATTCTTTTTCATATTTACAACCATCCTTTCAGAGATTTTATCGTATGTTTGTAGTTACATTGAGATTTCCTGCTCGTTTGGCTCTTAATCTAACAGTATTAACTGTGCCTGCCCAAGTTTGCCCTGTTGGAACAGTCCTTGTACTTTCAAAAAATACGCCATTTGAAGTTATTTCTACGTTGTCATGTACATCTGCGGCATTTCTATAAGCACTAATAACCTCAAAATCCGCGGAATCAAATTCAACTGAAAATGTAGCCGACAAACTACCCATGCTCGGGACATTAACAGGAACATCTATAAAATCACCTACGGCAAGATTGTTAAAAGTATGAATAGTAGAAACTTCGGCTCTTTCCAAGTTAATTGCATATGGCGTGTTTGCCGTGCCGCTAATCCTTAAAACGAAAGCTTGCCCGCCTTGTAAATGAACCAATACATCTTGATTTAATTCATTCCGCAATGGCTGAATAGGCGTAACGCCATCTGCCGCAAACAGTTGACGCGTCAGTCCTGCTCCTGTTGTGCTTATTCTGTAAAGACCGCCTTGCTCCGTAGGAACTGTAAATCTGAAATAATCCCCACGATTTGCAATCCGAATTCTGCCATTAACCGACCTTGATATGTTTATTTGCTGTGCTGTTTCGGGAGTGTTCCCAAAGAAGTCTGTTCCATTGCCCGTAGTTAGAGTTGCACCCACATGAAGTGGTCGCATAAGAGCAAAATTAGTCCATAGCATTATGCGCATTTCGTCAACGCCGGAGCTTGGAATTGGAACATCAAAATTTATATCTATATTTTGATTTGCAGCTATGCCTTGTTGCGAAAGTATTGTGTAATCAACAAAGCGCCCATTGTTAAATTTCGCTATTATTGGTCGGGCGCTTATAGACGTTGGGTTGGTATTGCTTACGTTTGTTTCAACTCTCATTGTTTCACCGGGAATCAGAATGCCCTCGTGGTAAATGTTATTGTATAACAAAGCCATATTGACTGTTACGTTTGAACTAATAGTAGTCGTTGTTGCTTCCATACCCAAGGTGTCGGCAATTTCGCCGTAAGAGATATTTAGCGTGTCAGAATCTACTTCTTGAGGCGTACCTCTCGCGGCGAATAATTGTACCGTTCCCCAAACGGCAAATATCATTACGAATATAACGAGTAAAGCAACTAACTTTTTTACATTTTTCATAAGCATTTTCCCCTTGTCTGTGTAAATTGTATGTAAAATTTAATTTTTTCGTAAATTAAAAAATGCCGAGGAGACAAGTCTACACTCGACATTTTCCAAACAACCTTGAATAAAAATTATGCTAATTCGCATAATAACAAGGTCGCAAACAAGCGGATTTGTCTACGCGCAGACTACCGTTTGGGGAGTTGATTGTGTTAGCGCACTTTCAACTTCCGCGGCATTTTTAGTCAAAATTCACATTTTAATGTAATTATATAGTATTTGTTAGAATTTGTCAACAAAAATTTTCTTAATTATCAATAGTTACAACATTTTAATCAACGACTATTGTTTAACGATTCAATTAAACAATAATGGTTTGTACGCTTTTGCTATTTTTAGTATTATTTTCACAGGGGGTGCAGTGAATGAGCAAAGTGTCCGTAACGTTGGGTAAACGATTAGTAAAAATCCGCGAAAATTTAGAAATAAGTCAAGAAGAATTTGCTTTTAAGTGCGGTCTTACGGCAGCTCATATGGGACAACTCGAAAGAGGTGAAAAATCCCCTACATTAGATACTTTACAAAAAATCGCTGACGGTTTGTGTATTACTGTTTCTGATTTATTAGATTTTGGTTTAAATCTACCCGCTAACAAGTTTGATAGCAAAACAAATAAAATTCTTTCAATCATTCAAAGTAGGACAAACGAAGATAAATCTAAGGTTTACAATATGATTAAACTTTTGTTTAAATAAAAATTCAATCTGTATTTGATAAAATTAAAGCCAAAACATTCCCAACATTGGGAATGTTTTTGGTATTACAGCTTGTCCCCCTCGCCGGGCTTGGTTGTCATTAGGTTGTATAGCTTTGTATCTTTCGGAAATTCATTCACGAAAGGAACGAGAGAACCGCCGACTTTAATCAGTCCGCGCCCTACGTCCGCATTAGTTATATAGCTCATTTGTGTATCGCTGATATTGAGAAGTTTCGCAAGCTCCGCACGGTCTGTCGGTGCTTGATTAAGCATTATCAAAAATTCGCTGTTCGCCAACATAGTCCGCGCCAATACGGATTCAAGGCAATTTTCAATATTCTGCGTCATAGCGGTAGGTAATGCACCATACTTTCTAAACCGTTTCCACGATTCTGACAAAAAGTTACTACTATACTCATTCGCAAAGTATAAATGCACTTCGTCTATGTATATCCACGTTCTTTTACCCTTTTTGCGATTCTCAATAACTCGGTTCATAATTGCGTCAAGCATTACCAACATACCAACCGTTTTTAATTGTTTTCCTAAGTCCAAAATGTCAAACGATATAATGCGATTACTCATATTTACGTTGGTTTCTTTTGCGAAAATATTTAGACTGCCATCCGTAAACAACTCAATCGCCAACGCTACGTCTTTCGCTTCGGGTTCGGGCTGTTGTAACAGTTCCGCTCTAAGGTCGGGCAGGGTCGGCGGTTTATTGGTCGTATTCGCCATATAAGCGCGGTAAATGTTAGATACACAACGGTCAATGATGGATTTCTCTTTCGCGCCCATATTTTTACCGCCCATCAATTGCTCACATAACGACATAACAAATTCGGATTTCAGCGTCACAGGATTTTCGCCATCCCCACAATCTCTGTGCATATCTAAAGCGTTTATATGATTTTTGCTAACTGCTGAGATATGGCATACTTCGCCCCCTAAAGCGCGTACCAACGAACCATATTCCCGCTCGGCGTCACAAATTAAAATATCGTCATTTGTACTAAGCAAAATTTGCTCAAATTCGTGCTTCGCAAAAAACGATTTCCCGCTGCCGGACACCCCGGTAATAAATCCGTTGCCGTTCAAAAGACTTTTACGATTACAAATAATCAAATTCCCTGTTATCGGATTTACACCATAAAGAACGCCGCCCGAATCCTGTATCTCCTGTGCAGAAAACGGAATCAGTACGGCGGTACTTTCGGTAGTCATTGTTCGGACGGTTTCAATCTTCCGTAAGCCGAAAGGCAGAACCGTATTCAGCGCGTCCTCTTGTTGGTATTTCAGCGTTGCGAAATTGCAAAGATGTTTCCGTCCAACGGACATTATAGCTTCGGTGTCCGCGTCCAATTCTTCCAACGAATCAGCAACATGTACCATTGTAACCAACACGAATAGCATCCGTTGGTCGCGGGTTGTTAAATCGTCCAAAAATTCCTTTGCTTCCGCTCTCATTTGCTCCAAGTCGTAAGGAATAACCGCGCTGAAATTGTTATTGTCGTTTTGCTTGCGTTGCCAACGTGTGATGTCGGTTTCAATCGCAAGTATACGATTTTGCATTTCTTTCACGGCTTCGTCCGTGGGAACACTCAACACATCAATCGACAACATCAAATTTCGCCCAAAGTCGGTAATTTCCGTTATCATATTATCCTTAATATAGCTCGCGTAATCCTTTAAGAACAACACACGCCCGAACTTTTCGCCCATTTCAAAATGTCCGCTTTTGAATTGGATATTGTCCGGGCATATCAAGTCTTTAAAATCGTGTCCTTTTTGCATTAACGCTTTAGTGTCAAAATTAAATTGCGATTCTTCCCCGATTCGGTAGAAGTCGTGGAAAATTTGCAACCGCTCTTGATTACTCAACGCGATAATTTGTGACGCTAACTTAGCAAAGTTTGCCGTTAGGTCGTTGTCAATGCGTGTAAAGAATGTCCGCGCTTCTTCGACGGTCTTTTTAGAAACAGAAACGGTAACATATTTCGCCTTTACCAATCCGTTCCCCGATTCCGACATTTCAAGCGTTATATCGTTATTTTCTTTGCGATATTCGTCCAATTCGTCACCCTGCATAGGCATAAGAAGATTACGTTTAAACGCTTCCCTGTCAAGCCGATGATTATTTAATGTTATTTTATAGCTTGCGTCGGTCGAAAACGCGTTAAGCGTTCCGCACCACGCAAGGAACATTTCCATTTGCGCGTCATAGCTTGCAACGGAATAATTTATGTCGGTAAACCCCCAACATTTAGAGAATTTACCGTTGCCTTTCCCGGAAGCGGCTGTGCCGCCGAGTTCAAAAATACCGTCTTTATATATTCGTTTAATCGGGATTGATTTCTGTGCGCTTCTTGGCACGGAAAAAACGCCCCGCTCGTTCTGCAAACTTCGTTTTAACGATTTTATCAAGCAAATCTCTCCCCTTTCGTTCTTTAGTTTCCAATGCTTTTAAGTAATAATTTTCAGACTTGTAAACTCTGCGCCCTGATTTTAATATTGCCGACTTAAACCACGCAACAACAAATTTCTCAATCGTTAAGCCGTTATATTTGAAAAATCCCGCCGCGGCGAACGGCGCCGCGCCCACGATACATATCCAACTTACCATCTCTTGCCCTAACGCATTTACAAGCGAAAAATACAAGAGAACAGCAACGCCAACCGCCAAAATCGAACATAAAAGCTGACGGAGCGACAAGCCGAAAAATATACTTTCTTTGTAAGTTCGTATCTCTTTATTTATCTTAATTTCCATAGTTTCACCCTTTCCAAACGGATATTCTCCCGCTTTTTATAGCCCCATCATCTCTTTTACAATTCTATCCGCGCCCCGGATGATTCCAACCAAAATCAGCATACCGAAAACAACTTGTATAATGTACGCCAACGCTATTGAAGCCGCTTCGGTTGCGTTCGGGTCAACAGGAACGAAAGTATTACTAACAATAGCAGAATAAATTATACAGGCTAAGACGATAATTGCGCCCTCTAAACAAACGCCGATATAACTTTTTAAAAAGGCTTTCCCTGTGCTTGAAAAGCCCTCGCCGCCGAATGTTGATAGAGGAATTGGCGCTATCGCCGTGTAGATATACAGGCGAAAAAATCGTCCATAAACGGTAAGAACGGCGACAAGCGACAAAACAAGAATCGCAACTACGCCTATAAGACTGATAAAAAGCAAGCCCATCCCTGCGAAAACGCCTGTGCCGTGAATCGCGTCTACAACATTTGGCGGCACGGTTAAATTTGTCGTAACCGCCGCCAAATTCCCCGCAACAGTTGCGGTAATACCGCCGATTATTTCAAAAATAGTTAGCATTATATCCATACCGTAAGTTATAACAACCCGCGCCACTAAAAAGCGGATTAAGAACTTAAAAGCCTGCTCCGGGCGGCGCACTTCTCGAAAACTCGCCGCTTGTTTGAAAATACCCATAGCGAAAAACAATACCAATAAGCCGTAACCTACTGCTTGTAATCCGCCGTGGATGTTTACGATTATATTCCAAACACTACCGCCCATAAAGTCTTGCGGTGACATACTTACTATCTGCCATATTTCGGTCAGCCTTGCGCTCCATATTGAAAGTGACGTATTTAACAAACTTACTATCCAACTCCACACTTGATTTTCTCAACTCCTTTTTGCCAAAGTAAAAGCCTATAACCGCGCGGCAATTTCGCGCCGATTATAGGCTCAAAAAAACATTCCCAATGTTGGGAATGTTTCTGTATTACTTACATTATCCCTATCAATCCTAAGATTTCTCTTGATAGGGCAATTACCAACCCGCCGAAAAAAGTCAAAAAACCGTTGGTGCGTTGTGACGGATCGTGCGATTGCAACGACAACCCAATTTGCACAACGCCCCACGCAAGAATTATAACTCCAATCGCGCGAATAGCGGCAAATATAAAGTTTGACATATTCCCAATGGTCGTCAGCGGGTCATCAGCGAAAACAGTTGTAACAATCGTAAGAAGAAACGCCGAAATTACTAACGCAAATTTTACAAATCGTAATATATTAACGCATTTCTCAATTTTTTTCATAAACAATCCCCTCCGAATTCAGATTTTTAAAAATTGCCTCTATAACACTTACAACAATGGAATTTCCACATAATTTGTAAAGTTGCGCGTCGGAAATTCCTATTGCTCTAAGGTTTTCATAGTCCGCGTCATCAAACGCCATAAGCCGCATACATTCTAACGGCGTCAGCTTGCGTACTCGGTCGCCTTGAACGTAAAGTCCCGTTATGCCGCCCATGCCGCCTGCGCCACTTGATAGACAACAAGCCATATTGTTATCGTAAATCCTGTAACCTTGCGATTTTATATTGTTTACATAACCAATACAACTTAATTTGTCTATGGGATAATCTCTTTTACGGCTTTCGTTCCAATAAATAAGATGTTTACCGCTTATGTAATATTTTTCATCAACGTCAGCTTCCAATAAATCCGCAAGAAAAAATTCAAGCGGTTGCGGCGCAGGAAATTCAAAAGTGCCGGAATCTAAATCCTTACGAATACAAACAAAAAAGACACGTTTTCTCGATTGTGGAATCCCGTAATCTTTCGCGTCTAAAATTTGTGTATATACGTTGTAACTTAAGCCGTCTAAGTAAGATAAAATGTAGGCAAGTTCAGCTTCGAATTTTTTGAATGTTAAGCCTTTCACATTTTCAATCAAACAAACTTTTGGCTTTGTTTGCTCAATAATTCGCAAGGTGTCTAAAAACAACTTGCCGCGCTCGTCACTCATTCCGCTTTGCTTTCCGGCAACGCTAAACGACTGACAAGGCGGCGAAGCGAATATTACATCAACTTTCGGCAGCTTGTCCGCTTCAATATACCGAATATCACCTAAGCACTTACTAATAGGCTCGCCGTGGATAGCGCAATAGGCTTGTGCGGCATATTTATCAATCTCGAAAAACCCGACAAGATTATGCGGGATATTTAGGCGCGCAAGGGCTTTGCTCCAAGCTCCGATACCGCCAAATAACTCCAATACGTTCATTAGGGATTCGCCGCTCCTTTGCCGCCGCTGTTTAGACAATACGCGATGATGTTCTCGCGTATACTCGGCGGCATAGTCCCCATAAAGTCCGCGATCTGTTTTTGATTCGGCGGCGTGGCGGGTTTGCACGTCTTGCATAGCCGTTCGCGCTTGACGGTGAACGTGTCCGCGTCAGTTATTGAAAAACTTAGTACATCATTTTTATTTAGCCCCAACATTCGGCGAATAGCAATGGGTACGGTAGTTGTGCCTCTGTTTCCTAAAATTCTTAATGTTTTTCTTTTCATTTTATATAAATTCCTTTCAACTTTTTGATTAGATTTTCTATTGATTTTCTTCGGTTTCCTCGTAAATTTCCACATATTCCGCGGCAATTTCGATA
Organism: Oscillospiraceae bacterium; assembly: GCA_009780345.1. Taxonomy (GTDB): domain Bacteria; phylum Bacillota; class Clostridia; order Monoglobales; family WRAG01; genus WRAG01. Next base: position 70,994 of record WRAG01000002.1, read on the forward strand.
TTATCTACATCAAATTCATACGGTAAATCGTTCAAGAGTTCGGGAGCGGTCTGGTCGGCGGTCTGATCGATTGCCGCCGCGCCGCCGTCTGTTGTCAGCTTAACATTCGGATGTTTCATAATGTCGTACTTTTTATCAATTACAGGTAATTCCCCGCGAATAAAAAGAAGCGCGTATCTGTTATCCAACATACGCACTTCGTCCGGCGTAAGAAGTTCACGCCCTGCATTTTGATAATTTTTGTTGCAACTCCCACTTTTCCCTTTGGTAACGCCCCTTGTAGTCGTATCAATGGTCGATTTCCCCAACAACTCCGAAACATATTTGTGTGTGCTTTGCTCATTTCCCCCCAAATATAGAAACGTGTCACAATTCCCGGTAAGATTTTCCCACGAATCTTTAAATAACGCTTTAATTTGCGCGATATTTTGGATTATGATATTGATTGAGATTTCGCGGCTTCGGCACGTTGACAAAACCCGCTCGAAATCGTCCGGGAGCGCGACGTTGGCAAATTCGTCCATCACAATACGAACGTGAACAGGCAACCGCCCTTTATGCTTGTTATCGGCGTTGTAGTAAAGTTCTTGAAACGCCTGTGTGTAAAGCATACCGACAATATAATTTAGACTTGTGTCGTTGTCGGGGATTACGCAAAAAATAGCGCGTTGCCGTTCGCCCAAACTTCCAAAATCCATATCGTCATAGTTCGTCATTTCCGCAACTTCGGACAAATTAAACGCCGTCAATCGGACGGCGGCACTTACCAATATGCTTTTAGCAGTTTTTCCGGCGGCTTGCTTAAAAACCTTATATTGCTTGACTGCAATGTGTTCCGAGTCGTGTTCCTCTAAGTCCTCAAACAATAAATCAACCGGGCTTTGATAGTCCTCGCTCTCTTCTTTTGCGGCGGCGTTCTCAATGAGATACATCAGCGTTGAAAAATTTTGGTCTTGGGGCGGGGCTTCATACTTTAAGTAAAGCATAAACGCCGTTAAAAGCGCAGTTTCCGCTTTATCCCAAAAGGGATCGTTACTGCTTGAGTTCTTCGGGGTCGTGTTCTTAATAAGGCTTGTAATCAGCTTCAAAACATCCGTGTCATTCCGCAAATACATAAACGGATTGTAACAGTCCGTATTTTGCATATCTACCAAATTAAGAACCGTTATAGGTATGCCCTTAGCTTCAAACATTGGCGCAAGAGCGCGGAGCGATTCCCCTTTGGGATCGCAAATTATGTAACTGCAATTCGCTTGCATTACGTTAGGCTTCGCGAAAAACCTACTCTTTCCCGAACCCGAACCGCCGACAACCATAATATTAAGGTTACGTTTGTGCTTAAAGCCATCCATCCCCATCTTCATATTTTGGGTAAGCAGAACATTTTTAAACTTACTCTTGTTATCCCTGTATTTCTTACATAATGCGAACACATTTCCCCAACGTGCCGAACCGTGTTCCTCGCCCAACCGCTTTTTGCCCCTGCTTGCGTAAAACATCATAACCGAAAACCCATACGCGGCAAGGGTAATAAAGAGGATTCGGGGGCTGTACTCCGTCCACGTTATAGAAAAAGGCGCGGTATTTACCGCGCCCATAAAATCGTCAAGCCAAACCATAAGTGTCTTACCGCTCTCGGCGTAAGTGCCGCCGATCAGCGCAAGCCACGCTACAGGAATAGCAAGAAGCAACCATATAATAAGCTGGCTTCTTGTGCTTTGTATCGGTTTCACCTTGCACCCCCTTTTTTTATAGGGGATTTACTTGTATTTCTTGCGTTTTTTATAGCTTTCTTCAATTTGTAGGATGGCGTGGGACGGTGATAAAACAAATTGTAGTCGTTTGCAAAACCATCCAACACTTTAAACATTTCAACCTCAATATCAAGCGCGGCAATGTTGACATTTCCCTTTATCGGCAAATTAACTTTCACCCATTCCCCGCCGTATCTGTACTTTGTTGAAATTGAAAAACTCTGTGTTAATGTTCCCTCGTCTGCTTTAAATGACATTTGCAACCTTAAATATCCTACAATTATTTCACAAGCAATTTTTTGGTCGTATCTTAAATCTTGATTTTTAAATACTTCCTTTATTTTATCAGCCGTCATATCACGCATAAAGCCGTACTCACAATCAATTTCGCCAACACTATATAAGCCGCTTGTAATATCGTCAAGAATTTTTCTGTAATCTTTCACCCATAAATCGCCTCATATCTTTTGTATATATAAAAGAGCGCAACCGTTAAGGCTACACCCTGCTTTTTTTAACTAACGTGCCGCACGCTTGCCTTGACAGATACGCTGGGCGCGTTCGTGATTTGTATTACAAATAAGAAACATTCCCAATGTTGGGAATGTTTTAGGTATTACCTTGTATGGGGCTTGTTTTTCCACGCTTTATTTATTCCGCTTAATTTATTTTGCGTATAATCAGCATGCCGTTTATGTCCGTCCGTTATCAAGTATTCGCTATTCCAAATTTCGCACTCCCCGGACAATCGCAATTTTCCGTTTTCTAAATGTATGGTAGAAATAACGGTATGTCCTTTGTTTGTAAAGTCATAAGCGAAATCAAAATAACCATCTTCCGAATCTTTATTGTAGCCTTTTAAGTGTACGCATAATTCGTCAAAGGCTTTTTTAGAGCCGTGCTGCTTTCTAAAATCAGCAATAAACTTTAAAATTTCCGCCTTTGCTCGGTTGGTTTTCTTTGTCAAAAGATAATCCATTTTTTCAATCGGTGGCGGCGGCATCGGAACGCCAAATGCCGTATAAATACTTTCGCGGTTTTTCCGACATTCTTCTTTTGTCGCACCATTCATTGAAAATTGGACGGTTCTAAATTCCTTTATGTCGTTTGCTGTAATACGCTCAACGCGACTTTCTTTGAAATGTATATTAAAAAAGTTAACTTTATCAAGAACGCAATCAGCGATATAACATTCATTTAACAATGAACGGTGAAAGGAAGCGGAAGAAATATCGCAATCCCTAAATTGCGTATATCGTATATATGCACTTGAAAAATCAGCATTTTGTAAATTGGAAGTGTGAAATTCCGCGCCATCTAATGTCGCATTATTGAAATTTGCACCAACGGCGCGGCAAACGGTAAAACGACATTCAACTAAGCGGGAATTTGAAAAATCCGCGCAATCCGGCAAACAATAAAATTTAATGCCCTCAAAATATGAATCCTTGAAAAAGTCATTAGGAAAACCGCCTTTTACTGCGCTGTCGTAAATTTTTTGCGTAATAATTTTCAACGGTTTATCCGGATGAGGGTAAATTTCAGTATCATATTTTTGAGAACTTGACTTATCGTAAACCTTATCCAATAACACTTTTTGCATTAAAAAATTACTTATATCTTTTTCGATTAAATCAACTTTTTTTACGTGAAGTGTGCCGTACTTTTCTTTAAGCCTAACTATAAAGGCTTTAATATGTTCGCCCCTACCTTGTAAAATATCGTTAAATCCCTTGACGCTTTGTTCAAAATCACTAAATTTGTAATTTTGCCCGTCAACATTTTTAAGAAACCAATGTATTTCTTGACTTATGGTTAGCCCGGCTTTTACTTTTTGAAATTCCGGCTTTGGAAAACACATAATTTATTACCCCGTTTCAACTTAAACTTAAAAAGGAATAAGAAACATTCCCAATGTTGGGAATGTTTCTTGTAACCCTTGTATATTACAATTTTACCAACCGCTTCGCGGCAAATAGCGTTGAGGGGCAAAAATGGTTGTTGAGGTAGTCGAATTAGTAATAACCCACTCGCTTGTGCCGGGAATCCTACCGCCTAAATCAACGGCATTAACAAACATCATTCCGTTAGGTAACAAGGTTTGATATACCGAAAGCACATCAGCATACAATCTCGGTCTTTCAACCGCCGTAAACCCTGCCGGAACGCGCCCGAAAATCATTGTAAATTCGGTGATATACTCGTTATACGCCAATCCCAAATACGCGGGTCGCAAATTCACAACATTATTTCGGAGCGTTGAAAGGTTATCAGCAACAACAATTTCATAGCCAAGATTTGTAGTTGCGTAAATGCGATATGTCAAGGCGTGGTTAAATGTACCTGTAACAAGTCTATCCGCGCGGATGGCGTTGGTCGGTAGAATATCACGCAAGAAGAAGTTATCAAGCGGGATGGTGCTGTCATTTCGGACATTTTGGAAAGTGTAGACTATGTTATGCCCTTGCATTGCTTCCCTTACGCCTGTTTTGGTGACTGAAACGCCTGTATTCGCGCTGAAATTAGGGAATTGCTTGCGTATAATCTGCCTTTCAAATTCGATTTCAAAATAAATCGGTTGCGGATTTATCATATAAAAAGCGGGGGCGGCAACCTCGACCGCTCTGTACCGTCCAAGCGGTAACGGTCTTGATATTGCCATGCCTCGCTCGTTAGATTGAATACGGTCTACAAAATTGCCGGTTCGGGCGCAAAAAATTTCAAATATCGCGCCTTGTAGCGGCGTTCCCGCCGGAAGTCCGTTATGTTGGTTGTTATCACCCGAAATTTTGAGAATTTGCAACTGCCCTGCGATTGGGTAATTAGTCCAACGGATTTCAGTTACGCGCCCCGCGACAAGTTCAACGGTGCGCGGCACATCATCACGGCTATAACCCGGCGCGGGTCTTGTTTCGCGGATGGTGTATCTACCCGGCGTTAAAATGCCTGTAAAGTCAATCAATCCATTATTATCGGTAAGGAACACGCCGACAACATTATTACGGCTATCGAATATCATAAATTCCACGTTGAAAATCGGTGCGCCTGTTACTCCGTCAACTTTGAGTAATCGAAGCCCTGCAAGCGGCGTGTTTTCCACGGTTAGTATATGGTCTTGCCGTCTTGTTCTTGAATCAATACTAAATGGGATTACCTCTCTATCAATCGCATAACCCGGCAAAGCGCGGGTTTCTCTCAAAAAGAAAGTTCCGTCCTCGATTTCGGGTAGGAAGATAAGTCCGTTTCGGTCTGTGATAAATTCGTGGAATCCTGTACGCAGATTTCTCAATCGTGTACCGTCAGCCGTTGAAATTTCAAATCTAACTCCTTGAAGTGGAGCGCGAGAAACACTACAAATCTTCTGAATTGTCAAAGACGGCATACGATAATTACGAATAATCACCGTCAAATCGCCGTTATCGCCAACCGTGAAAATTGTCGGGTCTGCCGGAGCGAATCCGGGCAATGGGCGCGTTTCTATCGCAATCCATACGCCGTGTTCAAGAGTTGGCAAATAGATATGTCCGCTTCTATCGGTTGTAAATGTGTAGCTGTTATCAACGGCGTAATTTTTCAAGCGTTGCCCTGTTCGTCCGTTGCCGAAATATCGGGCAATTTCAAATTCAACACCCTGTAATCGTCTGCCTGTATCACCACAAATTTTGCGGATTACAACGCTCGGCATTTTAGGATTAACGAACCTTTCAACCCTATTTTCGCCCGCGCGAATTTCAATCACTCGCAACGGCTCAACAATTATATAGCCTGCGGGGGCTTGTGTTTCAATGATTTGAAAACTGCCGGGGTCTAATTCCACCCTCGCAAGTCCGGCGCGGTCTGTTGTAACTTTCGTAATTAGTTCGCCGTTTGCTCTACGAACCTCAAATCTCGCGCCTTGCAGCGGTCTACCGTCCTCGTCAACTTTTTCAATCGTCAAAGTTGGTCGTTCGGGGATTCGACGGTTCGTAAACTCTAATCGGTAAATTTCGCCGCTTGCGTTTACTCGGATTGTTTGAGGTTGTGAATTTAACTCAAACCCTTGTGGGGCGCGCACCTCGGTTACAATATAGCTGTCGGGCTGTAAATTCGGTATGAAAATCTCGCCTTGCGCGTTGGTTGTAAAAAGTCCATTTGCTGTACCAACCCCGCCGCCGCGACTATTCGTAACTCTAAATTGTGCGCCTTGTAATACGCGCCCGGTTTCCTCGCAAGTTTTCACGATTAGCAAACCGCCGTATCTTCTGTTTGCAAATTCAACCGTAACTACGGATTGCTCAAACCCTGTAATATATACAGTTTGCGGTGTTCTGTCGATAATAAACCCTTGCGGGGCGCGGATTTCTTCGATGATGTACGTTCCGGCTTGAAGCCCTGTAACCGTTACCGTTCCGTTACTTGACGAAGTAAATTCACCAATCACCGTACCGCCTGTGCCGGAAGTTCCCGACAAATAGCGAACACGGAAAACCGCGCCTTGCAACGGTTCGCCTGTTTGCGCGTCCACCTTGCGAATCACAATAGCTGACAACGGCGTATTTTCAAAGGTTACAACCCGATTTTCGCCTGGCGCAAGGAAAATTTCTTGTGTCGGAATTTCGGGAAGCTGAAAGCCCGGTGCGGGTTCAATCTCGGTAATTCTAAACCACGCAACGTCTTGATTTTCAAGCACGATTTCGCCGTTCTCATTCGTTTGGAATCTGCCTAAGTCAACTGTTTCACCTGTGAAAGAGTTGTTAGGAGCGCGAACGATTGTAAACCACGCGCCGCGAATCGGGTCGCCTGTGATACTGTCAATTTTGCGAATTGTCAAATTTGGACGGCGGTAGTTGTCAAATGTCACAATATTATTTTCCCCCTGTCGCATAGTCACACGTTGCCAATTCGGATTTGACAAAAGATAATTCGGCGGCGGCGTGATTTCCGTAACTATCAGCGTTCGCTCGGTTTGCCCCTCGAATAAAGTCCATGGTAAAATAATTTCGCCATTGCTATTTGTGGTAAACGGCGAACCGCTTACGGTCTGGCCGTTCTCAAACTCTACCGAAAATGTTGCGCCCGCCAATCTTTCGTGATTTTGCGCGTCACGTTTTACGATTGTAAGGCTTGGATTCCGCCAATTCCGCACGGTGATTCGGTTGTCATTGCCCGGCGACAGTACAATTTCTTGCGGTCTTTCAAGCAAAACGAAGCCTGTCGGGGCTTGAATTTCCACTAAAATATAGGTGTGATTCGGCAACAGTTCATTACCATTTGAACCGCGTCCAAAAGTTGCGATTCCGTCCGCGCCGCTTGTCGCTTGCCACGTTTCGCCACTCGTTGGGTCGCGCAATTCAAAAATCGCGCCGGCAAGCGGTTCGCCGCTATCGCCGTCAATTTTTAACACTTCGAGCGAACTATTTGGCATATTATAAAATCGCACAACAGGGGCGGGTCGAGCGTTATTGCCCTCACGTTGCCCCCAAGATACATTGACGGATTGGAAATTCACATCAGCCAATGAGAAACCGGGCGGCGGGATCACCTCGGAAACGGTGTATGTTCCTGCCGGAAGTCCACGGAAAACAACACGTCCATTTTGGTCTGTAACGTAAGTCCTGTCAGTAATTACAGGCGCATTGCCCTCAACAAAAAATCCCTCAATACGGATATGCGCACCCGTGAGAGGGATATTTGAGATTTCACAATGTTTGTAGACGATAATTTCTGAAAACGGATAGTTCTCGAACGTCAGTAAGATTGAATTTACGCCGCTTCCATCGGGATTTGGAATGATTCGGAAGTCGTTTATAATCGTAACCAAATTTCCCTCGCTATCAAAAATCGGATTGTTTTCTACATCAATTTCTACATTCGGCGGCAACAACCAAAACGCAAAACTTGTATGTTGCGGAAGCAGTGAGTAACCGTCCGGCGCGCGCTCTTCTTCCACGACAAACGCACCGAAAGGCAAGCCCTCTAAAGTCCATACACCGTCCGTGACTGTGCTTGTTACGCCGTTTGGCACGGCAGTTGTTGCGCCCTCTGTCAACACTTGCGAGATATTTATGCCTGTATTGTTAAGGCTCAAAGTTTGCCCGTCACTCGTTGTAATTGTGTGTGCCGATATTCCGCGCAATCTCATTAACGCGCCGGGGATATTATAACGACCAAGTGCGCAAATTTTTTGAATCCGTACTGATGTTGTCGGTGGCGGATAGCCATTCGGCGGCGCTTCGGGATTTTGGAATGTCAACGTTACAACTTCCGTCTGCCCCGGTGTAATTGTAACCGTCTGCGTTGGATTCGCGCCGATAATATGCCCTGCGGGTGGTACGATTTCCGTGACGGTTATTGTCGTCCCTATCAGAAACAACGGCGAAGTCCAACCGCTTGCGGGAACTGTGACTGTCATGGGTAACCTATGGTCGTTGCCTGTGATTTCAAATACCGCACCGCCTAAAGGTGTTCCTGTCATATTAGTTTTGAGTATGCGGAATTGTCCATATTCGCCTGCGAGTATCGGTTCATAATTCATTCTTGCCGTTGCCCTCATTTGAGGGATAAAAAAGACCATCTCTTGCCATTGGTTTTCTTGCAATGTAGTTCTTGAAGTCCACGCTTGTCCGGCGTAATTGTCGTGTATTCCAACAATTTCAATGCCTGCGCTTGTAACGTTGGAAGTTTCGTGGACTGCCAACCTGAACCCCAAAGCTTGAAAAGCATTGTTAGCGGGCAAGTTTGGGTACGTTGCTAACAAATTATGATATGCGTCTAAAATTTGTGTGCCTGCGGGCGTTCCCGCTTGCCAACGAAACATAAGCGGATTGTTTGCGTGACTGTTCGTAATATTGAAAACATCCGACACAATCATCCCCGCGCCGTTTGGTGTTCCTTGTTGTGTAGCGTTTTCAACGCCGTTTATTCGCGCCCAACGTGACGGCGTAAAATTTCCGGGTTCTTGCCAAGCGGAAGTACCCTCAACAAGTGAAACAACAACTTGTCGCATAAAAGATTCAACATCGCCGCCCAAAACCGCGCCCGGTCTTGCAAAAGCGTAAACTAATGCGGTTCGTGTTATATATGCTGCATAAGCTGACGAATAATAGTAAGCTGTTCCCGCCTGCGTCATTCGTGCGTTGTTCGGATGTCCGAACCGCAAAATATGCACAAGGTCGGGGCGCGCGCCTCGTATAACATAGGGCGGCACTCCGGCGTTTTCGGGTCCCGGTCGGTCGGGATTCACACAAAAAGCCTCGTATTCCGCGCCGTCAATATGTGCGGAATAGCGAAACGCTCCAACTTGTATTCCGTTTACCGTTAATTGCGGTCCCGTCCATTTTGGTTCGGTGTTAAATCCAAATTGTATTGAACGCCCCACCAACGAACCCGAAATAGGGGCAACTCCTGTTGCATAAGCGGGCATAATCCCTACTAACATAATAATTGCAAGAAGCAAACTGCCCCATTTTTTAAAATTTTTCATTAGAAATTCCTCCATTTTATTATTGATTTTTGTTTAAAAGCACAAAAAAGACAGTCAATTGACTGTCTTAGTTTCTATGCTATTTGAATTGTTGTTTGTAGTTTCTTATCTTACTTGCATTGTTACCAAATTGCTAATTTGCCCTATTCCAATGATTGTAATATCTTCTCTCAAAACGTTAGCCCTATGTCCGGGGGAGTTCATCCAAGAGGTTACCGCTTCCTCGGCTGTAGACCTTCGAGTTAGGTTTTCAGCACGCGCTTCCGTATCAAACAATCTTACAATACCATTAAAACTTCCATATACGGGACTGTCATGAGCAAAATAATTCAAATCGTACATTTCTTGTGATTTGAAACGCGCCGCCATCATAAGTGGTTCGTACATTTCTAATGGTGATAAACCATGATTCGCACGTTCTACATTGATAAGCCGTACAACCTCGATTTCAAAATCGTTTGCGCTGCCCAACTCTCGGTATTCTGCTTTCCACTCTGCAAGCTGTTGGTCTGTAATTCGTTCATTAGTAAGAACGATACTCGACCTTGTTACGGCGTAATTTGTAGTCCATATATCCGCTATGCGGTTCTTGCTATCCCACTCAACTCTCATTCCTGTCGCTTCTGAAATTGCCCTTAACGGAACCATCGTGCGGTCATTCATAATTTGCGCGGGAACGTCAAGCGGAATATTGCTACCATTCACAAACATCGTATCCCTACCAATCGTTACAGTAACATTAAATCCGGGTTTTGTGAGGGTTGCTCGATTAAGCGGTGCTTGCTCCCATTCAACCCGAAATCCTAACGCTTCCATCACCGCGCGGAGCGGCACAAGTGTTCTGCCGTCCACGATAACAGGCTGTTGGTCGTAATATGGAATTACAACAAATTCACCGTCAACTCGGATTCTTGGATAGTCTGCGGCAATCGCCGTAACGCTGACAACCATTACTAAAATTAACATAGATAAAATAACTTTTTTCAACATATAACCACTCCTTGCTTTATACTATAATTATAGCATAAGGTAAGGGTGCAGTCAAATTTACAAGCGTTTTTATCTTATTGAGGTTGGCGGTAAAAATCCATCATCGCCGAAGTTATCCAACGTTCCAAAACTGCCGCCAAAATGCGGATTGAGCGGTTGCGGCATTAGCGGGTTGAATGGTTCTGTTGGTATAACTCCGCTAAAAATTCCATAACTCGGCGGGCGCAACGCAACTTGCGCGTCAACTCGTACATTCGCCGTGAAAACATCGCGCGGCACAATACCGTAAAATGTTGTCGGTCTGCCTAAATCAACACGGTAATCCATACCCGACCTAAACTGATAATTGAAATTTAACCGTTCCCACGGCGGAATAGGTTGAGTTTGCACGGTGGCGTAAACGCCGACTTGCGCCAAAAGCAAAATTGAAACTACTCCTACTGCTAAAAACTTAAATTTTTTCAATGTAATACATCTCCTTTTGTGATTTTATATAAACATTCCCAATGTTGGGAATGTTTTAACTTATTGAATTTCAATGGCAACCGCAACGCGGCGTAAATTCCGTTGATACTCGACACACGTCACAAGCGTAAGGCGATTATCACCAAACTGTATTAACGGTGAAAAATCAGTTTCGTTTACTGTAAATACTCGTTGGACGGCGTAACGCCTTGTAATGCCGTTAGCGTAAAGGGCAATAATGTCACCCTCGCGTAAGAGGCGTACAAAACTAAAAAAGCCGTTCCAACCGCGATTATGACCGACAAGAGAGGTGTTGCCATGATTCAAGCCTGTAAAGCTGAAATGTCCTGCACCCCTGTCCATCGCCCACATTGTCGCGCCACCGTAAACATTGATAGTTCGCCCTAACCGTTCAACCGTCAATCTTCCTATGCGCTGACCGCAAGTGTAAGTATGCGCAAAATTGCCAATGTTCGGCGTGCCTATAACGTGCATATTGCTTGGAGCAGCACTCACCGTTTGCGGATTCAAGTGAATCGCCTGTTGCCCTCTACCAAAGCTGTTGCCGGGAATCCCCGGCGCGGCATTGGCGGTCTGCGACATTACGGCTAACGAACACATCAAAAACCCAACACAAGCAAAGGTTTTAATTTTACCGCTCTTGCCGGGTTTGTATTTTTTACCGACAAAGTAAGCCCCAATAATACAAAGGAAAAATATCAGCATACCGACAAATAACCGCCAATTTACAATGCGAACGCCTGTAAATCTAACTGTATATTGTATTCCTACTGTTGTGTGTGTCAAAGTTCCGCGATATACGGCGGTTGCACTAAAGCCGATATTATATGTTCGGGTTTGCGTTCCTCTGTAAGTTGCGACTGCCGTAAAACTTGCCGGAAGTTGCACATATTCAACTGTCGCGGTAGTTTGCGTTCGCCATTCAACATTATATAAGTTGAAATTTTGGTTGCCCTCGGTTATCGACCTCGGAATTAGCGAAGTGTCCGGGGCTGATAGATGGGGAAATTCGCGCGTCCTTGTTATGGTCTGTTGACTGCTCCGTGTTCCGCGCGATTGAATATTTATGCTTGATATATCAAGCGCAAGAATTCCGTAATATCCGTCAATTTCAAAATACATTTCTGTTGCAAGTTCACGCAAAACGGTCTGAAAATCATTGCTTTGTGTGTAGATAGTAACAGTTTTCACATACTGCCTTGTTCTGTAATTTGGCACTTCCCGCCGTGATAGTTCCGTAAGTTCAAATTGGAATCCATCCCGGTCAAAGGTAGCGCGTGAAATATGCGCGGGATTCTCGCCCTCGTTGAGTTCGTAAGCTCGGACAATTTCACGCCGTCCGCTCTCGCGACTTTCCTGTATACTGACGGGAAATAATCCGCTCGCCGTCGTGACCGGGGCAAGAAAAACGGCACTTATACAAAGTATAAGTGCCACAAGAAATATTAGAGATTTAATTTTCATTTTGTTGTATCACTTCCTCTTATTTGATTTTGGGTCTATTTTATATTGAATTTTTAAAAACTCGTTGTGCGCCTATCAATGTTGATTTGGTTAAATGCTTTCATAGCCATATCAATATTTTTATCGGGAAATTTAGACAATGCCTTATTTAAACTTTTTTCTATTTTATAAATATGTTCAAAATATTTAAGAGTATTTTCGTCTAAACTATCCCAATCAACCGCACCATTTTTTAAGCGTGGGGCATTACGCCAAAACCTATTCATTTCCTTATCATTATGCCGCTTCCGCTTGACAAGTCTAACAATTTTCTTTTCGTTTTCTGTTAAACCTTTATAAGTATCTTTTTTCAAGTGTTGCGCGACTTTTTTTAACCTAATTTCCGTTTTTATGGAAGCCATAAAATTATATTTCCTTTCTTCCGTTTTGCAAATTAAAAAAACATTCCCAATGTTGGGAATGTTAACAATTTTTTATTTGGATTTGCCGATGTTCGGTGTACCGCGCGACTTCAACTGCCCGGCTTTTGCCGTATCTTGGCTTGCCGCTTTAAGTGCGGAAACCCTATCACGAACAGGCATTTTTCCATCAGTAGTTGTCGTACTCGTCCTGTTCGGATTCTTGGTCTGCGATTGATTCAAGATATTCCCGCGCGACGGCGATTCGTTCCCTTGTCCGGCGCGGGTGTCGGCGTTTTTTACTTCACCGTCCTTTTCTTGTTTCGGCACGGCATAACCCATTTTTTCAAAAACAAGATTAACACAAGCGGAATCTTCGCCACGGACAATAACATTACACATGTTATCTTTGCTTGACTTATCACGGATGGGAATAGCGGTTACGCCGTGTTCTTTCGCCAACCTTTGAAATTTTTTAGCTTGATTATTCGTCATTTCAAAGGTTTGCGGACTGCCGCTTCCCAAAACTAAATCCGTTAAAGCTGTTTTGCCATGCGTCTTTCGGTGAGATTGCGCTAACGCCATCAACAACGCAACTAAATTTTTAATCCCCAACCCCGCCAATCTTCCGGCGTGTTCAGTAACTTGTAATCCTTGGCTCACCACCTGCTGTGCTACATCTGCCTCGATTGCCATTTTTAGATTGCTCCTCTCTTTGTTTGATTTTTTCAGCGTTCCGCTGATTTTTCATTTCGCCAACTTCGTCCAAATGTTTACTAACTGCGGGGATATTTTCTTCAATGCCGGAACACATACGCAACTCGCCCCGCAACGTGCGCAACTCGGTTGTATATCCGGCAATTTCTTTGGACAGTTCGCTTATTTCAATTTCATTTTCAGTACACCGCCTTTGATAATATAATGGTTTTCGCGTTTCAGTAATCTCGTCAATTTTGCGAATCAAGCTATTTTTGTAAGCTGCTAAATCGTTGACAGTTTCAATATTATTGTCAAGCATAAAGCGGAATTGCTTGGCGTATCTTTGGGTTTTAATAATCTCGCGCCGCAAGTGTGCGCTAATCCTCGGTGGGTATCTTCGTTTTTGAACCCCGCCCAACATATACAAATAACGGAAGTACAACGCCTTAAACCCGGTCAACTTTCGGGACGTTCCCAATGTTCCGTTTGTAAGGCGGTACATCTTTCGGGATTTTGGAATGGACGGCAATTTTTTATATCCAATTTGTTGTTGCGCGGCGATTCGTTCCCTTATAGCTTCTTCGGTATATTCCACGCCCAACTGCTTACCGTTAAGCCGTACAATTCTGCCCGAAAACGGCGGCTTTATCGAGATGTTTTTTCGCGTGTCGCTTTGCTTGATAACATAACCCTGCTTTCTTAAATGCTCAATAAAATTATTGAAAGTAAACGACTGTCGGATAGCATTGTCAATATCCGATCTCACGTTATCGCAAAATTGGGATTGCAATGTTGGCTGTCCGTTCTGCTTGGCGTTCCATTCGGCGTAATGTTTTCCGCTCCCTTGCGGTTCAATAATTGATAAATTATGCTCCCTGCAAAGTTGGTCGGACGTTTCTCGAATGTTATAATAGTAACTTCCGGGGCTTGAGTGATATTTCTTGCCATCCACAAAAGAAACAGAATTTATGACAACGTGCGAATGTAGGTGATCACGGTCAAGGTGCGTGCCAATAACAACCTCGTATCTTTCGCCAAACAATCGCCGTGCAAATTCTACGCTTATGTCGTGCGCCTGCTCAGGCGTAACTTCGCCCGGCTTGAACGACTGTATAAAATGATAAGCTAAAACACCGCCTGATTTATTCCATTTCTTTTTGGTAGCCTGCATTTCTTTATATGCTGTGTCAATATTTTCAACATTTAACGCGCTTTGAAATAGTCGTTTTTCTGTTTTGAATAAATCTACAACATAACTAATAACACCGCCTAATCCTGTCTTTGTTTTGTTGGTCGCATAGTCAACAATTCTTTTCAGCCTATCTCTTACGGCAAAAACTTTTGTATATGCCATTATAAACCTTTGATTTTCTGCCATATTTGAGATTGCATACTTGATATGGCGTCAATGGCTGATGTATCAACCGTTCCCGCCACATTTGCAACCTTTGCGATTTGATTTACATTGTTGCACATTCCCGAAAGTTGCCGTACAAGTTCCGCCCATTCTTTCGGGGGATGTTCTTTCAATTTAGCCCCCGCAATCACATCACGAATAAAAGGGCTAACCCTACGTCCGGCAAGAAACGCTTGCATTTCTAAATGTTCAAGTTCTCTATCACTTAACCAAAGGCTAATAATATTATTGCGTAACCTACCCATTTTTTCGGAATCCTCCTCACTCAAAAAATTAACATTCCCAAAGTTGGGAATATATTAATATAAAAAAAGAAATAATACGATAGTATTATTCTTGGGGGTATTAGGGGGAACTTGCTCCCCCTAACAAGCGCGTTTGTAATACAAACGCTATGCTTGCAACAACACGTTAAAACAAGTTTTAACGTGTTATCGCCCCAACGAAAGAAAAATAAGAATCGACATTTATCGCGCTCCTCCTCTTGTTGGATTGCTTTTCTTAGTTGACTTCGGTAACGCTTTTCTTTTTGGAATATCCAACGGCGGATATGCAAAGACTTTATGTTCACTTGGAATATCGTTTCTATTGTCATATCGGTCAACCCATTTACTGCCGTTTTCAACCAAAAATCCGTTGTCCGTAAAAATACCGTTATCGTTTATTGAAATATCTCGCCCATATGCTTCATAATCAAAATACGGCTGTATGTTTTCGGGAATTTCAACTTCGCACATTTCGTCAGCGAAATAATAACCTAAATCTTTCTCGTTGTTTACATTAGGGAAGTAATCATAACAATCTATGTTTTCAATTAGGTTTATTAAGTCTTTGACGCTCGAAGTGTGTTCGCCGCTTTCAGTCACGGCAAAAAATTTCTCTTTATCTCCACCGTTCATGTCATCAATTTGTACGGCTAAATAATTTAATTCATTAATACTTTCATATTCGCCCAAATTGTTACACAAACCGCTGTAGTTGGAATCGTAGTCTGTGATAAAACATTCCTCATACCGTTTTCCATCAAGTTCAATACGTTTAAAACACGCCTGTAATTTTTCAGTAGTCGTCGGAAAATTCACCCATTCACCGACAAGCGAACCCTCGTTATATTTGCCTAAATTTGTTACAAAAGCTGAAAAAATTTTATCCATTGTTTGCCTCATTTCAATTTGATTTTTCGGGTTTTAAACAGATTTTCCCTTAAATCCCATAGCCAACATCTTACGCGCTTAACGCAAATTGTCAAAGGGCGGCGCGATTTTTGCGCCGTTTATTTCAACCCTTGACGATTTGCGGAAAGAGCGTTATACTCTGCGTTAGGATTGAGGAAATGAAAAACCCGCAAGACTTAAAAAGTCTTGCGGGTTTTGTGGTATGATGTCGTTACCGTGCGCCGCGATTTTCGGGCGGTTTTTTCGAGCCGCCACTTTTGACTTGCGCTTTTTTCTGCTCTAAAAATTTAAAATCCCCTATTTCGTCAAGTGCGCGAAGATGTAAATTTTCTAATGCAGATAAACGGTCAGAAAAACAATTTTTGCGGTAATGAACGCGCGAATTTACACCCTTTCGCCATACTGCGAAATCGTTTTTATCTGTATTTTCGCCCAAAACAATTTCTACATTTTTTATTCTCACACGGTCTGTAATGGTATATCCCTCTACAATTTCCGTATGCGGCGGGTCGGATTCGATATTTTCTAATTTGGGCAACCCCGAAATAGGTACGCCCTTTTCTGACTGTTGCGGATTTTTGCAATATAGAAAGAAGTTAAACAAATCCAAATTTGTAATAAGGCTTTCATCCGGTTGTGTAGATAATACCTTTAATTGCCGTTCCTTGTCTTGGTCGTAAATTTTTGCTATGTATTCTGTTATTGATTTTATTCTACTTTTTCTTACGGAATCCATATCAATAACTATAGTGTCCTCAAAAGTGCCGCCATTTTTTAAATCCTCGCCGCCGACTGTGTAACAACATAGATGTAATGTTTTTTCTGTTCTCAAACTAAACCACTCCTTTAAAATTTTTGCTTACATTATAAAATCCTTTTTTAAAGGATGTCAAAAAAATAAGCAAAAAATTTCTAATTTACCGAGCGCCGGAATTTTTCGGCGGTTTTGTGCCGCCGCCCTTGCCGTGTATATTAGGTTTTTTCGGCGGCGCGGTTTTACCGGGATTTTTAATTTTTTCTTGATACGTCTTGTAAAACTCCAACGCTTTCAAAATCCCGGTTTCCATTTCTTTAGGGGTAGTGCCTTTCGGAAAAAAATCTTTTACGGCTTCACCTGTAATTGTCACCTTAAATTCAAGCGGCTTTTCATTTTTCAATGCCTTTTCAATTTTTGCCAATTCCAATTTGCCGTTTTTGCCGATTTCTGCGATTTTTTTCGCTTGGTCTAATGTTGGTCTAACCTCATTAGCGTCCATAACCTTAAACAACATTTCTTGGCCGGGCTTTTTCATCCCCGCAACGACTTCCCCAATATCCAATCGTAATTTATCCGTGTCAACCATTTTTATCAAAGGTGGAATTAGCTTCAACACACTAAGTTGACGATATAAAACGGTTGTACTAATTCCCAACTGTTTCGCCAAAACTTCGTGCGGTTTTTTTCCGTTCCATTCCGGCGGTTTTTTTGCAACTTCGCCATCTTTAGCTTTGCCTTTCATTTGTTTCATAACATCAAGTTGAATTTCAATAGCTTTTGCGCGTTCGGACGGTAATTGTCTTTCACGGTTTATGTTCGTGTCAACCATAATTATTGACGCGTCCGCATCCGACAAGTCACGAATTAAAACAGGAATATCCGTTTTCCCCAACTCTTTACACGCTTCCGAACGCCTATGCCCCGAAATTATTTCAAAACCGCCCTCTTTGCGTGGTCTTGCGATAATAGGGGTATGTACGCCGCCTTGCTTAATACTCGCCAACGTTTCAAGGTATTTTTTATCCGTCCTATCTACAAAAGGGTGTCCTTTAAATCCGTGCAACTCGGTAAGCGGCAAGCGTTTCACTTCTTCTCCACCTTGAATTTGCGAAATGTCAAGTTCCACAACTTCGTCAAGAATATCCTTTTTTTCCGCTTCTGCTTTTTCCTCGGCAGTTGGTTTTGCGTTCGGATCGGACTTTTCTGAATCCGCTTTGAACGCGTCCAAATCCTTATCGTCATTGACGGTTTTGGATTCTACTGCTTCGGGCGGTGGTTCGGTTAGTTTTTCCGCGCCTGCCTTTATTGGGTCGTTTGCTTCCGGCGTTGCCGGAGCGGTTGCACCCGCATTTTCGGAATTTTTATCGTCCTGTATCGGCGGTATGCCGCCTGTGCCTGTAAACTCTTTTTCTTCCATTGTAAAACCTGCTTTCTTGATAAATTTTATATAAAAAACATCACTAAAATTAGCAATGTGATTTATCGTTTTATGTTATCCATGAACAACAACATTTTTTCAAAAGACAATTTCTATATGTTGTGCCACGAATATACGTTGTGCCGCCAATGCGAAACACGCATATAGCGCATTTACTGTTTGGCGGTTTTCTCGCGTCTGCTAAAGCGACAGAATACGAACGTTGCGGAATTTTCACAACGCCCGGCAACCGTATCTTGTTATCTGTTTTCATCCTGTTTAACATTCCTTTCTTAAAAGTGGGTATTAAAAAACACGACAATATAAAAAATTGCCGTGCTAAAATCTTCAGTTTGGGTATTGCATAAATAACTATCCTTATGTTGCAATGTTGTGAAATCATTGCTTTGTCGGGGTTGCACGTTTCAATCCATTATCTTTTCATGAGGGATAGTTTATGTTCAACTTGGTAGCGCACTTGGTTTGGGACCAAGGGGCCGCAGGTTCGAATCCTGCTACCTCGACCAAAACCCCCTTTAACTGTAATGGTTAAAGGGGGTTTGTTTGTCTATCAGTCGGGATAATTTTAGGGTCCTAAACCAATTGAGAGCAAGTTTAATTTAAGCGAAAATACATTCGATTAAACAAGATTTGCTTATCTCAAAATGCCTAAGATTCTGCAATCACGGCTTATCTGTTTACTGTCCTGATTTTTTATTGCTCTTGTATACGTTTGCATTACCTAATCAATCTGTCAACACCCAATCACCGACGTCATTTCTAACTGCTATTTCCACATCATCAAGTGGGTTCATATTGCTCAATCCGTCCCAAATCTTAAAACTAATTTTATACGTGTTTTGAGGTATGCTAATATTTGAAATTTCACTATCTTGCGATGTTATATATTTATTTACAGCGCCTAAAAACCTACCGCTTTCATCACGAAACGCAATAATTATAGTTGCACGAGTTTGAGAATCAAACTCAACCGTTATCTCGGTGCCGTCGTCATTAAATATAATGTCTGTTATCTCTATGTTTCCGGCACTTGTCGTAATCGGCGAACCTATGCTTGCCGCACCCGTTCGGAAGTTATCATCTTCTACTGAACGAGCAAAGAAGTAATATGTCGTATTCGACGCAAGTCCGGTGAACTCCGTCGACTCCTGCCAGCCGCCCGTCGGCGTGGAATTTATTGTATTAATCGCGAATTCCATGCTCTGTCCGGTTGCTGCCAAAAGTTCCGCCACGTTTAACGTAATACTGTTATATGTTCTGCTTGACAATGTCGGTGGCGCAACATTCGCTCCGTTTATTTTGTTGCCTAAAATCGTGCCGTTCACCGTCACCGTGCTTCCGTCAGCGGGAATGATTGTGACGTCGTTTGTCAAAGTTATTCCCGCAGGCATTATCAACGACGCGCCGCTAGGCACGGTTAGAGTCCTGCTAATCGGTACCGGTATAGTCACATCCTGCTCAAGCGTAACGTCGCCGTGTACCGTGCCGACGTTGCCGATAAATAGTATGCCGTTTGTAGCGGTGGTGTCAGCGTTCGTTGAGTTTGTGAACACTACTGCGTTGTCGTTTAGCGTAAGCGTTCCGCCCGCGCCGCTACCCGAACCTCTGCCTATACCGATAGCACCGCTGCCGCCATTCGCTGTAACCACACCGCCGTTGATTGTAACATTACCACCTGCTCCCCACGGTCCGCCACCAATTCCCGCTCCGCTATGGCCTCCGGTCGCTGTAACCGTGCCGCCGTTGATGATAACGGTGCCACCTGTTCCGCCCCAACCGCCGCCAATTCCTGCTCCGCTCGAGCCGCCAAATGCATTAACAACACCGCTGTTTATTGTGATATTGCCACCTGAGCCCTGCCAGCCGCCGCCGATTCCTGCCGAGTGTGTTCCGCCGTGCGCTTCAAGACTGCCCGAACCATTGATTGTTACCGAAGCATTATGAGGAACTCGTAAACCCGCCGCATTCCAACCACTTATGAGAATATTCGTTCCTGACAATTCAAGAGTCACATTTCCGCCGTTTATATTGAACGCACTGCGACCGGTGGCGCTATCGGCAAAACTTATATTTGCATTATCAAGCCTTACGTTCGCCGTAACACCGCTTGCCACGTAAACCGCGTCACTATTGGGGTTTGAAATGCTGCCTGTAATAGTGATTTGCGTTTCTTGCGAAATATTGTCCATAACCAGCCCGTTAGCGTATGTAACCCTAATAGTTCCCGCGTTTGTGCCATGCTCAATCCTAATCGGTCCGTCGGACATGTCGAAAATATGATTATCGGTATCGGTTACCGAGAACCTCGCCGTAATAACGCCAGAATTCGCGTTATTTGTTACCGTTGTTGCGCCCGAGACGGTGAAAAAGTTCGCCGGAACTCGTCTGAACACAAAATCATCCAAAGCTGTCAACGTAATCGTTGCCATATAACTGACGCCATCTTGGAACAGACTGTGATTCGGCGACCATTGCACGGTTCCCGTGAATTGCTCGTTGGCAATTATGCTTGTAGCCGCAGTTCCTCCCGCAATCGGCGGGGTTACACCCAAAATTTCCGAAATGGTTATCAAATTCCGTACGCTTCCCCAGCCCGTTAACGTGCCGAACGCGCCGCCGTGCAGAATTGCCGAACCGTCTCCGTGAAGAATCATTCCGTTGTTGGTAAGCGTGACGTTAGGCGCGATTGTAAGCGTTCTCGAGCCTAACACAAGTGTTTGGTTACTTGCAATGGTCATGCTTTGCTCAATCGTAACATCGCCGAACATTTCGCCGTCGTTGCCGATAAATAGTATGCCTTGTGTGCCTGTAATATCAGCGTTTGTGGAACTTGCGAACACTACGGCATTACCGTTTAGTGTTAATGTTCCGCCATCTCCGTTTCCACTACCTCTACCAATACCTATGGCGTTCCAGCCACCGGTTGCTGTAACCACGCCGCCATTGATAGTAACTGTACCACCACCGCCTTGCCAGCCGCCACCAATTCCGGCACCTGATGAGCCGCCAAACGCGCTAATCCACCCGCCGCTGTTTATTGTTATTGTGCCGGCTGATTCACTGCGGTTACCGCCAATACCCGCTCCGTCTGAAGCGCCATTTGCTGTAAGACTTCCATTTCCTCCGATTGCAAGTGAGGAACCCGCCGGAGCGCGTATGCCCGCCGCATTAGAACCACTCACAAGTACATTCATTCCATACAACTCAAGCGTCACATTTCCGCCATTTATATTAAACGCGTTGTGATTGCTAGCAGTAACAGTTATATTAACATTATCCAGCCTTATATTCGTCGTAACGTCAGCTGCAACATAAATTCCGTCGGCTGAAGCGCTGCTTGAATAATTTCCCGTGATAGTGATCTGCGTACCTTGTGGAATATTATCAGAAACTTGACCGTTGTCGTGCGCAACCCTAATAGTACCCGCGGTTGTGCCCTCTTCAATCCTAATCGGCCCGAAGCTTATATCAAATACGTTATTGTCTATGTTAGTTTGCGAATGACGTATCTCGCCCGTTCCGACAATGTATCCGTACGGGTCACCGCCGTAATTAATCGAAGCGCTTGCGTCAACCAATATAAGCCCGTTGTTGGTAAGGGTAATATCAGGCGCGATTGTAAGCGTACCAGAACGCAATATAAGTAATCTGCCGCTTGGAATAGTTGTATCTTGCTCAATTGTAACGTCGCCGAACATTTCGCCGTCGTTGCCGATAAAAAGTATCCCTTGCGTGCCGGTAATATAGGCGTTGGTGGAGTTTGCAAACACTACTGCATTACCGGTTATTGTTAATGTTCCGCCGTCACCACCATTGGCGCCTCTACCAATACCTATGGCGTTCCAGCCACCGGTTGCTGTAACCACGCCACCGTTTATGGTGACAGTACCTCCCGAACTATTCCGCCCCCCGCCTATAGCTGAACCCCAAGAACCACCAAATACGCTAATCGTACCACTATTTATCGTGATTGTTCCGCCAGGCTCGCTGTGGTTGCCACCTATTCCTGCAGCATCCGGTCCACTAAGCACTTCGAGACTACCGGTGCCATTAATAGTCAACGATGAGCCCGCTGGAACTCGTACACCACCTGCGTTGAACCATCCATTGTTTCTGAGTGTGTTTGTTCCGGATAATTCAATCGTTACATTTCCGCCGTTTATATTAAACGCGTTGCGACTTTCGCTACTAACAGTTATATTTACATTACTCAGCCTTACATTCGTCGTAACGCCGCTTGCTACGTAAATTGCGTCGACTGCGGCGGTGCTTGAATAACTCCCCGTGATAGTAATTTGCGTATTTTGCGGAATATTGTCAAGCACCAGCCCGTTGGCATATGTAACCCTAATAGTTCCCGCGTCTGTGCCCTCTTCAATCCTAATCGGACCATCTGCTATGTCAAAAATATGATTATCGGTGTCGGTTGCCGAAAATACTGCGGTAACTACACTCGAATTCGCGTTATTCGTCACGATAGTCGCGCCCGCAACGGTGAAAAAGTTCGCCGTAGTACCGATAAAAGTGTATCCCTCTCGCGCCGTCAACCTAATTGTCGCCGTATATCTGACACTCGGCTGAAATTCACTATGATTCGGCGACCATTCTACCGTTCCGGTGAATTGCGCGTTCTCGGTTATGGTTGTAACGGGAATTTCGCCCGAAATCGGCGAATTTACGCCCAAAATCTCCGAAATAGTTATATTTCGCACGGGAATATTCCCTGCCAACGTGCCAAATTCGCCGCCATGAAGGACTTCTGCATCATCTTCAAGAACAATCGTTCCGTTATTAGTAAGCGTCGCTCCCGGCGCGATTGTAAGCGTTCCGGAATCTAATACAAGTGTTCTACCGATTGAAATAGTCACATTCTGCTCAATCGTAACATCGCCG
Organism: Oscillospiraceae bacterium; assembly: GCA_009780345.1. Classification (GTDB taxonomy): domain Bacteria; phylum Bacillota; class Clostridia; order Monoglobales; family WRAG01; genus WRAG01. The sequence continues at coordinate 93,927 of WRAG01000002.1, forward strand.
AACATTTCGCCGTTGTTACCGATAAACAATATTCCTTGCGTGCCGGTAACGGCAGCGTTTGTGGAGTTTGTGAACACAACTCCATTGCCGTTCATATGTAATGTTCCGCCGGCGCCACCGGTGCCCCGACCTCTGCCAATGCCCATGGCGCTGCTGCCGCCTGTCGCCGTAACCATGCCGCCGTTAATAGCAACCGTACCGCCTGCGCCGGAATCACCGCCTCCGATTCCCGCTCCCCATGAGCCGCCAATCGCGTTAACCGTTCCGCTATTTATTGTGACTGTTCCGCCCGTTTGGTTTCGACTGCCTCCGACTCCCGCGCCGCCGCTCGTACCGCCGCGCGATTCAAGACTGCCGTGTCCGTTAATTGTCAACGATGCGCCAACCGGAACTCGCAACCCCGCCGCCCAACTTCCGCTTCTTAAAACATTTGTTCCTGACAATTCAAGCGTTACGTTTCCGCCGTTTATGTTGAACGCGCTGTAATTACCGGGAGTGCTTATATTTACATAGCTTAACCTTATATTCGCCGTAACATCAGCCGCGACGTATATAGCATCAACTGCTGCGTTGCTTGCATAACTGCCCGTTATCGTGATTTGCGTATTTTGCGGAATATTATCCATAAATAGCCCGTCACCGTATGCAACTCTGATAGTTTTCGCGTTTGTGCCCTCTTCAATCCTAATCGCGCCGTCGGATATATCAAAAATATGATTATCCGTGTCGGTTGCTGAGAATACTGCGGTTATTATGCCTGAACCTTGAGTGTTTCTTGCGTTTGCAATGCCTGCGATGGTAAAGAAGTTCGCAGGCACGCCGATAAACGTATATCCCACCCGCGGCGTCAGCGTAATTTCCAGCGTATATCTGACGCCCGCTTGAAATACGCTATGATTCGGCGTCCATTGCACAGTTCCGGTGAATTGCGCGTTAGCGGTTATAGTTGTAGCCGGAATTTCACCCGGAACAGGCGCGTATACGCCCAAAATTTCCGAAATAGTTATATTCCGCATGGGAACATTTCCTGCCAACGTGCCGAATGTACCGCCATGAAGAATTTCGGCATCATCTCGAATAAGAATCGCTCCATTATTTGTAAGCATCACTCCCGGCGCGATTGTAAGCGTTCCCGAATCTAACCTAAGAACCGCATTGTCAGGAATAATCATGTCTTGCTCAATGGTAACGTCGCCGAACATTTCACCGCGACCACTTTCAAAGAGTATACCATTTATATTGTTAACGGTTTCCGCATGCACCACATTAGTAAATACAATCGCGTTTCCGTCTAAAATAAAGGTTTCGATACCACCAATACCACCGTGCGCAGTTACAACTCCGCCGTTAATAACAACACTTCCTCCTGCGGCGCCCCATCCGCTACCAATTCCAACGATACCCGACCACCAGCTGCCATGCGCAGTAATCGTACCGCTGTTTATTGTAAGCGAACCGAAAGCCTCATTTCTGTTTCCGCCTATTCCGGCAGCCTCCGAGCCGCCGCCCACTTCAAGGCTGCCCGTTCCACCGATAGTCAATGATGAACCCGTTGGAACTCGCAACCCTGCCGCGGTCCATTGCCAACTGCTGAGCCGATTTTCACCCGATAATTCAAGCGTGACATTTGCACCGTCTATATTAAATGCATTTTGGTATCCATTGATTTCTATATCAACGCCGGCAAGTCTTATACTTACCGTTAAGTCCGGAGCGACATAAATACCGTGGTCGAAACCGAAATAGCTTCCTGTTATGGTAATTTGCGTCTCCTGCGGGATATTATCTCTTATCAACACGCCGTCTTGCAAAACTCTGATAGTATTTGCGTTTGTGCCTTCCTCAATTCTGACCGCTCCTAAAAATAGAGGAAATACATTCCCTTCGTCATCCGTTAAATCTATTATTTCACCCGTTCCGACAATATTGCCGTTTTGAACAACCGAAGCATCTCCCGTAATAAATATCAGTCCGTTATTGGTAAGCGTAACTCCGCTAGGAACGGTAAGCGTGCCCGAATCTAAAATAAGCGTTCTGCCGCTCGGAATTGTCATGTCCCGTTCAAGCGTAACATTGCCGAACATCGTGCCGGTATTACCAACGAAAAGTATCCCTTGCGTGCCTGTAACATCAGCGTTTGCAGAGTTCGCAATTACTACTCCGTTACCACCCAGCGTTAGCGTGCCGCCTTCCCAACCGCGTCCTCCGCTACCTATGCCCGAGCCGGGCGCGCCGCCTCTCAAACCTCCTTGCGCGAATACCACGCCGCCGTTAATAACAACAGTTCCACCGTCACCGTGCCATCCGCCGCCAATGCCGGCGCCGCAGCAATTACCAAAAGCATAAATTGTACCGCTGTTTATTGTTATATTGCCGCTATTTTCAAAAATGTTGCCGCCGATGCCTGCGCTATCTGTTCCGCCGCGCGCTTCAAGGCTGCCGGTTCCATTAATTGTCAACGACGAAACCGCGGGAACTCGCAAACCGGCGCCATACCACTCAACGTTTGACATCCCATGCCAACCACCGTCAAGCCTGTTCTCGCCGTATAATTCTAATGTTACATTTCCGCCATTAATATTAAACGCATTGCGCCGAACAATGCTGAACCAGTCGTCAGGCCAATCAGGTTCAATGGTTATATCAACATTGTATAGTTTTATGCTGACTATAACTCCATTCGCGACGTAAATACCATCCTCATTTCCTATATAGCTTCCGGTGATAGTAATTTGCGTCTCTTTCGGAATATCAACTTCAATAATCACGCCATCTTGCACAACTTTAATGGTATCGGGTTCTGTGCCAAGCTCAATCCTAATCTGACCGTAAGACAAATCAAACAATGTTTCACCCATCGCAACGGCATACAAATATTCATCGTCCTCATACTCAAGCAACGAATCGTCTTCCATATTGTCAGAAACTTCGTCTTCCGTTTCGTCTGAAGGCTCATCTTCTACCTCTTCCGAAGGTTCGTCGGTTGCTTCGTCTAAAGCTTCATCTTCCGCATCTTCCGGAATTTCATTCATCGGTTCGTCTTTAGGTTCGTTCGGGGGCTCACCCGACACTTCATCATCAATCAACTCGTCAGATTCATCATCTAACAAAGGTTCCTCTACCGTTTCGTCAAGCAATTCATCGGATATGTTATACAATGGATCCTCTATCTCCGCGTCAAGCAGACCAAAGGCAGGAATAAGTACCATCACCATAGAAATCGTTAAAATTACAGCAAATATTTTCTTCACTAACAAAAACCCCTTTCATCAACCCAAATATATTTTTTTATGCTTGATAACATTAACATACATGTAACATATTACCACGATTTTTAACATTTTTCAAGTTGAATCTTGAAATTAAGTTATATTTCTCAATGCCTATCCACCATTTTGAAACATAAAGTAATTTTTTAACCATATAACAAAAATCAGACCAAAAAACCGGTTATAGGTTTTAATCTGACTTTTAATTTTATATTAAATGCTTGTAAGCAAAATATACTATTGCATATAACCATATATTGCAAACACGATAATACGCACCTCTAAAAATCAGATTTTCCGTCCATTTTTTTGGGTGCATAGCCAAATTATGAATATATTAAAAACTGAATAAAAATAGTAATGCCGACTTTATATCCCACGTAAAATGTGTTTTTACGATAATTGCCCCTAACAAAGTTTATGTAATTGTGAAAATATCCAAAATTTCGCATAAAAATAATTCTACGAATATTGTCCGATATAAATCCCAAGCCCATCCAATTCCCGCGTTATGGATAACTCCACTTTCGAAAACAATCGTGCCATCATTTTTTTGCAAAATCGGATGTAAAAAGCACGGCAATTTTTTAAATTGCCGTGCTAAATTTTTTAATTTTGATATTGTATGTAGAAGCTTTAAATTATTAAGAGTATATAGCCGGACACTAATCAATTGATGGCATTAAAAATCACGTTGCCACATTCTATGCCAACCTCGTATATCATGTATGGCAATTCCTAAATTAGAATGGTTTACAATTTCGCGAATCGAATCTAATTCACGCATCATATATTCATGTCCGCGAAAATAGAAAAATACATTGCCAAGGTTTGGGTTTTCGCCTCCATAGTGAGCCAACGCTGACAAAAATATCGGTCGTTCCATTTCATTTGCAAATTCAACATAGTGTCGTGCTATATCATACATCGCCTGCGCAGTATTACGATAAGACATAACAAATATACGGTCTGCTTCTATGATTGACGCGCGATATAACCACTCCATTTCTCCGCGATACTCAACTAAATGATAAGCAGATTGTGAACGCCACCACCATGGAATCGACCAATCCATCGGTCCGAATATATCGGTAACTTGCAATTTCATATCAATATATAGCTGCAAAAGTTCATTTCTTCTATTCGCGTCCCCGTTTCGCCAAGTCGGATCTTGATGCGGCTCAATATTCAAATGAATGCCGGCAAAACGAGTATCTTCACAAGCCCATTCTTGATAATATACAAATTGTTCAAGCCGTTCAATAAGTCTGTCGGGATTGTGAATCCAACTCCAATCTCCGGTTAAATAGTAAATGTCAATTCCTTTTTCCCGTGCCGCGCTGATGATTTCCGCAGTATCTTCACGCCAATTTGTAGGATTGTTTCGCCAGCCCATTGACATATAAATTTCATTTATTCCTTGCTCCGCCGCAAATTCTAAATGTTGCATTCCTAATACTTCGTGTCTCCACCACCAAACACCGAAAGGTAGTTGTGCCTCCGCCTCCTCGTTTTGGATTAAATCCAACGAGTTGTGTTGGTACACTCTGCTAGTCTGCAAGAAATTGTTAAGCAACAACGATTGATCCAAAACGTTAATCTCATAGTCATCATTCAAGTCTTGTTCTAAAGCTTGAGCATGCGCCTGGAACATTGAATTTACCAGCAATGACCAGTCAAGAGTATTGATTTCATCATCATTTATCGCGTCCATATTGCCGGCAAATAATACAAATCTTGAAGTAATAGCATAGTTTATGTCAGGAATAAGTGCCGGATCAGTACCGCCGCCGGCATTAAATACAGTAAGATCAAAAGCAACATTTTGAACTATTACGCTAGTATGATTTTGTTTGTGAATTACGATATAATAAGTCAGAGAAGCATCAACATTTTCAAGCACAAAGCGTCCGTTGTTCACAAATACTGAAGCTGTTGTTTCTCTCGCAAAAATGCCATTTTCTGCATTGTAAAGTCTTACGGTTGCTGTCGGAATTTGATTGAACACATTCCATCCGTCATACAATACATAGCCTGTGATGTTTCTGTATATACTGGTGAACGTCCAATACCCGGTGAAAACCACATCGTGTTCCGGCATGGTGAATGTCGAGCCTTTCATCGCCACGTCTTCTGTGATCCAACCGCTGAACGTCCAAATTCCGATTAAACTGCCATTCATAGTTTCGGTTGTTGTCAAAGTTTGCGCAACCGAGATGTTCGTAGCGCCCATTTGACGCCTTGATTCGGCCGGAATATCGGGCGTGAAACTGATAGGCGCGACGTCCCCGAGAACTTCATACGTTATGGTGAACATTATAGGTGCCCATACTGCTTCAAATATAGCCGAACTGCCCACTAAATGTTCTTCTACTTCTTCATGCGTCCAAATATAATCCGAAAAGTCGCCGTCCCAGTCTTCGTCCCAGTCAGGTTCGCTTTCCCGATTCCTCCAACCAAGAAAATTATATCCCGCTTGTATTGGTACAGGCACGAAGGCATATTCATCTTGATAGAATATTATCGGAGGGTCGGATGCCTCGATAAGAAATGTAATATCATCCATATTACCTTGGTAGATTCCGCCCAACAATTGGAAAACAATGCGCCAATTCGATCTAAAATTGATATTATTGTTCGTAAGCCACATCCCGTTAAAACGAGTAATCTCGTTCCAACCGGTCGGTGTCGGAACCAGCCCGCCACCGGCAGTATTGCTGTAAAAATCAACACTATCTGCGATTAAATGAATTCTTGGATAGACATTAGCCGGATTCACCAAAGGATTATCCGTTCGTGTCGGATTTGCGAAAATCGCACCCCCGTCACCCGCGGCATGATTGTTCATAAGCGAGCCGCCGTGCATATAGAACCCGTTAGTGTGATCTGCAAGCCAAATTCCGCCGCCATTGTTGATCGCAGTATTGCCTGTAATTGTACTATTTCCCTCTATATTGGCGTGAGCGTTTCTCACGCTTACGCCGCCGCCGTTATGTGCTGTGTTATTTGAAATAATACCACCTAGCATAGTAAAAGTATCGTTAATGCCATGCGCGTGAACTCCGCCGCCGTTGGCTCCTGCTGTGTTATCTCTGATTACGCTACCGTCACGCATCGTAAAGCCTCCGGGCTGAACGAGCGCGCTTACGCTGATGACCACGCCGCCGCCATTGACACGAGCTGTGTTATCACGAATAACGCCGCCGTGCATATCAACTGTTCCGCCGCGTATATATATACCTCCGCCATGATTTCCTTCATTATCATGGATGGTGACGCCATTGTGTATATACAAGGTATTGGTGAAACTTGATCCCACAAATATACCGCCACCGGCACCGTTTGTGGTATTATCGCGAATTATGATATTGTCGGCAAGCGTAATATCCTCCGTGCTACCGATACGCATTCCACCGCCGCGGCTGTGCGCGTGATTATCTTCAAATAAGCTGTTTTCTATCGTAAATGTACCTGCATTCAAGTTTATTCCGCCGCCGGCACCATCGTGTGAAGTGTTGCCGCTGAACGTTGCGCCGTCTATTGTGGCAGTTAATGTGGTAACTGAAGGATCTCCTCTTGCAATCTGAACGCCGCCGCCGTCAAGCGAACTTTCATTATTACTAATCGTGCCGTGCAAATACGTAGTGCCGGCGTTAATGTTCACACCGCCGCCTGAACCGTCAAGAGCTCGGTTATAATGGATGGTCATATTTTCATGTATATATAACCTGTTAGCGTTCGCGGTTCCTGTGTGTATACCGCCGCCGCTGCGTTCTGCGGTATTATCATAAATTTCACCGTTATGAAGGTTCAAAGCGCCTCCGCCGCTCATACGTATTCCGCCACCATGATTTCTTGCCGTGTTGTCTTCAATCATTCCATTATTCATTGTGAACGTTCCCGCATTAATATTCACGCCGCCGCCTTGGTCGTGCGCAGTATTGCCGACAATATCTCCGCCGTCCATTCTGAACACAAGGTTCGCGCCGCTGCTAATACTCACGCCGCCGCCCTGGTGACCTTCATTTCCGCTGATTGTGCCGTTTTCCATTATAAATACGGGCACGCTGCCGCCGCTGGGAGCTATGTTAACGCCGCCGCCGTTGCCGGTAGTGCCGGCGCCTCGAGCTTCGTTGCCATGAATCAAACCGCCACGCAGATACGTTCTGCCGCCGGTTGTGTTTATACCTCCACCTGTTGTGTTAGCAATGTTATAACTAATAATTGCGTCCTCGTATATGAACAATCTGCTGGCTGTGCTGGTTGCGAGATGTATACCGCCGCCGGTAGTTCCCGCTTCATTGTCGTAAATCACGCCGCCATACAAAGTGACTTGGGCGCCACCGATTCGCATGCCGCCGCCGGCAGTTCTTGCTGTATTATCTTCAATTCTGCCTTCGTTCAGTACAAAGAAACCGCCATTAAGGTTCAAACCTCCGCCTTGCTGAGCTTCGTTATCGACAATTTCGCCGCCGTTCATCGTAAGTGTACCGTTCGCAACGTGTATTCCGCCGCCGTTGTTATTGCTTATCACCTTGTTGCCAATAATTTCAATATCATCATAAAGATAAATTCTGCCTGCTATCATCATTATGCCGGCGCCTAATTGGTTGTTGCTTAATGTAAGTTCATGACTCGCAATAACGCTGTTGTTACGCATATAAAACCTGCTGTTTGCATCATTAAGTCTTACGCCGCCACCGCCGTCGGTTAGCGCGGAAGTCGTACCGGTGATAATATTACCGCTGATTGTGCCGCCTTCCATCGTAAAAGCGCCCGCTTGAAGATTTACTCCACCGCCGGCTCTTGCTGTGTTACCATTGATTGTTCCGCCTTCCATGGTGAAACTTCCGTCGCCTGCAACCAAAACTCCGCCGCCATAGCGACCAAGAACAGCCGGAGGGTTAGAAGCCATATTTCCGCTGATTGCGCCGGTAGTCATAACGAATTGACCACCGTATATTCGCACACCGCCGCCACCGCTATTGTTTGCATTAGGGGTAGCGGACGCATTTCCGCTAATTGTGCCTCCGTTCATAAATATATGGCTTCCGGCACCCACGGCATTTATGCCGCCGCCACCGGCGTTCGGTGAACCGGTACTTGTTGAAACGTTATTGCGAATCGTACCGCCGTTTATAGTGAGCGTAGCGTTATTTAGTTGCACCCCGCCGCCAGAACTTGCGCGGGCGTTCTCGATTACGCCGCCCGCTTCCATATATAAATATCCGCCGGCATTTACCGTAACCCCACCATGAGCGTCAAGCACCGTAGGCGAGCTTCCGCTAAGTATAACGTTACTAAGACGCAACACGCCGCCGGCATTTATAACAAAGTGCCGCGCATTATTTACCGATGTCAGTATTTCTTGATTATCAGAGATTATTGTTATGTCTATACCTGCGCCTACTGTGAACATGGCGTTCATCGCAAAGCTTTCGGTAAGTCTTATAGTCATAGGAACGCCGTTTTCGGCAATATCAAGCCGAAACGCAAGCTCGTCCGCGTCGGAAACGTCATAAACATCACCATTAAAAGGAGTAATCTGCAAAAATGGCTCGTCATTTTCGTATTCTGTAAACGGCGCCGCAATATACTCGTCGTAATAAGTCGCAGCGGAAACGTTAACGAAATCACCTAAGCTAATAGCGTTTGTTATAGTGAAAAGTATAGCAAATATAACCACATAAGCAACCATGCGATTTGCAAATCTTCCTTTAAAATTTTTCGTCGTGAAATTCATCGTTTGTCGATTCATTAAAATTACTCCTTTTTCGTATCGCATTATAATTGCGTTACATTTAAACTGTTTATCTTCCATTGTACTTGGTACTTGCATTTAGTAATAAAATTCTTCAAAAAGTGTAGATTATTTTTTAAATTTTCATATTAATTATTGCGAAGTTGTTGAAGGTTTCGGTTTTTTCACATGTATTTAATTTATATTATTTTGAGCTTTTTAAGGTGTTTTTAACTTGAGGGTTGAGCATTTTTTATATAATCATTTATTATGTCATTATTACATCGGAATTATATTTAAATAAAAAACGTTTTTTGATAAAAAGTTTCAAAGATTCGACGTCTATAATATAACCGCCGCATAAAATAATTCACATATTCAGCCAACTTACTGCAATCTACTATATCACAATATCACATTTTTTTAATTTTGTCAATCATTTTCGTTTTTCCCCATGCATCAAACCCCATATATCAAACTGATTTTGGTAATTCTTTTGACAAAATTCGCTATGTTCGCAACAAGCGAAAACGCTTTAGTGCAAACACGCCGCATATACATGTGAAAATACTGACAATGTTGTAATAAATAATCTACGCCTATGTTGAAATGCTATGAAATTGTTGCTTTACCGGTATTGCGCGTTTCAATCTACTGCTTTTTAAATATGCTTAACAATAAACTAAAAAAATCTTGACAAAACGCTAATTTTATGTTAAAATTTAGCGGGAAGTTTTGTGCCGTTTTGTAAACGGGGCTCGAAAGCAACCTTTTTTAAGAAATGTGTAAAAAATTTTCAAAAACGCTCTACATTTTTTGAAGAATTTTATTACTAAAGAAATAGAAAAAGAAATAGAAAACAAGAAGAAAAACGGACTTTATTAGGAGGAAAAAATGATAAGAATGGCGAGCAAACAAAAGCAATTAAATAAAATTTTAGCATTGATGGTGGTTTTCGCAATGCTAATTTTGGTTATGCCAATAACGACAAACGCTAATGCATATGAAGCTTTTGAAGCATCATATGAAAGTGTTTTGTTGTACGAACTTAATGTTGCCGAAGAAACAGGCGGTAATGAGCTCCTTGAAGAGGAGTTTGTTTTTGAACTCGATTCTCCGGCGGAAGCGGGATACGCAGGCATCACTCTGCTTAATGCGCCGGCGGCAACGCATACGGCGAATGATTTGGGCGAGTTAATAGCGCATATTACAAGCGCGGGTGGACTTGCTAATAGGGTAATTAACGTTCCGAACAACATTACGTTGACATCAGTTATTGATATTCCGGAGGGGCGGCATATTACGCTTGTCGGAACCGGAGCGGGCGTTCGCACAATTCACCAAACAACCGCAAATAACCGACATTTTACGGTAAATTACAGTAATAGTACGCTGGAATTATGGAACATCACGCTTAGAGGAAATCAGCCGGCGGTTACCCACCCACACGGCGGCGTGGAAGTTTTAGGCGGAACTTTGATAATGAACGAGGGGTCGGTTATTTCACACAACCTTGTAATAGATGTGCTTGAAGGCGGAGGCGGCGTGTTGGTATACGGTGATACCGCCAGCATTATAATGCAATCGGGAGCGCGGGTTTCGGATAATCGGGGTTTGATTTCTCAATCGCCTCAAGCGCATAATGCCCACTTCATTCTTGGTAGTGTAGGCGGAGGAATGACCGTTGTTTTTGGCTCTGCCTATATTCTCTCAGGCGCTGAGGTGTCAAGAAACTCAGCTCCGAATGGCGGCGGAATTCACCTTGCGCGCGGAGCAACGTTAACAATAGACGGCGGTCTGGTGACTAGGAATACCGCAATTTATAATGGTACACATCCATGGACAGGCAATGGGGGCGGAGTCAATTTACGAGGTTATGCGGCGAACGCCACCTCGTTGATTCTGAACAGCGGAGAAATAAGCTATAACGTGTCGCAATGGCGGGAAGATGACCGCGAGGGCGGCGGCGGTGTTAGTATGACGGGTCACACTTCAATGGTTATGCGCGGAGGCTCAATTCGAGAGAATACGTCCGGGACAGCCGGCGGCGGACTTTACATTCGTGGGGATAATTCCGCCCGAGCGAGATTCCGATTTTATGGCGGTGAAATCGTGGGAAATCACGCCCGAGGTTCGAATCTGCACAACGTCATAAGGAACGACGGTGGCGGCGTCATGGTTGTGGGAGAAGCGGATTTTTATATGATAGATGAGCCGGGGTTCACACGAGAACGGCATATTTCATACAACATTGCGCGTCGCGGTGCCGGCGTCGCAGTAAGTGAATGGGTTCAATCTGCGACGATTCCGCCTGAACGAATAACAAGGTTCATCATGGACGGAGATAGTAATATTACATACAACAGAACTTCTGCCTCCGGGGTGGCTCGCGGGATAGGCGTGGCTATGCAAGGCGGGGTTTTCACCATGAGAAATGGGTTGATAAGCGGGAATGAGCAGCTTACAACCGGGCTTGCCCACGGCGGCGGCGTGTCGTTTGGCGCTAGCACAACCAGCGAAACTTTAAATCGCGGAACGACGTTCCGTATGTACAACGGCACAATAAGCGACCACGAAGTGACAGGAACCGGCGGCGGTATTTACTTGTCAGGAAACGGCCCGGATATTTTGCACTTAATGGGTGGACATATCACAAACAACATTGCCGACGGGAATGGCGGCGGATTGCATGTGACGGGGCAGTCAAAAACTGTTAATATCTCAGGTGCGCAGATAAGCGGAAATACTTCTAACGCTCCCGCGGGGACAGCAGCCGGCGGCGGTGGCATATCTATCGTCGGAGGGGGAACTAACAACCGAAACGTTGTAGATGTAATGGCACCCACGCTGATTACGAATAATACGGCGACCTACTCAAGGGGCGGCGGCGTGCTTGTGTCCGGCAATAATTCCAGGTTTTATATGCAAAGCGGTTCGATTACGAATAACCATGCGAGACTTTACGGCGGCGGGATTTTTACGGCGCAAAATCAACAAAATAACTCGACGGTGAATGTAGGCTTGGGCACTACTCTTTGGGGTAATCTTGACATTGGGGCGGCTGTGGTTTTCTCGGAGAACACATCAGAATTGGGCGCGTTTAGACCCCCGTTGAATTACAACATACCCGAACTTAATCATATTCTAACAAGAAATGTAAGCCCCACAATGGTGGCTCCGATACATCCGTTGAATAATTTTGATATTAATTATAACGGTGGATTTAACATAACGTTTAACCGCGGCGTGGCTGCGCGAGGATCAATTTATGAAGCGCCCGAAGCGGCCAGCGTAATAAGGCGCGTTCGGGTGAGGGATAGCTTTTACTACACTTTCGGGCCGACAGGTATGCAAACGGTTAGCTCTCCGCTGCTCCCTACAGGAATTCCGGTAATTGTACCAAGTGAAGGATGGCGGTTTAGACATTGGGCGCGGCAGGCGGCGACCGGTGCTCCTGAAACGTGGCTTACGGAACAATATATATGGGATTTGGTGCCGACTGCAAGCATAACTTTCACGGCACATTATGAAACCGATTTATTCTTTGACGCGAACTTTGAAGGCGGACCTGCCGTGGTTGGGCCTGTAGTGGTCGGCGGCGGAACAACGATAAACATTCCGGAAGCGTCGTTTCCAACGTTTACGCGACCGGGCTGGAACGCGCGCCCTGATGCAAACAGATGGAGTCGAGACTCGGCGGGTACTGACGACGACTTTTGGGTTACGCCGACAACGAACGTAACGTTTCCAAACGCGACAATTTACGCACAATGGCAGGCGGATGTTACTTTTGACTTAAACGGCGGAACTATCAACGGAAATTATACAATTCCATCGATCACGATGTTGGAAAATGCTACGTTGGGCGCTAATGTGCCCGGCAATCCTACGCGATATGACGGAGTCGAGTTCTCACGGTGGGCTTGGGAATCTGCCCCCGGCGTTTGGACAACATTTGACGCAAATACTCCAATGACGATGGGGAACGTTACGGTTGTCGCTCAATTTGAAGATGAACCCCCCACATTCGAGATCTGGAACTGGTCTGATTTGTCACAAGTATTAGAGATGCAAAATGATCATGACTACACACACTTCGTGCTTATGCAAGACATCGGAATTCCGGGTCAGCCTGCTACA
>WRAG01000003.1 GCA_009780345.1 Oscillospiraceae bacterium
ACAGTTAACGTTACAATCACAGATGAAGATGGTGATACTGTAACAGGAACTACAACTGTTGATACTGATGGCAACTGGACGTTTACAACGACCAATCCATTGCCGGATGGCAGTTATACAGCAGGCGCAACTCAAACTACTGCAGGCGGAACAAGCAATGGTTCTAACGAAGTAGACTTTGATGTTGAAAGAGATACAAATAGGCCTGAACCTCCGACAGTTGATGTTACTGTTGAAGATGATTACAGCGTTACAGCATCAGGAACAGGTGAACCCGGAGCAACAGTTAACGTTGTCATCAGAGATGAAGATGGGGAAGACGTTGCAAATGGTGAAGTAATAGTTGACGAAGACGGAAATTGGACGTTTACAACAACTGGTCCGTTGCCGGATGGCGATTACACAGCAAGCGTTAACCAAACTGTTGACGGAAGCACAAGTGAAGATGCGGAAGAAGACTTTACTGTTGAAAGAGATCCTGGCAACGGTGGTCAAATTGTTTTCACAATTGCTTCACCAACTAATGGTCAATCTTTTGTTGTAGGAAATTCAGTAGTTGTTCAAGGAACCGGTCACCCGGGCGCAAGCGTTCTTGTTAGAATTAATCAACAAACAGGCGGCGCGCTGGTAGTACAACACAATATTACTGTAGGTGCTAACGGAAACTGGACTACAACTTTTGGAGGATTGGCAATATCTAATTATGTGGCGGTTGCTACACAAACTGTTGGCGATGATGAGTTTGGACCTTTGAGCAGAAACTTCTCAATCGTAGCTAGCAACAACAATAATAACAATAACAACAATAATACTTGGAATCCGAACAGACCTGGCGGCGGTGGCCCGACATTCATCGGCGGTGGAACTACGCCGGCTAATGAAAACTTGTTGTTTGTTGTAGGTTTCCCGGATGGAGATTTCAGACCGGACGCACCTATTACTCGCGCTGAAATCGCTGCAATGGGTTCAAGAATTCATTTCACACAAATCGGACAAAATGACGCGAACTTCCCTGATATTGCAGGTTATGAGTGGTTCTCGAATTATGTTGGATTTACGCAACGCCGAGGAATGATGGAAGGTTATCCGACAGGAAACTTTGAGCCGAACCAAAACATGACGAGAGCTGAATTCGCGACGATGATAGCAAGATTTATCGGATTGAGCCCGTATGGAACGTCTTCAGAGAGACATTCTGATGTTAGCGGTCACTGGTCAGAAGGATATATTAATGCTTTGACGATTGCAAGACCGGAATCAATCAATGGATTCCCTGATGGAACGTTCCGCCCTGATGCTACAATCACTCGTGCGGAAGCAGTTTCAATTATCAACCGCGTACTTGGTAGACGTGTTGACACAGAAGGACTTACAAATGTTGATCACTTAAGATTCCAAGATAGTACAGGGCATTGGGCATACTATTATATAGTTAAAGCGAGTAACTCGCATAGCTATCAAAGAAACTTGAGCGGTAACAGAGCAAATTGGACTAGAGTTTGGCAAGATATTTGGTGGAGATCGTAATATTTTGTTAGACTTAACGGACTAATTGAATTTTGAATTGGTTCAGATTTAGAAATTAAATCTTATATTGACTGATTGACTAATGGTTTAGTCTAATGTACTTTGAAGACCTTGGCGGTTTCTGTATTTTTGCGGAAACCGCCAAGGTTGGAATATTTTTATTTGAATTCGGGAATTTTATCGATGAGGTACAATTTACAAAAGTAACCTATAAAGGAGAAAACAATGAAATCGAAAAAAACTTTGATTTTTTTAATTATAATTACGTTATTAGCTACTACCCTTGTTTTACCTATGAATGTTATGGCGATTCCTGCTTCCTTTGAAGGAGTGTCTATTACTTATCGGACAACGGATATCGAAAATGTGTTTGCTTTGGATTTTAGGCTTCACAATGTTCCTACAAATGGAGTTCAGGTGTATATGGAATTTGATTATGATGCAGTAGAACTTTCCATGCCGGACGGAGAAGAATTAATAGCTTCGGCTTTGGCTGTTGTGTCAATGGTTAACGGCGACGCTGATTTGACAGGGCAGGCGAGAGATGTTTCAAATAGCGATCGTTTGCGTGGTTGGGCCTTTGAACCGACTTTAGAGGAATTGTCCGATAATAGTTTTTCGGTAATTAAACTTATGCTGCAAGCGGCTACGACTCCGCGTCTTTATGAGCAGTTTGGCATAAGAACCGGAGTTTTGGGAACGTTTCCCCCGGAAGTTAGAGACTTTTCAATCACACCTCCTGAAAGTGGCCTGAATTTATTCTCTGTTTATTTTAGAATGAGAGATGGCAGAACTTTGGATGATGTAAACAGATATACTGTTATGGCTCTTCCTGCGCCTGAAGCTTCCACCGGTATTATAATTGCATATCACGGGCAGCGTATCGCTAACGGTATTATGTGGGTAGACTTCCCGGGAAAAACAGATGCGGACAATGACCCGGGAGAAAATTTTCCACCGCCTGGATATATACCTCAACAACCGGGCCCCGGTGGCGATAACGGTTCCGGCAACAACAATAATAATCAACCGGGCCCCGGCCCTGGACCTGGTCCTGGACCTGGACCCGGCGATACTGTAATTATTGATGATGGTCTTCTTGAGACAGAAATACACTTCAGATATATTTTCGGATACGAGGATAACACATTCCGTCCGAATAATAATATATCAAGAGAAGAAACGGCAACAATATTCTTCAGACTACTAACAATCTATGCTCGCGGAAATTATCGTACCACGGATAATGATTTTCCTGACGTAGAATACTCAAGATGGTCAGCAATGCCGATAGGAACAATGCAGAATGTTGGCGTAATAATGGGAGACGAAGCAGGGTATTTCCATCCTGCGGGGCAGATTACGCGTGCTGAATTCGCGGCGATAATCGTGCGTTTCCATGGAGTTTCAGCGTCGGCAAACCATGGTTTTGACGATGTTGACGAACATTGGGCGGAAAGATATATAGCGACGGCGTCTCAAAACGGATGGATAACAGGATTCCCGGACAATACGTTTGCGCCTAACCAACCAATCACACGAGCAGAGGCGGTAACGCTTATAAATCGCGCACTTGGAAGACGCGTTAACGCGGCAGGATTATTGCAAGAGCTTTTACCGAATTTTACTGACCTTACGCAAAGCCATTGGGCATTCTTTGAGATAATGGAAGCGAGTGTTTCGCACGAATATACTCGCGGACAGGATGGTCTGACTGAAATTTGGACCGGCCCGGGCATAGATATCGATTTTAATGTTAACTAAATTTTAACTATACAATAAGGCTATTGACAAATTTGTCAATAGCCTTATTTTTTTATTCAACGGAAAGTGATTTTAACAGTAATTTTAATTAGTGCCTTGGAATATACATATACCGAGGTGACAAGCTATGAATCAAGTTGAAAACTTGGCGTGGTTGGTATATCAGCAAAAATTAAACGAGTTTGCGTGGGGCGCAAGCGTGATAACAGAGGATATGTACATATTTGCGAAAGAAATTTTGCAAAAAGAAGCGGAGAAATTAGAAAAATTGTGTTACATCTAAATTCGAAAGGCAGGCACGCGCAATGGATTTGTTGAAAACAAGGCGGCAGTTGGATTCGGGCAAGACTATTTTTGACTTGCCGCTTAGAGTGGTGTATTATGCCAGAGTATCGACCGATCGTGACGAGCAACTGAATTCTCTTGAAAATCAAGTGAATTACTACGATGATTATATCAATTCCAACCCAAATTGGACGTATGTCGGCGGTTATATCGACGAAGGGATGAGCGGGACAAGCGTTGAGAAGAGAGGAAATTTCTTGAAAATGATTGCCGCCGCGAAAGATAGATTGTTTGATTTAGTTGTAACCAAAGAAATATCTCGTTTTTCGCGCTCGACCTTAGACAGCATAAAGTATACGCAAGAGCTGCTCGACTGCGGTGTTGGTGTGTTTTTTCAATCGGATAATATCAACACGCTTTACACCGATGCGGAACTTCGGCTTACCATTATGTCGTCGATTGCGCAAGACGAAATGCGCCGCCTATCTGAGCGTGTGAAATTCGGAATGAAACGAGCGTATGAGAGCGGCAAAGTTCTTGGCAGTGACAATATTTACGGATACAACAAGGCAGGCGGTAAACTTGAAATCAACGAAGAAGAGGCGAACTTTGTCCGTGATTTGTTTCAGATTTACGCTGATAACAAGTATGGCTATCGCACGATTGCGCGAATGCTGACCGAAAAGGGTTATCGCTCAAAAGTGGGAAAGGAGATCAATCCCGCGACATTGAAAGGGATTATTTCGAACCCGAAATATAAGGGTTATTATCATGGTCGATTGACCGAGAGCAGTGATTATCGTACCAAGAAAAACGTGAAGTTATCCCAAGACGAACGATTGTATTATAAGGATGATTCCATTCCCGCGATTGTCAGCGAGGAATTGTGGAACAGAGCGAATCGAATTTTGCAGGCACGCAACGAGAAACATAAAAAGCAAAGTTCGGCAACGCAAAAACGGTTTGCGTATAGCGGGAAAATTATGTGCGAGGAACACGGAACCTATCACTATCGCAAAGTTTGGAAGGATCGGAAAGTTCCTGCTGAAAGCTGGTGTTGCCGCGAATATTTGGCGAAAGGCCGCAAGGCTTGCGAAACGCCGCATGTTTACACCAAAAATTTGGACGCGATTTTGAAGCGTGTCGGGAATGATCTGTTGCGAGATAAGCAAAAACATATGAGCAGGGTGGATGATCTGCTGAAATTATACGCGCAAGCGCAAGGGAACGTTGATTATGCAAAAGAAATCGCGAAAGCGAACACATTGATTGTTCAACACGAACGGCGAAAGAAAAAATCGCGCGAATTATATTTGGACGGCGATTTTTCGAAAGAGGAATATCTCACTTACAACGAGGAAGTTGCTGTCACCATTGGAAATTTAGAAAAGAAAATCGAAAAATTGAAAGCGGAGCAAAATAGCGCCGGAAATAAAAGTGCCGCGCTAAAACAAGCGAAAGTATTTTTCGATAATTTATCGAAATCCGACCAGAGCTCAATGTTGGTTGCGCAGGAAATGCTGAACGAGGTACTTGTTTTAAAGGACAGCACAAAGAAGCATACCAAGCTGCAAATCACGATGAAGTATGGAGAAGTGTTTCCGGCGACAATTGCGAATACCAACATTTTGTGTAGGAATACAGAGGTTTCGCCAATTGTCGGAACTGAGAAGCAATCCGAGGAGCTTGTGCATTACCTTCTTAAAGAATTCGAAGTTGAGCCGCAGAAAATTTGGGAATCCAATATTTTCGGCAAGTCGCTTCACGAGCTTGTAAACGAAGGATTGCACAACAAGCTCTATAAAATGCCGGACGACGCGCAGGAGAAATTACAAGAAACGCTGCAAAAAATCATAAACGAAGGTAGCGGCGGACTCATTTGTATCATATTATAAAACAAAAAATACACAAATATCAAAACCGCGCCCGGCTTTATAAAGCCGGGCGCGGTTTTGTTGGTTTTTATTCGAGATTGAAAAAATGCTTGTGCCGGTATGCTGCCGCCGCATGATTGGTCGCAACCTGCCGTGCCCCGGAGGTAGATACCCGTTATTTTGCTTTATCAACAAACACGCCGCAAATAAGCGGCCCTCTTACAAATCTTGCAATATTCTCGTCATACAATGTTGTCAGCCGAAGCTGCACATGCCCATCAATATTAAAGCTTACATATTTGCCGAGGTGATAATCGTCCACGATCGTATGCGCCAAAATTTCCTGCGTGTTCGGGTCTATCGCGTCAACGATAGTTTTGCGGCTGTAACTGCCCCAATCCCACAAATACAGGCTTACTTGCTGTTTTTCGGTGGTTTTAACGTCTATAATTTGGTGAAGCGGCGAAATTTTGCCGACAATCGCGCGAGATTCGGAGTTCGGCGCTGTTTGCAGCGCGCCCTCCCACGCTTCAAGCTCAATTTCCTCGCTTCCGGTGTAATTCACCGAAATATCGTCCAAGTTTGACTCGCCGCCGAATATCTCATAGCCGATATTGCCGTATTTTCCGGTCCAATTCCCGCCCGTCATATGGTCAATGCTGACAAGTTCAGCCGTTCCGCCTGTCGGTTTAATATCGTTCGCCGCTAAGTTCGTTCCTGCGGGAACAATACTCAAGCCTTGTCCTGCCGCAATTTTCAACGGCAGTTCGCGGTTTTTAACCGATACATTGCTCTCCAACAATGCCGCCCCGGTAGTTTTCAGCTCGTAAATATCAACGGCGTCAACATCCGCCCAATCGGCAGGCAATTTCCACGTTCGTTCGCAGCCGTCTTTGGAATACGCCATAATTTCTTTCTCTTTCCAAATTGCGGGAATGAAAATATCATTGCCGATTCGCAAAATGCAGTCGCCTTGCGTGATGTTTCGAACGTCATTTTCGTCGATAAAGCTTTTCACACCGTCTGAGAACAGCGCATATGGTTCGTACGGATTGAATTCCAACCGCAATTTAGAATTCAAGAAAAAATACGGCACCGTATCGGTCATAAACTCGCCAAGTACATGAGTTTGCGGATCTTCGTGATATTGATCAAGCTCAAACTGCACGCTTGAACCGAACAGCAATGTATTCATGTTGTGACGCGGATTCACTCTGCCGCCGCAAGCTATATATGGTGGAATTTTCATAGGATCGATGTTTTTCGCGACACAATGTTCATGCGCCCACGAAAGCCCGAACGGAACAAATCCATACTGGTCGTCGGTGGAAAACTCGCCGCTCACGTCAACGTCATACTGCTCGCGCATGTAGTGAATTGCCGCCTTATATGCTTTTTCCATATCAACGCTTGTGTGCCCGTGATACGGGCTTGAACGATACTGACAATTCGCGTCGGGGTGAATATGCCCGACTTTTACGATTTCGGGCAGCGTTTTGAACAAATGATCGATAATCTGCTTGGTCGCGCCTTTTTCCCACGCGTTTTTCATATTAATCGCATAGCCATATCTGCCGTCCATTTGCCACGCGGTCACTAAATCGCCGTTTTTGTGCTTGCAAATCATATCATTTTCAAGATAATAATCCCACAATCGGCTGTCTGTGTAAGCGTCAACCAAATTGACGTGAACCGTACACTTCGTATTAAACTTCTCGCGAGCGGTTCGCATAAGATAGTTCATTGCTTCCTCGGGCGACATTTCCGGATGTTTTTCACTTCGGATTTTTCGGTCAACGGGACCCCATTCAGGGTACTGGAAATCATGCCCGCCCTCTTGGAATCCTACTAATATCAGCATTTTCGGAATCCCGCGAGTTAAGTTGTCCACCTGCTCGACGTAGTCGAGAATCACGTCAATATTTCGGCGTCCATCTCCAGACGCGCCCGCCCAACGGTCGAATTTCATCTGCACCTTGTAGGTTAACATGCGCGAATAGTTGTTGCGATACGGATACGCCGGGAACTTGTACATCGACGGTATTTGCATAATTTCCAATTCCATATATTTCACATCCTTTGGTAAATTTTAAGGGCGGTTTAGCATTTGCTAAACCGCCCTTATTATATCTTATTTTAAAAAAATTGTCTACCCTAAATCTGCTTTAAAGCCCTAAAACATCTTTCATTTTATCGAGAAATGATTTTTTAGTCTGATAATTACTGTTATCAACCGTGTCGGAGAACTGTTTTAGCAGATTTTTTTGGCCATCGTTCAAGTTTTTCGGAATTTCCACAACCAACTTGACAAACTGAGAGCCTCTGGCAGTGCTTCCGATTCGCGGCGCGCCTTTTCCTTTCAGCTTAATCACCGTATCCGGCTGCGTCCCCTCCGCGATTGAGCATTCAACCGGGCCGTCAATGGTGGGAATTCTAACTTTTCCCCCGAGAGTCGCCTCCACGAAAGTAATCGGGAAATCGCAGAAAATATCCATGCCTTGGCGGGTGAAAATTTTATGTTTTTTCACTTCAACGGTTACAAGCAGGTTGCCGTTCGGCGCGCCTTTATCGCCCACGTCACCCTCTCCGCTCACCGACAAAGTTTGCCCGCTTTCAATGCCGGCAGGAACGTTTATCTTGATTTTCTTAGATTTCCGAACCTTTCCGCCGCCTTTGCAAGTGTCGCACTTTTCCCTAATAATCGAACCCGTGCCGTGACAAGTTTGACAAGTTCGAACCGACGAAAAATTGCCGAACATAGTGCGCTGCATTTGCTGCACCTGCCCGCTTCCGCCGCAAGTTTGGCAAGTTTCGGGCTTCGTCCCCGCTTTCGCGCCGCTTCCGCCGCAAGTGTCGCAATATTCCAAGCGGTTGATTGACATTTCGATGGTTGTTCCGAACACCGCGTTTTCGAAAGAAACCGCGATTTTTGTTCGTATATCACGCCCCCGCGCGGGTCCGCGCCGCTGCGCGCCTCCGCCGAAGCCGCCTCCGCCCGTGAACATATCGAATATGTCGTCCATATTAATCCCGCCGAAGCCGCCGCCATATCCGCCCGCGCCACCGCCGTAACCGCCACCGTAACTGCCACCTGCGGCGGACGGGTTAACGCCCGCATGACCGAATTGGTCATAGCGGGCTTTTTTATCCGCGTCGCTTAGGACTTCGTAAGCCTCATTGGCTTCTTTGAACTTAGCTTCGGCGTCAGCGTTGTCGGGATTGACATCGGGATGATATTTTTTCGCTTGTTTTCGGTAAGCTTTTTTAAGTTCGTCGGCGCTCGCGCTTTTCGGAACGCCGAGAACTTCGTAGTAATCTCGTTTAGCCATTGATGTTTGCTCCTTTTTTTAGGGTCACGCCCCTGTAGCGTTTGCGCGGGCGCGCGCGGCGCGTTAAGGACTAGTCCTTAACAATCCAACAAGTTTTTGCGCGCCAAAAACTTGACTAAAAGCGCCGCGCTCACGAACACGCTCAAAAACCGAGCGCACGTGGCGCGGAAGCTAGTGCGAACAACTCGCCCCTACCCCAAAATATCTCGCGCTTTTAGGCGCGGGTCGCTCTCGAACGAGCGCGGCGTTTTATCTCGCTAATCTTTCCGCGAATGCGGTTCGCTAACCTTTGTCACCCTCATGTCTAGCGGGGTACCCGCCCGACGCTTTTTGTCGGGAAGGGTCGCAGACATAGTGGTGACGGTTTTGTAAAACTTTTGCCGTCAAAAGTTTTTCGGGGATTGACAAGGGCTACGATTAGCCCTTGTCGCTATGCGGCAGCCGCCGCACGCCCTCGGGACGGTCCCGAAAAATTCTGCCGTTGTAACGGCAAAAAATATGTCAATTGTTTACTCCTCATCCACCACTTTATAATCCGCGTCAACGACGGTTTCACCGTTTTCGTTTACTGTCGGCTCTGCTTGTGCTTCGCCGCCTTGCGCAGCCTGTGCTTCTTTATATAATTTCTCCGAAATTTCGTAAAACTTCTTCGAAACCGCCTCGGTTTGCGCTTTAACCGCCTCAACGTCGATGGTTTCGGTTTCCAACATAGCTTTCAGCTTGTCATTCTCCGCGATAACGCCCGCTTTTTCGTCTTCGCTCACCTTATCGCCAAGCTCGTCAAGCGTTTTTTGCGTTTGATAAACCATGCTGTCCGCAGAGTTACGAACGTCGATTTCCTCTTTGCGCTGCTTATCTTCCGCCGCGAATTTTTCAGCGTCGGCAACAGCCGCATTGATGTCGGCGTCAGAGAGGTTACTGCTCGCCGTGATTGTGATTTTTTGCTCTTTCCCGGTTCCTAAATCCTTCGCCGCAACGTTAACAATACCGTTTGCGTCGATGTCGAAGCTAACTTCGATTTGCGGAACACCGCGCGGCGCCGGCGGAATATCGGTAAGGCTGAATCGCCCTAACGTTTTATTACCTGCCGCCATTTCGCGCTCGCCTTGAAGAACGTGAATCTCAACGCTGGTCTGTCCGTCCGCCGCGGTGGAGAATACATTGCTTTTCTTGGTCGGAATTGTGGTGTTTCGATCAATCAAGCGCGTGCAAACACCGCCGAGAGTTTCGATTCCGAGCGATAGAGGCGTTACGTCAAGAAGAACCAAATCTTCAACGTCCCCGCTCAAAACGCCCGCTTGAATTGCCGCGCCCATAGCGACGCACTCGTCAGGGTTGATGCCTTTGTGCGGCTCTTTTCCCGTCAATTTCGCAACCGCTTCCTGCACCGCGGGAATTCGCGTAGAACCTCCGACCAATATCACTTTATCAATTTTATCGGCGGTCAATCCCGAGTCTGACAACGCCTGCTTCACGCAATCAACGGTTTTCGCAACCAAATCAGCGGTCAATTCGTCAAACTTCGCACGTGAAATGGTAATATCCAAATGTTTCGGACCGCTGCTGTCCGCCGTAATAAACGGCAGATTTACGTTTGCGGAAGTGATTCCCGAAAGTTCGATTTTCGCCTTTTCCGCCGCCTCTTTCAGGCGTTGTGCCGCCATTTTGTCAGCCATTAAGTCGATTCCTGTTTCCTTTTTAAACTCGTCGGCAAGATATTTCATAACACGATCGTCAAAATCGTCGCCGCCAAGGCGATTGTTACCGCTTGTCGCGAGAACTTCGAACACGCCGTCGCCGATTTCCAAAATCGAAACGTCAAAAGTTCCGCCGCCAAGGTCGTAAACCATAATTTTTTGGTCATGATCCTTTTCAAGCCCATACGCAAGCGCCGCCGCCGTCGGCTCGTTGATAATACGCAAAACTTCTAAGCCCGCGATTTTGCCCGCGTCTTTTGTCGCTTGTCTTTGCGAATCGCTAAAATACGCCGGAACGGTAATAACTGCCTGCGTAACCTTTCCGCCGAGATAGCTTTCCGCGTCCGCTTTAAGCTTGCCCAAAATCATCGCCGAAATTTCCTGCGGCGTATATTGTTTACCGTCAATGTCAACTTTTCTGTCGGTTCCCATATCACGTTTGATGGAACTTACGGTTCCGTCAGGATTTGTGATTGCCTGCCGTTTCGCAACTTGCCCGACAAGTCTTTCTCCCGTTTTACTGAACGCGACAACCGATGAAGTGGTGCGCGCTCCTTCCGCGTTGGCGATAACGGTGGGCTCGCCGCCCTCCATAACCGCAACGCATGAATTGGTGGTTCCTAAGTCGATTCCTATCACTTTACTCATGTATATCATTCCTTTCAATTGTTTTTAAAAATTTAATTTTCAGTTTAAAACCTTTTTCGGGTCAGACCCGAGGGAATGTGTCCTGCCGGACGGGCGACAAGGGCTCTGCCCTTGCCAATCCCGGTCGCCTATGGACGCAAACGCCACAAACCGGCGATTTGCGCCAAAGCCGGCGACAGAAAAACTGGGTTAGCAAACCGCATTCGCGGAAAGACTAGTGAGATAAACCGCCGCTTCCGTTCGCGCATGCGGCTTTTGCCGCCGTAGATACTAAACTTAGAGGATATTGTTTGCAGTCCTCATATAGCGGCGCGCTTTTAATAGCGCCATAGCGCGTTTGCGCCGCAAGGTTTTGTTAAAACTTTTTTAAAAGTTTTTCGGGGTTTGTTAAGGGTATTCGACAACACCCTTGACGACCTTATGCCCTCAGGGCATACCCTAAAAGGTTTTAAGCCCGCGCCCGCAGGCGTAAAAAAGGGTTTAAGGGCATCGCCCTAATTAGCCGATTTCACCATAGAATGCCTTATAACCCTACCTTTATAGCTGTACCCCTTCATAAACTCCTCAACGATCGTGTTCGCGCCGACAGTGTCATCCTCCACGTGCATTACCGCGTTGTGCAACTCGGGATTAAATTCCTCGCCGACGGTTTTGATTTCCTCGACGCCCAACGCTGTCAACGCGTCCACAAACTGTTTTTGCACCAACTTCACGCCGTCAAGCAGAGATTTATCTTCGCTTTCAGCACCCGCCGCAACTGCTCGATTCAAATTATCAAGCACCGGCAAGAACCCCGCAACCACGTCACACACAACGATCACAAACAAATCTTCCTTTTCTTTCTGGCTTCGCTTTTTGAAATTATCAAACTCCGCCATAACGCGCAATAGTTTGTCTGTTGCCTCTGCCGCTTGTTGCTCAAAATTGTTTTCGGCTTGTTCGGTTTCTTCTACATTTTCCTCCGTAATTTCCTCGGAAATTTGATTTTCTGATTTATCCATCGTCAATTTCTCCTCCTTCTTCAAAATCGTCCGCCAATCGGCGGCTTAACTCATTTGTAAGATATTCAAGTTTTGACACGATTTTCGAATAATCCATTCGCGTCGGACCGATAATTCCGATGGTTCCCGCGATATTTTTCCCCGCGTTGTACCGCGCAACTACCAACGAGCAATCCCGCAATTCGGGAATATTGTTCTCGTTGCCGATAATGATACTGACGTTATCGCTTTGCGGGATAACTTTCAACGCTTCGTCAAAATTTTGCTCGTCGTCGAAAACATGAAGTATGTTTTTCGCCTTTTCAATATCATTATATTCGGGAAATCCGAGAATATTAGCCCGTCCTTCAAGGTACTTGCGGTTTTCGTCCGATTCAAGCGACGCGATTATCGGCATGCTGGTAAGTTGCGAAAACATTTTGGATATATGCCGAATCAGCCCGTCTTGCTCTTGAAGTTTCATTTCCAGCGTTGCGCGGAACTGATTGATTTCCTGCGCCGTCATTCGATATTTTTGCATTAAACTGTCAACGTAATACCGATAACCAAGCTGCGACGGAACTCGTCCGGCGGAAGTGTGCGGCTGCTCAAGCAGTCCCATTTCCTCCAAGTCGCCCATCTCGTTTCGTATAGTCGCGGCGGACAATCCAAGCGGCGAAAGTTTCGCGATACTTCGTGAACCAACAGGTTCGGCGGTGTTGATATAACCCTCTACAACTGCCTGCAATATTAACTTTTTACGTTCATCTAACTCCAATCGTCTCACCACCTTTTAACATTATATTAGCACTCTATCTAATTGAGTGCTAATACTATAATAACATGAAAGGATAAATTTGTCAAGTGTTTTTTGAAAATTTATTTTTTAATTTGTCAAGGACCAGCCCTTGACAATCCCGCAAGTTTTTGCGCGGGAAAAACTTGACTAAAACCGTCGCCCTCCCCGACCACAACAAAAACCGTTGTGGCGGAACCGCGGGCGAAAGTTACTGCAAACATAGCATATTAGGCAGATTAGATCTCGCGCTTTTAGGCGCGGATCGCTCTCGAACGGGCGCAGTGCTATATCTCGCTAGTCTTTCCGCGAATGCGGTTCGCTAACCCAAATAGCGGCGCGCTTTTAATAGCGCGAAAGCGCGTTTGCGCCGCAAATTTTGGTAAAACTTTTTTAAAAGTTTTTCGTGGATTGACAAGGACTTCGATAAGTCCTTGTCGCTCTGCGGCAGCAGCCGCACATATGCGCTTGTCAGCGCAAAAATCCCGCACCGCAGGTCACAAAATAAAATTTTTTCATAAATTTGTACAAGCGATAATATGATATAACAAGGAGTTGATTCTACATATGAAAACGGTTTCAAGACGCAGGAATACGCTATTTGTGCTAAATATGAGAAAAATGAAACGCACGGGAGTGATCCTATGCGTTATTTTGATTATATTCGGCATGCTTACATTGGGGCTAAGCGCGGCGGACGCTGCGCCGACTCACTTGTGGCAAAACTTATCCTCGTTTTTCTTTGGCTTCGACATATCAGACATCGGAAGCATTGTTCGCGCCGAAATTCCTATTATCGGCGTGGTGAATTCAAGCAATATGGTTCTCGCGGCGCGCGGTGAAGCGATTCCCGCCGCGGCGTTTGCAATTGCCACAACTTTTGAGGGCGATGGTTACGCCCAGGATATTAACATCTATCCTCGCGAGCTTGGCGAGGACGAATTTCCGATCATGGAGCTAAACGCCGCCCCGGCAGGCGGCATATTTATTAATAATGAAACAAATTTTGATATTATTATCGATGATTTCCTAAATCGGCCGCTAAGTTTCGATTTTTCAGTGTCGGAGCCGAAAATTTTAATTATTCACACGCATACTACCGAGGCGTTTACGCCGCCCGACGTTATGTGGTACCATATTTCGAACAACAAGCGAAGTCACGACCCGACGCAAAATGTTGTACGCGTCGGCGAGGAATTCTTGCGAGTTTTCCGCGAAAATGGCATCCAAGCCGTCCACGCTACGGCTGTGCACGATTATCCGTCGTTTAGCGGATCTTACCAAGCCGCGTTGGCGACCATTCAGCAATACAAGCAACGCTATCCGTCAATTCAGCTTGTGCTTGACGTTCACCGCGACGCGATTATCCGGGAATGCGGGACTAAAATTAAGCTTGTCAACGAAATCGAGGGGCAAACCGCGGCACAAATTATGTTCGTGGTCGGAACAAACGCCGGCGGGCTACAACATGAGTATTGGCGGGATAATTTGGCGTTAGTGATACAAATGCAGGATCGGATTTTAAGCAACCATCCAAGTTTGGCGCGTCCGATAAACCTGCGCCGCGAACGATTTAACCAGCACGCGACGCCCGGCAGTATGCTAATCGAAATCGGAACAAGCGGAAATACGTTGGACGAGGCACTTTTAGCCGCGCGCTACACCGCGCTAAGTATGGTAGAGTTGTTTAAGGATATGTAACAAAAAAAGAGCCTTGCGGCTCTTTTTTTAATTGTAAGTTATTTGCTAATCTCCTGTAATTATCAATATCGTATTTGCTCTGAAGTTTCCTGTGACGTTCGAGCCGAACGCCGATATCTCTTGCCCAACTTGTATATGGTTTATATTCCTTGCTCCGGTAACGCCGACTTGCGTGATATTCGCGTTTTGTTCAACCAAAACTTCTTGTGTCGTTGTTTGTCCCGTCACAGGATTTACAACATCTAAACTTATAAATCTGAAGCTTGTATCAATCGATCGAACAATTCCATCAACTCTGTCAATTGCCGCGGCGGCAGTAGATTCTATCCACACAATAGTTTGGCTTTCCAATCTATATCTGATTCTCGAACCTATACGAAGATCGTATATCGTCGCGTTGGTAGTTGTATGATCCAAAGTTATGGTCACTTCCGAAGCGATATGATATGTTCTGAGATTTTCGCCCACTCTTATCACGATAGTCGGATTTCTTGCGATATTAATTTCTTCAATGATTCCTTCGCCTTGCCCATCGGTGCTTCTTGCTTCAACCCGAACAATTCGGTTATGCTCAAGCGTCAAAGTCAGATTATCTCCAACCAAAACGCTTCTCAAATCTGAATTTACTCCGTTTCGAACTACCACAACATTGCGGGTTGGTGAAGTTCTGAAAGTTCGATTCTGATTGTTGTTCGTCACTCTTACTGTTAATTCAACATTTTGACCTGTTCCGGTAATAGTTTGTAAAGTTCCTTGTACAATGGCGTTTCTGCTATACGCTCGCATGTGTGTGATGGCATTGTTGTTGTTTAACGTCAAGTAAACCAAATATCCGTTGCGGATATCCTGCCGAATCGCGTTTGTGCCATTTAAAGTAAATGTTGCGCCTGGAGCAAGCGCGTATTGATGTCTTCCGGCAACGGAAGAATCATCAACATCCTGCACAACAACTTGAATTGTGCCATCTTGGGTTACAACGTTTGAAAGGATAAATTCAAGTTCGTCATTGTCATTGCTCGGTTGATTATTATTGTTATTATTGTTACCAGGAACATCGTCGGTGGTGGAAATATCAATAATTCGCGCAACTCCGTGGATATAAGTAATTCTTACGGCGTTGCCGACCAAATTTTGATTTAAAGTTCCGGCTTGACCGTCAACATACAGAACCGAGTTTGATTCGATTTCGGTAAATCGAGTCGCGCCGCCGGGCGTTATAACAGCGATTGTACCCAAAACAGTGTCAATGGCAGAGATAGAGCCTGTGATATGCTGTCGATCCATTATATCCAAAAGGTTCGCGAGCATTGTCGCCATTTGCGCGCGGGTAACCATTGTTTGCGGCGAGAAGATTGGAACGCCCGCCGCTGTGGTTCCCGTGCCTTGCATAATTCCGTGGGTTCTTACATATTCAGCGAACATTCTTGCCGCCATTGGCATTTGTGCCGCGTCGCTGAAAGATGATTGCATAACCGGCGAGTCAAGCACTTCACGCTCGCCGCCCATAAGCTTTGTCAAAAGAATTGCCGCTCGGTATCTTGGCAAAGGCTGATTTGATATGTACAGCTCAAGTTCGTCAAGATGTATCACATCATTATAAATAAGGAAAGCAACCTCGCGCGCGAAATCGGTTTGGAAAGGCGCCAAAACGCTTGCATGTCTTTGCGAAGCGGCTTGAACAACCGCCGAATTGCCCGCCTCGTCAACGCCAAGCACCCTTGCGAGAAGGATTAAACTTTGAATATGAGTGACCGAAAGGTCGGGACCGAAGGTTCCGTCGGGGAATCCTAAAATATACCCTTCATTCGCCATTGATATAATGTTTCCGTGCGCCCAATGCGTGCTTGGCACGTCGGGAAAGCTTGAAATCGGCGCCGCAAATGCGCTCGCCGCGCCAAGGCTTAATAAAACAGCGAAAACCAATAGCAGTGTTAAAATTTTTCTCATAAAACACACCTCTTTTTTTATAGTATTGCTCAAATTTATAATAATATTTTCATTGTACCACAATATATTGTAGATTTCAACATATTTTTCAAGATTGTAACACAACTGTAACACAAAACCGATGTTGAAACGAGCAGAGGTAAGAAATTTTTCTTACAGTCGGAAAAATTTCAACT
The DNA here is from genome assembly GCA_009780345.1 of Oscillospiraceae bacterium. Lineage (GTDB taxonomy): Bacteria > Bacillota > Clostridia > Monoglobales > WRAG01 > WRAG01. The sequence goes on from WRAG01000003.1 coordinate 16,725, forward strand.
TATTTCGTTATAACACAAACTACGTGTTGAAATGACATAATGTAATTGTTGGCGTTTCGCCAACCGTCATTATAACAATTCTTGGCAATCGGAAAACTTTTCCAATATTTCCAAAATGTGAATGTTTACTTTATAAAAGTCTGCGTACAATATGTGATGTAAATAAAATGTAAAATTGTAAAACATTAAAAAGGGACTACAAGACTGTTTCAAAAGTGGTTAGACCACAAAAATATGAAAAATATTTTTGCTTTTTGCGAAAATGTCGACTACCGTACACTTGTACGCCTACGCTCCGTTTTCACAAAATCTAACCTACTTTTGATACAGTCTAGCCCCCTAAAATCAAGGAGGAATATAGTTATGTCAAGAAAAGTAGTATCCCTATGCCTAAGCATTGCAATAGTCATAGGACTTTTCCAAATGGCTTCTGCGAACATTTCGGCGAACAACGCTGCCGGAGGCACAAGCGGTATATTAAATAATGAAACGAATACCAACCGCGCCGAGGAAAATGTTCAAGAAACGTTTGGAATGAATCCATACGAAACAATTCCGGGAAGCATGGCAAACATGAATGCCGGAAGAGCAACAACCGATCAATTCGGCACGGTTCCGGGAAGAACTTCCGCAATAACGCCGTATAGTACGGCAGTTCCGGGGCATATGACGAATATAACCGGAAGAACAACGGCGATGCCGTACAACAACACAATGCCGGGCAATATTGCGCCAATGACCGGCAGGATAACGTCGCAAGGAACGACAAGTCGGTACAATGATTATACTTGGGACAGCAGAAATGTTGCGGGAACAGGCCGATACAACGACTACACTTTGGATGGAAGAAACTATCCGTTGACAGGTACGCATAACGCAACGTTGCACGGCAGAAATTATGCCGGCGCGGGAATGCACGGAACAGGTGTGACTACTATCGGTTCGCCGACTGACGGCATGAACGCGTTTAACGCTCCAATCAGAGGGCGTGCGGCTGGCGGTGACTTGGACAGATATGGAAATCAATACAACAACAACGCAAATGGCGCGACAAACATCAACGACGGAACAACGCCAAATGTTACAGATCCGGGAAGCGGAATTCAGAATATCTCCGCTGATTTAGACGGTAACGTTTTGGGACACATTCCGGGACAAGTTCCGCACCACGGATTTGTGGTTCGCCCTGACGTTCGAGGCACGCGATTCGAAGAAGCGGCGGAAGTTTTGGGCGCGCTTGGAATCATGGTCGGCGACGAAGGCGGATTCCGCCCGAATGACACAATCATTAGATCAGAAGTTTCAAAAGTCGCGGTTTATATGCTTGGACTGACCGACATCGCGGGCGGAACAACCACGCGATTCCCTGACGTTCAAGCGGGACACTGGGCGTCGGGCGTAATCAACGTCGCCGACACGCAAAGAATGGTAATCGGATACGAAGACGGAACTTTCCGTCCGAATAATTATATCACGTTCGCGGAAGCGGTAACCATCGTCGTTCGCGCGCTTGGATTCGAACCTGCGGCTGAAGCGGCGGGCGGATTTCCGACAGGATATTTGGTTGTCGCGTCGCAGCAAGGGTTATTACGAAACGTGCAAGGCGCGTCTAACGAGCCCGCGCGCCGTGGAGATGTCGCGCAAATCGTTTATAACGGATTGAACGCGAACATGATGGAACAAGTAGGCTTTGGTACGAACGTTACGTTTGAAGTGGTTGACCGCACGATATTGGAAAGCAGACTTGACATTATACGCGAAACCGGGCAAATCACGGCGAACGTTGAGACGAGGCTTACAGGGAACAGCACGCTGCGAGAAGACGAAGTTGAAATTAACGAGCGGCTTTACAGAGTTGGAGGCACATACGCGAGAAACCTTTTAGGCTTCAGCGTTGTATACTATTCACGATTAGACAGGAACACAAACGAGAGAACGCTGATTATCGTTCGTCCGGAAGCGAACAGAAACCGCACAATTTCTATAAACGCGAGAGATATTCAAACGGTTACCGGAACGGCGGGCGAAAGATTGACATTATTCCATTGGTTAAACAGGGCGACCGATCGAGACCCGAGACGCGCGACAATCGCGGCAGACGCGACGCTGATTTGGAACGGCAAATACGAACCGATGGATACCACGCTTTTACACCCGGATTCGGGTAGTGTTACACTTCTTGACACGGAAGGAACAGACGTATTCAACGTTGTGTTTGTAAATGAATTCAGAAATGTCGTCGTGGAAGATGTTTCGCTTACAACCGGGCGCGTTACGGATAAATATGGAAATCAAGGTTTGTTTTTAGACCCTGAAGATCCGAACCTTACTTTCTCTATTATAAGAAACGGACAATCAATTCGTTTGCAAGACTTGCGGGAATGGGACGTTCTTTCGGTTACGACAAGCCGCGACCGTGAGTTGGTTCGAGTATTCGTATCCAACGCGAGAGTTGAGGGAACGGTTACCGAAATATTTGAAGCAGGCGCCGAGGGAAGAAGATATGTTATAAACGGCAGAGAATATCAACGAGCGGCAAACTTTGATTATGATATCAGACTTCTTATGGAAGGAATATTCTTCCTTGATATAGAAGGCAAAATCGCGGCGGTTGACACAAGTGTCGTGGCGAGAGAGAACTACGCTTACCTTGTTAACATGGGCGAGGTCGGAACTTTCGAAATGCGCGCGCAGTTCTTGGTGTTTACAAGAGAAGGCGAGACCCGAACACTCACCGGCGCGCCGAGAATAAGAGTAAATGACGAATACACAATGACGTACAACGAAATTCTTACAAGCACACTGTTTATGTCAGGCGGAAACACAATAAGGCAGCTTATAACGTTCAACGTTAACGCCCGCGGCGAAATTACCGCAATCCGAACGGCGTATGATAATACAGCGTCAAGAACGCCGATCAGAGATAGGTTTACGCTGAACATTCGAGACACTCTAACATTTACGTCGGCGAACAACAGGTTAGGACCGGTAAGAATTGACGCCAACACTATTGTGTTTGATGTTCCGGCGCACGCGGGCAACGACACATCGTTATTCTCTGTTCGAACGGCGAGTATGTTCTCGAATCAAACAAGCTATGATGTTTTAGTTTACGACATGACCGAAGATTTTGTGGCAAGAGCGATTGTTGTGACGAGCACAACGGGCGTTACCGCCGCAGACGCGCCAATTGCGGTTGTTGACAGGGTTACAAGCACTCATAATCCTGACCTGATTGTGACCGACAGATTGCATGCGGTTCAAAACGGACAAAGAATCGAAATTCTTGCGGCGGACACAACCGTTTTAAGGAAATCAGGCAACAGAGCGATTCAACAAGGTGATATTATCCAATTCCGCACGAATGCGCGCGGCGAAATTGATAGAATAACCGTATTGTTTGATGTTGGAAGCCAAGATCCGGACGCGCTTCACCGAGATACCGAAGCAATTAAAAATATAGGCGAATTAACCATTGCGTTCGGCAGAGTTACTCGGCGTTTCGCGGGTTCTGTGAACGTTACAATCGATGACGCGGTTCACAACTTCTCGACGAACAACGTACACGTTTACGAATTCGATTCACGAAGACACACGAACCAAGTAAGAGTTGTAACCGCGGGTGATATTCAGATTTACGAAGCGCCGGTATACAACGACGACGGCGTATTGTTATCACCGGGCAACCAGTGGTATCTGTTTGTGAAACAATACAGAGGCGTAGTTGAAGAAATGGTAATTATAAGGTAGTTTTATCGATATAAAAAAATACCCGGCTTCCCCGCCGGGTATTTTCTTTTAGAATAATTTGACAATTGTCAAATTTTGCTGTATAATGTTAACAAGCGAGTAAAGTGACGGCATGGTTGCTTCCTCTTGACGGGAGGTGGTGACTAATGGTTACATATAGCGATTTATTTGCGTTTATGTTGCTAATCGTTAGCATAATCCACTTATGCCTTAAAGATAAGAAATAGCCGCACCTAGCGGTACGGCGTTTCTCCTAAGCATTTTATGATTTTGGGAAACGACCGCACCCCACGTGTAGTCGTCCTTTGCTTGCTATTATATAACAATATTTCAAAATTGTCAAGTGGTTCCGGCAATTTTTTCATTTTAATTATCAATTAATTATATTCCGCTACATCGCCGGTTGCGTCGCCAACGCGCCTTATTGCTATAATCTCTCCCGAAGTCGCCGCATATTTCGAATGGAACCTTGAACTTGACCCCATTGTTAATCCTCTATTTTGGAAAGTATAAAATCCGGTCTCGCTCACTCGTCCGTCAATGCGAACGGTAACATGAACATCATATCTTCCCGGAACCGGAAACGCCCCGAAAGATCCGTCAGCCATCGCTTCTTCCTGATACGCAGGGCGAGGGTCAACATCTACAATAACGCCCAACTCTTCGCCCGTTCTGGCGTCAGAGATATATCCTCCTCGTTGCAATCCCTCATCGCGTATAGATTGCCGCAACGCGTCGCTCGTCGCGGGACGAATCGCGCGAACCAGCATAATATATTCTATCTCACTCGGCTCGGTAACAACCCTTTGCGCGGGCGATATCACTTGCAAATAAACCCCAATCGCCAAAATAATAATGGCGATAATAACAAAGACATCAATAATGCTGACTTTCCCGAAAAGCTTACCCTCTTTAGTCATAAACATTATTCATCGCCTCCTTCCCCATTGTACGCTTCGCCATATCCGTTATAGTCCGGATATTCAGGATACTCATACCCCGGATATTCTTCCGTTACTTCCGCGCCAAACCATTCTTCGCCGTATAGCCGCATATTAATAATAAATCCTTCCGCGGCGTATCCTTGCCCGCGCATTACACACTCTGCGCCAACGCGAATCGCGGTTCCGCCGTTTCGGAATTCGCGGTCGTTTTCCACCGCGTCAACTCGAACGGTTACGATAACGTCATAATGCCTCGGAATCTCGGCAATAATATATTCGCCGGTAAGTCGGTTAAGCTCGATGGTTCTTGCCGGCAAAGCAAGCACGTCAACAACTTCCGCCTCATCCCGCTCACGCGCGCTGGTATAAACACGGTCGCCGATTGAAATCGCGCTCGCAAATTCCGGCGTCATTCGCCGAAACTCCATTTGATATTCCACCGTTGTAATGGTCGGCTGTTCAAATATGCCGCCGGTGCTGAAACACGCTTGGTATCCCACAAACAGCAGCGCCAACACCAAAACGCCTATAATTATCCAGTCTAAGATATTTATCTTAATTTTCACGTTCTCTCACTCCTTGATATATGTATTCCAACTGCTTCGTCATAACTTCGGCAGTAAATTTTTCTTGATAATATTTGATTGCCATTTCTGACATTCGGTTGTATAAATCCTTATCCTGCATAATCTTCTCCATCGCCGCCGCGGTTGCGCGTGAATCTCGAATCGGAACAATCAATCCGTTCTCACCATCCGTCACCATATACGGATTTCCGCCGCCGTTCGTCGCAATCGCCGGTTTCCCAACGCTAAACGCCTCGGAAAGCGCAAGGCACGACGTTTCGGAGTCGGAACAGTTCACAATTACATCCATAATGTTCGTGACATCGGTAATATCGCTGACAAACCCTGTAAATATTACCTTGTCGGCAATGCAAAGCTCGTTCGCCTGTTGTTTCAGTACTTCCTCGTCGCCGCCCGTGCCGACGATCAAAAATTTACAATCATCATATTTATCGCACACAATTTTCGCCGCGTCGATAAAATATTTTTGCCCTTTAATCGGTTCCAATCGCCCGGTAATCCCGAAAACGAAATCATTTTCCGCGATGCCGAACTCTTTCCGCGCGGCAAGTTTCTCGCTATCACTCAATTCTCGTAGCGGGTCAACGCCGTTGATAATTACCGTAATTTTCTTCGGCTTAATTCCCGACGAAGCCAAAGCCTCTTTCGATGCGTAATCGGTCGCGATCACGTGGGTTGAAAGCGAGTTCCCCAAAACCCCATGCAATCGCCCCGAACCCTCCACACAATGCTTGGTGAAAACGCGCGCTTTCACTCTTTGTAGCCTTGCCGCGATTCTGGCAGATAGTGACGAGTGCGCATGTACGATATTCGGGCGTTCCGCCTTGAAAATTCGCATAAACTCGGGAATCGCCTTAAAATCCAGCGATTTATCCGCGCCGTGCGCCGTTTCAATCACTTCATATCCCAAACTTTCAACTTCCGGTTTTAGCAAACTGCCTTTCGGCAGAACTACCTTTATCAAAAATTGATCTCTATCGAAATGTTTAAGTTGGTTAAGCAACAGCCGCCCCGCCCCGCCGATATTTGTATCGCTTAAAACGTGCAAAACCCTAATCAACCGCAACATCTCCTTTTGCCGCCGATTCTTCCTTCGCGACAAATTTACACAACGACGCGAAAGCAATTACCATCCAAAACATAAGGAAAACTCGGTAATTGTAAAGCGCGTGATCGAAAATACCCTGCACCATAAATCCGACAATCGCCGCGCTAAGCGCGATTGGAATGGTGGACAGCTTATCCGAGTGCGCCTTTTTACGTGCGTGCCACTGCGGATGCGCAAGCGACCTATCCCACGAAAACGCAAGCGACTTAAACGCGAACACGATAACCAGTATAAACAACGTAAATCCGATAATTCCGTTTTCAATCATAATTTGCATATACAAATTGTGCGAATGTGACGCGAACGCGCCGCTAAACGCGTAAAACGGATAAACCTGCATAAACGCGTCGGTTCCGAGCCCAATTCCGCTGACCCACCAATCGCGCAACATATTAAGCGAACCGAGCCAAATATTTAGTCGATAATTCGACGACGTATCTTCCAAATTCCCGATACTGGTGATACGCTCGATAACATTTTGCGGAATCAAATTCAAAATAATCGGAATAAACGGTATGGCAAGCAACGCAAGCCCCCATAATTTGCCCTTAACGAAAGTAATATACATCGCCGCTGCAACCATAATCGCAATCCAACACCCGCGCGAATATGTGAACAATAAGGTTACGAACATTATTCCTACAATTCCCGCGAACATAATTTTGGTAAGCGGCTTTTTGTTGCTCCACATAAGCGCGATTGAAACAGGGATAACCAAAAGCAGATAAGTTCCCAAAACATTCGGGTTTTCAAGAGTTGAGTACACTCTTGTACTCAACGTCGCGAACATTTCCTCATCCACCCAAGAGGCGGTGGTTCCGATACCGAAAAAGTATTGCATAAGTCCGTAAAGCGACACCAACAGGCCGGAAATTACGAATACAGTCAGAAGTGCATACAACTGCTTGCGGCTTGTAATCAAATTTGTCAAAACGAAATAAAACGAGATAAATATCGCGTAAATCGCGAAAATTTGCAAACTTGTCACGCGGACAAACGAAGTCGCGGCGGAAATAAGCAATACCAACATCAAATTCATAACTAAGAATCCGAGAAAATCGAACTTCCATTTAAAATGACGCGTTGTAATGGAATTTATAATCAGTGATATTAATGTAAGCAGGCACAGTCCCGCAATTGCCATGGTCGGAATAATCGGCGCGAGAAACACCGCGAAAAACGCGCCCGCGATAGGTTTGTAAAACACCATAAACATAAACGCAAGTCCTAAAATAAACGCAACTCCGAAAAGCGGCGACAGGACAGATATAAATCCCGCGAAAACGCCGAAAATAATGGCACACATGATGCGGCTGTTGCCCTTAGTTTTAGTTTTATAGAAAAATTCGAAATTAAATTTAATATCCAAGGTATACTCAAAAAACCTTACAATCGCGGAATCTTGCAGATACGCCATAACATTTATATCCAACCGCGTAAATATAAAACTGACAATAGCGATAGCGCCTGCCGGAATGCCCGGCCAACTGCCGCCTATCGCCGTTATTATAATATTAATCAAAACCGCGGTTCCCGCCAAATATCCGATAAATTTGAGATTCAACGCAAGTAAGTTATGCAAAAGATAATTCGCGGATTTAATAAACATACTTCCCTCTATGGTCGAGTCAACCGCCGCACCCAAGCGTTTACTGTCCGAAAACGCGAAAACTTTTCGCGTGCCTCGGTACCACAGGCTGTTTTCGGTTAGCCTCCCCGTATCTTCCGCGCGGAACTTGCCTAAAATTCGGCTGCTCTGCAATTGCGCCGATATTGAGGAATAAAATTTGGTCAGCACTTTGTAGACTATGCTTTGCTGCACAATCCACCATAGATACGAAAGTATAGTTTGAAACAAGCCGTGCGTTTCGGTAGGGTTATTTTTATTTGTCATACGAATTTCACCTCGCATAATTGAATATCAAATTTTGTTAGGGTTGTGTCCTGAAAAATCACAATCCCCCGCCGTTTCACGGCACCCCCTTTGCCTAAGGGGGCTTTTTGGCTCCTTTGGCAAAGGAGCTGTCACGAAGTGACTGAGGATTGTTCTCTCACCGCACCCGTCGGAAAACGGGCGTTTCGCCTGTTGCGAATCGAGCGGGGAGAGATAGCAATCCATCGTGCGATATAAAATAATTATAGGCATAGAAACTTCCGGTATGCATAGGCAAAGGTTCTCCGTCCTCGTCCCACAACAACAATATGCCGTAAGCGGTAAAATCTTCCGCGCCGTAAGGCTCATAACCCAATGGTCCGGTAGTCCAGTAGAAAGTCTGCTCACCCGGCGTCCATGTGCGGTCATCGGCATTGAAGAAATAATGCGGGCGCCAACCACTACCGTCGGAATTAAAGATGTAAGCTATACTTGTATCAATCGCGGGGAAAAATTCACTACACCCATATGTTCCGGAATGCGCCCATTCGCCAATTAAAAGCGGACTTAACTCGTCAGACCCCTCTAACAAATGCCAGTCGCCGTCCCAAATAAGCTGGGCGTTGTTAACAATTTCGTCTTCCTCGCCATTGCTATCGTTTATGTAATTGTTATCGCTATCGCTTATGTGATATTCGCAATCATACTCATTGCCGCCAAAGCACGCGGTCAGCGAAAATATCATCGCTAAAACCAATAAAATCACCATAAGTTTCTTCATTTCGCCGACTCCTTTTTCCCAAGAACCTTCGCCACCAACCCTTGCTGTTCCTTAACTTGGAAAATCCAACACAATATCAAGTATACCACAACCGCGCCCGCCGACGCAAGAAAAAGTTTTGCGATTTGCGAGAAAATCCCTGCCCCGCCTAAGTTTGCGGCTACAAATGAATATATATGAGCGGCAGTTACAGCCGCTCCTGCGCCGCAGAATATGGTTTTCAAAAGATTCGCCACAAACGCGCGGTTTAACATGCCTTTTCGACGTTTTGCGATTACGCTCATAAGAATTACCGCCGTCACTGTCATTCCGACCGCGGCGGAAAGCGCCAACGCCCAAACGCCGAACCCTTGCACGAATATAAGGTAAGCGGATAGTGCGACGTTGCACGCGATTCCGATAATTGACGCGATCATCGGCGTTTTGCCGTCCTGCGTCGCGAAGAATGTTCGATTTAATATTTCGGTAATCGAAAACGACACCATTCCGAGCGAATAAAACATAAGTGGCGCGGATACAAGCGCGATTGAATAGTAGTCGAACGCTCCGCCGCCGTATAAAAGCCGGATTATCGGCGTAGAAAGCGCAATAAACAAAGCCATTATCGGCATTATTACATATGTAGTGTAGGAAACCGATGTTCTTACAGTTTGCTTAAATTCCTCGTCATCGCCCGCCGCATTTAGGCGAGATAATTTTGGAAATATAAAGTTCGTCACCGCAAATGTAAGAACCGCAACGCCCGAGATATACAAAGTATTTGCGTAATCAAGTCCCGCAACCGCGCCGCGGGCGAATCCGGAAGCAAACATCATGCCAATTATCGCGCCAAGCGGCTGCCCCCACGAACTTATAAGCACAGGAATTGCGAGTTTTACAACCTCACGCATTGCCGAATCCTTAAAGTTTAGTATCAATTTATAGCGGAAACCTTTTTTAATCAGCGCCGGAATTTGTATCAAAAACTGCATACTCCAACCGAAAAGCATCGCCATCGCGACTCCGAAAATCCCGAACCGCCGCCCGAATATAAGGAAATAAAGTATCATAATTCCGTTGGATACAAGGCTAATCATCGCGGGGATATTAAATTCGCCGAGCGATTGTAAAATTCCGACCGAAGTAAACGCCAACGCGGTGAAAATGATAATCGGGAAAAGAAGTTGCAGCATTTCGGCAGTCGCCGCCGCCTTTTCGGCGTCAAATCCCGGAACCATTACGCCGACGATTTGGCGTGAAAATATTACGCCGAGCAAGCAAAGTACAAACGTGATAAACGTAACAATGTTCATAAAATTATTGGCGAAAAGGTTCGCGTCTTTTTCGCCGAACAATGTTAGTTTTTTGTTAAACACCGGAATAAATGTCGCCATAATCGCCGCGCCAAGGGTTAAATCGAAAAACATAATCGGCACTCTTGACGCAGCAAGAAAAACGTCCGCCTCAAATCCCGTACCGAAAAGCCGGGCGAACAAAATTACGCGCAAAAGACCGCAAACTCTGGCGAACAGAGTGATTACGGTCATTCCGCCTATGATTTTAAATGTTTTGTTAATTTTCATATGAGGTATTGTAACATTAAAGTTTGTAATTTTCAACAATTTTAATTGATTTTTAATGAAAAGTGCGGTATACTTAACGCAAATGTAACAAAAGGGAGATGAAAAGTATGAATTATAAAAAATACATTACTGATTTTGTTTGTTATGGCATCTCGCTTATTATTTACTTGCTAATATTTTTATATGGTATATCTATCACGGATAGTGCTAATTATTTTGGATTCGTACTTCTGATTTTTTATCCCGTAACGACTATTACCTCATTTGTATGTTCGCTTATTTTACAATTATTCAACGCACGCTTAAAATGGATATATCCGTTTCTATTCGCAATATTCGGTTTTGTAATAGCTATATCCATACTGCCTGTGAGGCATTCCGAGGTTTGGCTTCCTGCTGTTGTGGCGCCTTTCTTGGGAACCGTAATTGGATTTTTGATTCGAAAAATAAAGGAAAAAATCAAAAAAGATTAAGCAAATCAACTATCATTAATTATAAACAATAAAGGAGATGAAAACCATGAAAACCGATATCCAAATCGCGCAAGAGTGCGTGATGAAACCAATCGAAGAAGTTGCCGCAAAATTTGGCATAACACGTGACAATCTCGAACTTTACGGCGATTACAAAGCGAAAATCAACTACAATATCCTAAAAAATTACGAAAACAAGCCGGACGGCAAGCTGATTCTTGTTACAGCAATGACTCCAACTCCTGCGGGCGAGGGCAAAACCACCGTAACCGTCGGACTTGGCGACGCATTATCTAAACTCGGCAAAAAAACGGCAATCGCGCTGCGCGAGCCGTCGCTCGGACCCGTATTCGGCGTTAAAGGCGGCGCGGCGGGCGGCGGATACGCGCAGGTGGTTCCGATGGAGGACATTAATCTCCACTTCACCGGCGACATTCATGCAATCGGCGCGGCGAACAACTTGCTTGCCGCGATGATTGATAATCATATTCAGCAAGGTAACGCGCTGGGTATTGACGTGCGCAAAATCACATGGAAGCGTTGCGTGGACATGAACGACCGGCAACTGCGCAATATCACTTGCGGGCTTGGCGGTGTCGCGCACGGAGTGCCGCGACAGGACGGCTTCGACATCACCGTTGCGTCGGAGGTTATGGCGACCTTGTGCCTCTCGCGTGATATTTTGGATTTGAAGGAAAAGTTAGGCAAAATCATAATCGGCTACACCCGCGACGACACGCCCGTAACCGCCGCCGAACTTGGCGCGAACGGTGCGATGGCTGCGCTGTTAAAGGACGCGCTAAAACCAAATTTGGTTCAAACGTTGGAACACACGCCCGCCTTCGTTCACGGCGGCCCGTTCGCGAATATCGCCCATGGCTGCAATAGCCTGATGGCAACGCGAATGGCGCTTAAATTCGGCGATTACGCGGTTACAGAATCGGGCTTCGGCGCGGACTTGGGCGCGGAGAAGTTTATCGACATAAAATGCCGAATTGGCGGATTGATTCCCGCGGCGGCAGTGATTGTGGCAACCGTTCGCGCGTTGAAACATCACGGCGGTGGAAATCTTGCCGACGGAATGCCGAACTTACTGCGGCATATCGAAAACATCCGAAACTTTGATATTCCCGCCGTTGTGGCGATTAACCGCTTCCCGACCGATACCGATGACGAGCATAAACTGATCATTGCGCAATGCGCGAAACTTGGCGTAAAAGCGGTGGTTTGCGAAGTTCACGCCCGCGGCGGAGCGGGCGGCGAAGAGTTGGCAAAAACGGTTGTTGAACTTGCCAACAACAATGCTAATCCAAATATTGAATTCGCGTATGACGTACGAATGCCGATACACGACAAAATCGAAGCGATTGTTCAAAAAATTTACCGCGGAATCGACGTGGCATTCACAACTGCGGCGGAAAAAGACATCGCGCGGCTTGAAAAATTAGGATTCGGCGAACTTCCGATATGTATGGCGAAAACGCAGTACTCGTTTTCGGACGACGCATCAAAATTGTGCGCGCCAACAGGGTTTACGGTGACAGTTCGGAATGTTCGAATCTCCGCCGGCGCGGGATTTGTCGTCGCGCTGACGGGCGATATAATGACAATCCCCGGATTGCCGAAATCCCCGTCAGCCGAGCGGATTGACGTTGACGAAAGTGGCAGAATCAGCGGACTGTTTTAAGCAACTTTAGTTTTAATTGAAATCAAAACCTTTATACCTTCGGGAGCGGGCTTTTTTAGGTTCGCACCCGAAGGTTTCAAAATTTATTCAAAAAATCTTCAAAAATTTCCAAAAAAAAGTTGACAACCGATAATTAGTGTGATACAATTACTGTCTGCATGTATGTCCAGGAGCATGTCCAAAAATCGACAAACACTTGTGATTAAAGGAGTTTGAGCGGTTTGGATTAAACTGGAATTTTGCCCGGTTCGGGCAAAATTTTTCTGCAATTGTTAATTATTTTAATGAGGTGATATATTTGGTAAATCCTGTGCAATTGGGTAAAAACACTCGGATGAGTTACGCGAAAATTGACGAAGTGCTGGAAATGCCCAATCTGATTGAGGTTCAGAAGAATTCATATCAGTGGTTTTTGGACGAAGGGATAAGAGAAGTTTTTCGCGATGTGTCACCTATTATGGATTATACGGGGAATTTGGCGCTTGAATTTATTGACTATTCTCTTGACGCTGAGCCGAAATATTCGGTTGAAAAGAGCCGCGAACGTGATACGACTTACTCTAAGCCGTTGCGCGTTAAGGTTCGCTTGATCAATAAGGAAACCGGCGAAGTGAAAGAGCAAAGCATCTTCATGGGCGATTTCCCACTTATGACCGAGGAGGGAACATTTATTATCAACGGCGCGGAACGCGTTGTGGTAAGTCAGCTTGTTCGCTCGCCGTCGGTTTATTTTTCGTTTGCTTTCGATAAAGTAGGTAAAAAACTGTTTACGGCGCAGTTGATTCCAAATCGAGGCGCGTGGCTTGAATATGAAACGGACAGCAACGACATTTGCTATGTTCGCGTGGATAGAACGCGGAAAATTCCTGTTACTGTCCTTGTTCGCGCGCTTGGAGTCGGTTCTGACGCGGAAATTGTAGAATTGTTCGGTGAAACCCCGCAAATTCTTGCGACGCTTGAAAAAGACACGACAAAAACGCGGGAAGAGGGGCTTGTTGAGATTTACAGAAAGCTTCGTCCCGGCGAGCCGCCTGCGGTTGAGTCGGCGCAGTCGCTTTTGACAAGTTTATTCTTCGATCCGAAAAGATATGACTTGGCGAAAGTCGGACGCTATAAATTTAATAAGAAACTCGGACTTCTATCTCGCCTTTTGGGGCAGAAGGCTTTCGAGAATGTTGTAAATCCCGAAACCGGCGAGATTTTGGTGAAAAAAGGCGAAGTGTTCAATCATGATTCGGTGAAAAAGCTTGAATCGGCGGCGGTTAACGTTGTTTATGTCGATGTTGACGGCAAGTCGATTAAGGTAATTTCAAACAACATGGTGCACATGAAAGATTTCGTTGACTTTGATCCGAAAAAAGAGCTTGGTATTATCGAAAAAGTTAGATACAGCGTGCTTTCCGAGATTATGGATAAACATAAAAAGATGGACGATGACTTCAAAGCCGAAATAAAAGAGCGAATTGATGAGCTTATTCCGCGTCACGTTTTGATTGACGACATTATCGCAAGTATCAGTTATATAGGAAATCTTGCATACGGCGTCGGCGACGTTGACGATATCGACCATTTGGGAAATCGCCGCTTGCGCAGTGTGGGCGAGCTTTTGCAAAACCAATTCCGAATCGGACTTTCGCGCATGGAACGTGTTGTTCGTGAGAGAATGACAATCCAGGGCGCGGAAGATATTACGCCGCAAGCGCTTATCAACATTCGCCCCGTAACTTCGGCGATTAAAGAGTTTTTCGGAAGCTCGCAGTTGTCGCAGTTTATGGACCAAACCAATCCTTTGACGGCGCTTACGCATAGACGACGTCTATCCGCGCTTGGGCCGGGCGGACTTTCGCGTGATCGCGCGGGATACGAAGTTCGTGACGTTCATCATACGCATTACGGGCGAATTTGTCCTATCGAAACGCCTGAGGGTCCGAATATCGGACTTATCAACTCGCTGAGTACGTATGCGCGCGTGAACGAGTACGGATTTATCGAAGCGCCGTACCAAAAAGTGAATAAGAAGAAGCAAATCGTTACTGACGAAATCGAATATATGACAGCCGACGTTGAGGATGAATATTTCGTCGCGCAGGCGAATGAAATTTTGAACGAGAAGCGCGAGTTCGTGAATAATCGTGTTGTTACGCGTTATCGTGACGAATTTTTGGAAGTTGAAAAAGAAAAAGTTGACTATATGGACGTTTCGCCGAAGCAGGTTGTGTCGGTCGCGACCGCGATGATTCCGTTCCTTGAGAACGACGACGCAAATCGCGCACTTATGGGATCAAACATGCAACGGCAAGCCGTTCCGCTTCTTATCCCCGAATCTCCAATTATCGGAACGGGAATGGAATACAAAGCGGCGCGCGACTCGGGTGTTGTAATCCTTGCCGAGGACGACGGTGTTGTTGAAAAGGTTACGGCGAACGAAATTTTGGTGAAATACGGTAAAGGCAAGGTCAGCGAATATAAATTACGCAAATTTATGCGTTCGAACCAAGGAACTTGCATAAATCAGCGTCCGATCGTTTCACAGGGCGATAAAGTGAAAAAGGGAGAAATTATCGCGGACGGCCCATCTACCGACAATGGCGAGATCGCGCTTGGACGCAATATGCTAATCGGATTTATGACTTGGGAAGGTTATAACTACGAGGACGCGATACTTATTAATGAAAAATTGGTGAAAGAAGATATTTTCACCTCTATCCATATCGAAGAGTACGAACTTGACGCGCGTGACACTAAAATCGGGCCGGAAGAAATTACACGCGACATTCCGAATGTCGGCGAGGACGCGTTGCGCGATCTCGACGAGCGCGGAATTATCCGTATCGGTGCGGAAGTTCGCGCGGGCGATATATTGGTTGGAAAAGTTACGCCGAAAGGGGAAACCGAACTTACTGCGGAAGAGAGATTGCTTCGCGCGATATTCGGCGAAAAAGCCCGGGAGGTTCGCGATACTTCTATGCGAGTTCCTCATGGTGAATCGGGAATTATCGTTGACGTTAAAGTGTTTAATCGCCTGAACGGCGACGAGTTGGCGCCGGGCGTGAATCAGCTTGTGCGGGTTTACATCGCGCAGAAGCGTAAAATATCGGTTGGAGATAAAATGGCGGGACGGCACGGAAACAAAGGTGTTATTTCTCGCATACTTCCGGAAGAGGACATGCCGTTCTTGCCGGACGGAACTCCGCTTGAAATTGTGCTTAATCCGCTGGGGGTTCCCTCTCGTATGAATATCGGTCAGGTGCTTGAAGTTCACTTAGGTTACGCGGCGAAAGCGCTTGGCTGGAAAATCGCAACTCCCGTATTTGACGGGGCGAACGAGGACGCGGTTATGGACACACTTGAAGAGGCGGGCTATGACCGTGACGGTAAGACCGTGCTTTACGACGGACGAACGGGCGAACCGTTTAACAACCGCGTTACGGTTGGATATATGTACTATTTGAAACTTGCTCACTTGGTTGATGACAAAATTCATGCTCGTTCAACGGGGCCATACTCACTGGTTACGCAACAGCCGCTCGGCGGTAAAGCCCAGTTCGGAGGGCAGCGTTTCGGAGAGATGGAAGTTTGGGCGCTTGAGGCTTACGGCGCGGCATATACGTTGCAGGAAATTTTGACGGTTAAGTCGGACGATATTGTCGGTCGTGTGAAAACTTACGAGGCTATCGTAAAAGGCGAAAATATTCCGACGCCGGGAATTCCCGAATCGTTTAAAGTTTTGATTAAGGAATTGCAAAGTTTGTCGTTGGACGTTAAGGTCCTTGACGGCGACGGACAGGAAATTGCGATTCGAGAATCTACCGATGAAGATCCGGAACCGTTGGCTGTTAACATCGCGGGTCGCGAGGGAGATGTCGCGAAGAGAGAACTTGAAGACTGGAGCCGCGACGATGACGACGATGATGACGACGAGGCATTAGCTGACGGTGGTGACGAAACGTATGACAGCGACGCGATGGATGACGAAATTTCCACCGGATTTGAAGTTGTTGACGGAGAAGATTTGGACGAGGATTTAGACGACGAATTTGACAGCGACGATGACGACGATTTGATTTAGCACCCTGCGGCGCAGGGCTGTCTTGCGCTGACAAGCGCGTATTTGCCGCCAACGGCGGCGGGCTTTTAGGGCTTTGCCCTAAAAACTCAATTTCAGAGCGAGGCTCTGTGGCATTGCGCGGGCGCGCGCAGCGCGGCAAGGACCAGTCCTTGCCAATCCAGCAAGTTTTTGCGCGGGAAAAACTTGACAAAAACCGTCGCCCTCCCCGCCGCGACCCACGCAAAAAACGCGCGGGTGCCCCGCTGGCGGAACCGCGGGCGAAAGCTAGTGCAAACAAAGCACTCTATTCAACCAACATCTCGCGCTTTTAGGCGCGGGTCGCTTTCGAACGATAGCGGCACTATATCTCGTTAATCTTTCCGCGAATGCGGTTAGCTAACCCAGTTTTTCTGTCGCCGGCTTTGGCGCAAATCGCTGTTTTTTGGCGTTTGTGTCCATAGGCGACCGGGATTGGTAAGGGCAGAGCCCTTACCGCCCGTCCGGCAGGACATAAGCCCTCAGGGCATCCCCTAAAAAGGTTTTAAACGGGCGCTGTAAGCGCAAAGAAGAAGTTTTACCCTACAACGAAAAGAAAGGGTGTATAATTTGAGCGAATTTACTAATTTTGAGGCGATGCGAATCGGTCTCGCGTCTCCGGAGAAAATAAGAGAATGGTCTCGCGGTGAGGTGAAAAAGCCGGAGACGATTAATTACCGAACGCTGAAACCCGAACAGAACGGTTTATTCTGCGAGCGGATTTTCGGGCCTCAAAAGGACTGGGAATGCCACTGCGGAAAGTATAAGCGCGTGCGCTACAAGGGCGTTGTGTGCGATAAGTGCGGGGTTGAAGTTACCCGTTCAAAAGTGCGCCGTGAACGAATGGGGCATATCGAGCTTGCCGTTCCGGTATCACATATTTGGTATTTCAAAGGAATCCCAAGCCGAATGGGCTTGATTCTTGACATGTCGCCGCGTTCGCTCGAAAAAGTGTTATATTTTGCCGCATATGTGGTAATCGACCCGGGCAAAACCGGACTTGTGAAGTATCAAATTTTAAGCGAGAAAGAATATCGCGAAGAGCAAGAGAAATACGGCGACCGTTTCCGCGCGGGAATGGGAGCAGAGGCGGTTCTCGAATTGTTACAGGAAATCGACCTGGAAGCGCAAGTTGAGGAACTTAAATCTACGCTTCAAAGCGCGAAAGGGCAAAAGAAAATCAGAACTACTCGCCGCCTTGAAGTTATGGAATCATTCCGCCAGTCGGGGAATCTGCCCGAATGGATGGTTATGAGCGTCGTTCCCGTCATTCCCCCGGAAATACGTCCGATGGTTCAGCTTGACGGCGGACGTTTCGCGACAAGCGACCTAAACGACCTTTATCGTCGCGTAATCAACAGAAATAACCGTTTGAAGCGGCTTTTAGACCTTGGCGCACCCGAAATTATCGTGCGTAACGAGAAACGTATGTTGCAAGAAGCGGTTGACGCCTTGATTGACAATGGACGTCGCGGTCGCCCTGTTACCGGGCCCGGAAATCGGCCGCTTAAATCGCTTTCAGACATGCTTAAAGGAAAGCAAGGGCGATTCCGTCAAAACTTGCTTGGAAAACGTGTTGACTATTCGGGTCGTTCGGTTATCGTTGTCGGTCCGGAATTGAAAATTTATCAATGCGGATTGCCGAAAGAGATGGCGCTTGAATTGTTCAAACCGTTCGTGATGAAAAAGTTGGTTAACGACGGATTGGCGCACAATATAAAATCCGCAAAACGCATGGTTGAGCGCGTTCGCAGCGAAGTTTGGGACGTTTTGGAAGAAGTTATCAACGAACACCCAGTTCTGCTTAACCGCGCGCCGACGTTGCATAGACTTGGAATCCAGGCGTTTGAGCCTGTATTGGTTGAAGGACGCGCGCTGAAACTTCATCCGCTTGTTTGTACGGCGTATAACGCCGACTTCGACGGCGACCAAATGGCGGTTCACGTTCCTCTGTCCGCCGAAGCGCAAGCGGAAGCGAGATTCTTGATGTTATCGGCGAACAACCTGCTAAAACCGCAGGACGGAAAACCTGTCGCGGTTCCGACGCAGGATATGGTGCTTGGCGCGTATTATCTTACCATCGAAATCCCGGGCGAAATCGGTGACGGCAAAATTTTCGCGTCAATCGAAGAGGCGATTTTGGCATATGACAATAATACCGTCGGGCTTCACGCGCCAATCAAAATTCGGATTGAAAAAGAAATCGACGGCGAGATCAAGACAAAATTGATCTCCACAACCGTCGGACGTGCGATATTTAACGAACATATTCCGCAGGATTTAGGATTTGTTGACAGAAATGATCCCGAATTTTTGTTTGACTTGGAAGTTGACTTCCTTGTCGATAAAAATATGCTCGGCGTTATCGTGGACAAGAACATTAAAACCCACGGAACGACAAACACCGCAATTTTGCTTGACAAAATCAAGGCGCTTGGCTTTAAATATTCGACGCAAGGCGCGATTACAATCGGGATTGCGGATATGGTTATCCCCGAGGCGAAAACGAAACATCTTGAAGCCGCCGAGGAGAAAATCGAAACCATTATCAAACAATTCCGCCGCGGTATGCTGACCGACGAAGAGCGGTATCACGCGGTTATCAATACTTGGACCGAAACGAACAACAATATTACCAAAGCGTTGATGGATAACCTTGATCGCTTGAATCCGATATACATGATGGCTCATTCGGGCGCGAGGGGAAGTATCAATCAGATTCGTCAGCTTGCGGGAATGCGCGGACTTATGGCGGATACGTCGGGTAGAACAATTGAAATCCCGATTCGCGCGAACTTCCGTGAGGGACTGAACGTACTTGAGTACTTTATCTCGACGCATGGAGCGCGTAAAGGTCTTGCCGACACCGCCCTTAGAACAGCGGACTCGGGATATCTGACCCGTCGTTTGGTTGACGTTTCGCAAGATGTTATCGTTCGCGAAATTGACTGCGGAACGGTTGAGGGAATTACTGTTATGGACATCAAAGACGGAAACGAGATGTTAGAGCCGCTTATCGACCGTTTGCCGGGAAGATGCGTGATTGAAGATGTTGTCGTTCCGGGCAAGAAGAAAGTAATCGTAGCGGCGGGAGAATATATTTCTGATTTACAGGCGCAAGAAATTGTTGACGCAGGGGTTACCGAAGTTAAAATTCGCTCTGTGTTGAAGTGTCATAGCGAAATCGGCGTGTGCGCGAAGTGTTACGGCTATGACTTGGCAAGCGCACAACCTGTTAACGTTGGCGAAGCTGTCGGAATCATTGCCGCGCAATCCATCGGCGAGCCGGGAACGCAGCTTACGATGAGAACCTTCCACACCGGCGGTGTCGCGGGCGCGGACATCACGCAAGGTCTTCCGCGTGTTGAGGAACTTTTTGAGGCGCGAAAACCGAAAGGGCTTGCAATCGTTACCGAAATCGACGGAAAAGTTAAGTTCAGCGATAACAAGAAAAAGCGCGAAATTATCGTTATGAACGACAAAACCGGCGATATGGAAACGTATCTTATCCCTTACGGTTCAAGGATTAAGGTAAAAGAGGATGACGAGCTTTTGGCGGGCGACGAGCTTACCGAAGGTTCAATCAATCCTCATGACATATTGAAAATCAAGGGCGAGACCGCGGTGCAAAACTACTTGATTCAAGAAGTTCAGCGTGTTTACCGTATGCAGGGTGTTGATATTAACGATAAGCATATCGAAGTTATCGTTCGTCAGATGTTACGCAAACTGAAAATTGACGACGCGGGCGATACCGGGCTGCTATCCGGCGGATATGTCGAGCGGCTCGAGCTTGCGCGTGAAAACGCGGCGGCGGAAGCAAGCGGCGGTATGCCGGCGCAATGCACGGTTACACTTTTGGGGATTACGAAAGCATCGCTTGCAACGGATTCATTCCTATCTGCGGCGGCGTTCCAGGAAACTACAAAAGTGTTGACAGACGCGGCGATTAAAGGTAAAATTGATCCGTTGATGGGGCTGAAAGAGAACGTAATCATCGGAAAACTTGTCCCTGCCGGAACAGGAATGCCGCAGTATCGTGATATAGATGTCTACACCACATCAGGCTATACGGATGAATAAAATTTCGGCACATTTTGGATTTTTCGCTCCCTTGCGTACCAATGTACGCGGCGGGACACAGCGCGCAAAAGCGTCGCGGCTCCAAAATCCAAACTGCACTCGAAATTTTATCCATACTGAATTAACGTTTGGTTTTGAGGAAGGAAAAATGTATGGTTGCAGGACTTAAACAATCGAAAAAAGCAGTAGAGGCGGGCAACGTAAGCCTTGCTTATGTCGCGAAAGACGCTGATGCTGACGTTGTAAAATCGTTTTTGCGATTGTGCGAGAAAAAAGGTGTAACGGTCGAGCGAGCCCATGATATGAAAGAGCTTGCGAAACTGTGTAAGATCGAAGTTCCGACGGCAGTTGCCGTTGTAACGATATAGCTATAAAAATTTTAAATTTGCGTCAAATTGCGTAAGGTTTCGTAGAAAACGTGAGGGAGAGTGTATATTAGATACCCGACCGAGCGTTTTCGACGAAAGATTGCGTAATTTCACGCAAATGCTAAGAAAGGAGGATAAATTTGCCAACTTTTAATCAACTAGTACGTCACGGTCGACAAACAAGTGTGAAAAAGTCTACCGCTCCGGCACTTCAAAAAGGTATGAATTCCTTGAAGAAACGAGCGACAGACCAAAGCTCACCGCAAAAACGCGGAGTTTGTACGGCAGTTAGAACAATGACGCCGAAAAAACCGAATTCAGCGCTTCGAAAAGTTGCAAGGGTTCGTTTGACGAACGGAATCGAAGTTTCTGCTTACATTCCGGGAATCGGACATAACTTGCAAGAACATAGCGTTGTGCTTATTCGCGGCGGTAGGGTGAAAGACCTTCCCGGTGTGCGTTATCACATTGTTCGCGGAACGCTTGACACCGCGGGAACTGCTAACCGTAATCAAAGCCGCTCTAAGTACGGCGCAAAACGCCCGAAAAAAGGCGCATAGTTTGTGTTAATCGCGCAAACTAAATTTTAATGAAGAAATTAGTGCTTTTATATTGCTTAATATATAGCACTAACAGCGTGTAACCAATCACGCTGAGTACCTGCGGTGAATACCGCATAATTAATAGGAGGGAAGCTAAGTGCCAAGAAGAGGTTTTGTACCGAAGCGTGACGTTTTACCCGATCCGTTGTACAATGATAAAATTGTAACTCGTCTTATCAACAGTATAATGCTTGACGGTAAAAAGGGCGTTGCGCAAGGTATCGTATATGATGCATTTGACATCATAAAAGAAAAAACAGGAAAAAATCCGCTTGAAGTGTTTGAAGAAGCTATGAATGCGATCATGCCTGTATTAGAAGTTAAGGCTAGACGTGTTGGTGGAGCAAACTATCAAGTTCCGATTGAAGTGCGTGCCGATCGCCGTCAAACGTTAGGTTTGCGTTGGATTACGTTATTCTCAAGAAAGCGTAACGAGAAAACAATGGCGCAAAGACTTGCGGGCGAGCTTATGGACGCTGTAAACGGAACGGGCGGAGCAGTAAAAAGAAGAGAAGACACTCATAAGATGGCGGAAGCTAATAAGGCATTCGCGCATTATAGATGGTAGGAGGCAATATGGCTAGACAATTTAGTTTGGAAAAAACGAGAAATATAGGTATAATGGCGCATATTGACGCGGGAAAAACGACTACAACCGAGCGTATTTTGTTCTACACCGGTCGAGTGCATAAAATCGGGGAAACCCATGAGGGTTCCGCGACCATGGACTGGATGGAGCAAGAGCAAGAACGCGGCATAACCATTACGTCGGCGGCAACAACGGCACAATGGGAAGGTCACCGCATCAATATTATCGACACACCGGGACACGTTGACTTCACAGTTGAGGTTGAGCGTTCACTTCGTGTGTTGGACGGTAGTGTTACCGTATTTTGCGCTAAAGGCGGCGTTGAGCCGCAGTCCGAAACCGTTTGGCGGCAGGCGGACAAGTACCAAGTTCCGCGTATGGCATACGTTAATAAAATGGACATCATGGGCGCGGATTTTTACAACGTTGTGGAAATGATGAAAGACCGCTTGAAGTGTAACGCGGTTCCGATTCAGTTACCAATCGGCGCGGAGGATGAGTTCAAGGGAATTATCGACCTTGTAACTATGAAAGCGTTCATCTATTACGACGATAAGGGCAACGACATCCGTGAGGAAGAAATTCCGGCGGATATGCAAGCGAAAGCGGAAGAATTCCGCGCTGCAATGATTGAAGCGGTCGCGTCAATCGACGAAGACTTGATGATGAAATACCTTGAAGGCGAAGAGATAACCGAAGCTGAAATCAAAGCGGGAATTCGTGCAGCGACAATCGCGGTTGAAATGATTCCGGTAATTTGCGGAACATCTTACCGTAACAAAGGCGTGCAAAAACTGCTTGACGCGGTTATCGCGTATATGCCGTCGCCGCTTGATATTCCGGCGATTAAAGGGATTAACCCGAAAACCGGCGAAGAGGACGAACGTCCGGCAAGCGACGACGCTCCGTTTAGCGCATTGGCGTTTAAAATCGCGACCGACCCGTTTGTTGGAAAGCTTTGCTTCTTCCGTGTTTATTCAGGGGTTATCAACAAAGGTTCGGGCGTTTACAACTCGACTAAAGACAATAATAAGGAAAGAATCGGACGTATCCTTCAAATGCACGCGAATCACCGTGAGGATATAGAAATCGTTTACTCGGGCGACATCGCCGCGGCGGTTGGATTGAAAAATACAACTACGGGCGACACGCTTTGCGACGATAAATCTCCGATTATCCTTGAGTCTATGGAATTCCCCGAGCCGGTTATCCGTGTTGCGATTGAGCCGAAAACCAAAGCGGGACAAGAGAAAATGGGTATCGCGCTTGCGAAATTGGCAGAGGAAGATCCGACTTTCAGAACGTATAGTGACGAAGATACGGGGCAAACCATCATCGCGGGAATGGGCGAACTTCACTTGGAAATCATCGTTGATCGTTTGCTTCGCGAATTCAAAGTTGAGGCGGACGTTGGTAAGCCGCAAGTTTCTTACAAAGAGACAATCCGCAACAAAACTGACGTCGAGCATAAATACGCGCGTCAGTCGGGCGGTAAAGGTCAATATGGTCACGTTAAAATGACCATTGAACCGCAAGAACCCGGCGTTGGCTACGAATTTATCAACAAAATCGTGGGTGGAGCCATTCCGAAAGAGTATATTCCGGCGGTTGATGCGGGAATTCAAGGCGCGATGGAAGCGGGCGTTCTTGCCGGCTACAACGTTGTCGATGTAAAAGTTACTCTTTATGACGGTTCGTACCATGAAGTTGACTCATCTGAAATGGCGTTTAAAATTGCCGGTTCTATGGCGTTTAAAGAGGGTTGCCGCAAGGCGAATCCGGTAATCCTAGAGCCGATCATGAAAGTTGTTGTTAACGTTCCTGAGGAGTATATGGGCGACGTTATGGGCGACTTAAACTCACGCCGCGGACAAATTCAAGGGATGGAAGCACGCTCAGGCGCGCAAGAAATCACCGCGAACGTTCCGCTTTCAGAAATGTTCGGCTACGCGACCGACTTGCGCTCGAAAACGCAAGGTCGCGGTCAGTATATTATGGAACCGAGCCACTTTATCGAAGTTCCGAAGAGCATTATGGAGAAGATCGTTACCGAACGCACCAAGAAAGACTAGAAAATCGCGCAATCTTCC
Source organism: Oscillospiraceae bacterium (assembly GCA_009780345.1). Lineage (GTDB taxonomy): Bacteria > Bacillota > Clostridia > Monoglobales > WRAG01 > WRAG01. The sequence goes on from WRAG01000003.1 coordinate 41,306, forward strand.
GCCGAAAGCCCAAAGTCGGGTATATTTATACACGCTCCTTTGGTCTTTCGGCGAAATCTCACGTAATTTTCGTTGTCTTTTAGAAAAATTCAAAAGATTAAAAAAACACTTGATTTTTTGCACAATTAGTGGTAAAATATTGAAAACTAATAATTTTTATTAAAGGAAGGATGAAAACCATCATGGCAAAAGCTAAATTTGAAAGAAATAAGCCGCACGTTAACATCGGCACAATCGGTCACGTTGACCACGGTAAAACATCGCTTACTGCTGCTATCACTAAAGTTTTAGGTATGAAAGGCGGCGCTGAATTCACATCTTACGACAACATCGACAAAGCTCCGGAAGAAAGAGAAAGAGGTATAACAATCTCTACTTCTCACGTTGAGTACGAAACTGACAATCGTCACTACGCGCACGTTGACTGCCCCGGGCATGCCGACTATGTTAAAAACATGATCACAGGCGCGGCGCAAATGGACGGCGCAATCTTGGTTGTATCAGCTGCTGACGGCCCTATGCCTCAAACAAGAGAGCATATCTTGCTATCTCGTCAGGTTGGAGTTCCACACATCGTGGTATTCCTTAACAAAGTTGACCAAGTTGACGACCCTGAACTTCTTGAACTTGTTGAAATGGAAGTTCGTGAACTTCTAAACGAGTACGATTTCCCGGGCGACGACACTCCGATTATCAAAGGTTCTGCGCTTAAAATCCTAGAGGGCGGCGCAACTGCTGACGCTCCTGAGTGCGCTTGTGTTCTTGAACTTATGGATGCTGTTGACAGCTATATTCCTACTCCTGAGCGTAAGTCTGACCTTCCGTTCCTAATGCCTGTCGAGGACGTGTTCTCAATCTCAGGTCGTGGAACAGTTGCAACAGGTAGAGTTGAGCGTGGACAACTTAACGTTTCTGAAGAAGTTGAAATCGTTGGATTCTCTGAAGAGTCTCGTAAAGTTGTTGTTACAGGTATCGAGATGTTCAGAAAACTTCTTGATTACGCTGAAGCGGGCGACAACATCGGCGCACTTCTTCGTGGTGTTGCAAGAGACGAAATCGAGCGTGGCCAAGTTTTGGCTAAACCCGGTTCAATCAAACCGCACACAGCTTTTAAAGGCGAAGTTTACGTTTTGACTAAAGATGAGGGCGGACGTCATACTCCGTTCTTCACTAACTATCGTCCGCAGTTCTATTTTAGAACGACTGACGTTACAGGCGTTGTTCATCTTCCTGACGGCGTTGAAATGTGTATGCCTGGAGATAACATCACTATGAGCGTTGAGCTTACTACTAATATCGCTATCGAAACCGGATTGCGTTTCGCGATTCGTGAGGGTGGCAGAACAGTAGGTTCGGGCGTTGTTACTGAAATCGTGAAGTAAATTTAAGGTAGGGCTTAAGCCCATATAAAATGCGCTTTAGGCTTATGCTTAAAGCGCATTTTTTAGGGCTTTGCCCTAAAAACCCATTTTCAGAGCGAGGCTCTGCGGGCATCACGGCTGCGCCGTGGCATTAAGGGTGTTATCGAACACCCTTAATAATCCCCGAAAAACTTTTGACGGCAAAAGTTTTACCAAAACCGTCGCCACTATGTCCGCGACCCACAAGTCAAAAAGCGACTTGCGAGTGCCCCGCTGGACATGAGGGCGACACAAGTTAGCGAACCGCATTCGCGGAAAGATTAACGAGATATAGCACTGCGCTCCGCTCGAAAGCGACACGCGCCTAAAAGCGCGAGATATTGTTTGGTTAGGGTGCGTTGATTGCAGCAACTTTCGCCCGCGGTTCCGCCACAACGGTTTTTGTTGTGGTCGGGGAGGGCGACGGTTTTTGTCAAGTTTTTGACGCGCAAAAACTTGCTGGATTGGCAAGGACTGGTCCTTGCCGCGCCGCGCGCGCCCGCGCAATGCCCTAGGGCATACCCTAAAAGGTTTTAAGCCTGCCGCCGCAGCGGCAAAAATGGTCTAAGGCGCAACGCGCCTTGACCCCGCGTCCGCAGGCGCAAAAAAGGCATAGGACTTCGCCCTAACGAAAGGAACACCAACCATGCACCTAATCATCGGCCTCGGCAATCCGGGAACTAAATACGTAAACACTCGGCACAACATCGGCTTCGATATTGTGGATTTTCTCGCACAATCAGAAGCCGCACCAAAAAAATCCGGCATATTTTCGCGCAACAAGTCTGATTTCAAATCGAAACATCGCGCGCAAGTTTGCGAGTCAAGAATCGCAGGTAAAAAAGTCATTCTCGCGAAACCGCAAACATTTATGAACCTTAGCGGCGAAAGTGTTGCCGCCCTTGCGAAATTTTATAAAATTGAAAACGAAAATATCATTGTGATATATGACGATATAGATTTGCCGCTCGGCAAGCTTCGCCTGCGCCCCGGCGGCGGAAGCGGCGGGCACAACGGAATCAAAAGCATTATCTCCCACATCGGCGAAGATTTTTCCCGCGTTCGAATCGGAATCGGCGCGGATAAGCACGAAAATTTCGACACAGCCGACTACGTTCTTGGCAAATTTACGAAAAAAGAAACAGAAATCCTTATCCAAACGGCAAAAACCGCCACCGAGGCAATCGAAGCGATAGTAAAAAGTGGGATTAACGCCGCAATGAACGCGTACAATTAACCAGTTTGCGTCAAATCGCGTGAGATTTCGTCGAAACAAGAGGCAGAAAACCGCAGGCGTACAAGTGGTACGTTGAGGATTTTCCGTCTTGCAGTTTCGGCGGAAGGTCGCGTGATTTCACGCAAATCAATAGAGGTATAAAATGAACGAAGTATTTTCTGAACTTATACAATCTATCGCTGACGGAATTTCTCCAATCAGCGTCACAGGTGTGTCGGACAGCAGTCGCGCGCACCTTATTTCGTGTATGCCGCAAACTGTGCACAAACTTGTAATCTCTCACTCCCACGTCGCCGCCCGCAAACTTTTTGAGGACTTAAAATTCTTCAGCGGCGAGGAAAATGTGCTGTTTTTCCCAAATTCCGAGTTGCTATTCTACGACGTCGAAGCGGTGGGACGGGATATTATCACCGAACGCTTATCCGCGCTCGACAAACTGCAAACTTCCAAAAAGCCGCTGACAATCGTAGCGACAATCGATGCCGTACTGTCGGCAACTTTCCCGCGCGAACTTTACGAAACTTTCACCACCGAAATCAAAGTCGGCGGCACGGTCGATCTGAACGAACTTTGCGAAACGCTGGTAACAATCGGCTACACCCGCGAGGATATGGTGGAGGGAAAGGGGCAATTCTCCCTCCGCGGCGGGATTTTGGACTTCTTTCCCCACTATTCGTCCATGCCATACCGCATAGAATTCTTCGACACCGACGTAGATTCGATAAGATTATTCGATGTCGACAGTCAGCTAACCGTTCAAAAGGTCGATTCCGCGCGCATATCCCCGGCGGAAGAAATCATACTGCTCCCTTCACTACGGCAAGAGTTTGAGGAAAAAGGCTACATCTTATCCCGCTCGCTAATGAAATATATCCCGCTGATATACCCCGAGGCTACTCGCTCTAGGTCCCTGCGGGACAAGAGCGAGTATGCTCCCGATAATTCGACTACAATTTGCGAAAAATCACGCAAATCCAGTCTCATTTATCCCGACAAACTACCGAATTTACTGGATTACATCGACAGTCCAACCGTATTTTTCGACGAACCCGCGCGCGTTGCCGAATCCGCCGAAAAACTGGAACGAAACGTATCCGAAACCGTCGCCGAAATGTTGCTCCGCGGCGTTATTCCGCAGTTCGACGGTGAGAAGCATTACATCTGCGACTATAATGAAACTATGGAACGTCTACTCGGCAACCAAGTCGTCGGCATATCTGGGCTTTCCCACCCAACGAGCGATTTTCCGCCCAAAAAGCTAATCAGCATCACCTCAAAATCAATCGGCACGTTCCACGGCAAGATGGAATTCGCCGTGCAAGCGATAAAATCCTACCAAAAGCAAGATTACCAAGTGATTATCCTCGTCAACGGCGAATCTCGCGCCAAAAATTTTGCGCAATCCCTGCAAGACGAGGGAATTTCGATGACTTGTTCGCCTGACCTCGACGAACCGCCCAAGCCGGGCGGCGTAATGGTTACCAACGGCGTAATCGACGGCGGATTCGAATATCCAACCGCGAAATTAGCGGTAATCTGCGACAAAGAAATCTTCGGCGCGGATCATTTCGGCGACGGCAGGAAAAAAGGTGTTCGCCGCCCGGGCCGCAACAAAGGCAACAAAATCGACAGCTTCACCGATCTTTCCATCGGCGATTTCGTGGTTCACCAAAACCATGGAATCGGTGAATACTTGGGAATCGAAACTAAAACGATACTTGGAATTACCCGCGATTATATTCGAATTAAATACAAGGGCGACGACCTTCTATATGTGCCAAGCGAGCAGCTCGACCACGTTTACAAATATATCGGCAAAGACGGCGCGTCCGTTCGGGTAAATAAACTCGGCGGCGCCGAGTGGAACCGCGCAAAACAGCGTGTTCGCGCCGCGTGCGTTGATATGGCGAAAGAGCTTGTTGAACTTTACGCCGCACGCGAAAATATCCAAGGAATCGCCTACTCTCCCGATAACGAATTCCAACGGCAATTCGACGACAGTTTCCCCTACGAAGAAACCGACGATCAACTTATAAGCATCGACGAAGTGAAAAAGGACATGCAGCGCCGCCGACCAATGGACAGGCTTCTGTGCGGCGATGTGGGTTACGGAAAAACCGAGGTTGCGCTCCGCGCGGCGTTTAAGGCGGTGCTTGACGGTTATCAAGTCGCCTACCTCGCGCCCACCACAATTTTGGTGAATCAGCATTTTAACACATTCCGCAAACGCATGAAAGAATTCGCGATTTCGGTCGAAATGCTATCTCGCTTCCGCACGCCTGCCGAACAAAAGGAAATTATCCGCAAACTCAAATCCGGCGAAATCGACATAATCATCGGCACGCACCGACTTTTACAAAAAGATATTGAGTTCAAAAAATTAGGATTCCTAATCGTGGACGAAGAACAGCGATTCGGCGTCGCGCACAAAGAGCGAATCAAAGAAATCCGCAAAGAAATCGACGTTCTAACCCTCACAGCCACACCAATTCCGCGCACACTTCATATGTCGATGGTCGGAATCCGTGACATGAGCGTGATTCATCAACCGCCGAAAGACCGTTACCCTGTCGGGACATATGTTCTCGAATACGACGAGCAGGTAATAAAGGACGCGATTAAACGTGAACTCGACCGCGGCGGACAGGTGTTTTACCTCTCGAATCGCGTCAACGGCATATTCCGCGTCGCGACGAAAATCGTCGAACTGGTTCCCGAAGCCCGCGTCGGCGTCGGACACGGAAAAATGTCCGAGCGCGAGCTCGAAAACGTCATGCACGACTTACACGAGGGAAATATCGACGTTTTAGTATGCACAACCATCATCGAAACCGGGCTCGACGTCCCGAATGTCAACACAATCATCATCGAAGACGCCGACCGAATGGGATTATCGCAGTTGTACCAACTTCGCGGACGCGTCGGGCGAAGCAATCGTCTGGCATACGCTTATCTAACGTTCCGCCGCGACAAAATCCTAACCGAAGTTGCCGAAAAACGCCTCCGCGCGATTCGCGAATTTACCGAATTCGGAAGCGGGTTCAAAATTGCCCTGCGCGACCTTGAAATCCGCGGCGCGGGCAATCTTATCGGCGCGCAGCAGCATGGACACATGGACGCCGTCGGCTACGATTTGTATTGCAAACTACTAGCCGAAGCGACGCAGGAAGCGCGCGGGCAAGCACCCGAAAAAAACGCCGATACGTTGGTGGACATCACTGTAAACGCTTACATTCCTGAAAATTACATCGCCGCGCACCATTTGCGAATTTCGGCGTACAAACGAATCGCCGCAATCGAAACCGAGCAAGATTTATCCGACACTTACGCGGAATTGGAGGACAGATTCGGCGACGTTCCGAATTCGGTCAAAAATTTGATGGAAGTCGCGCTTATAAAAAATATCGCGTCGAAACTTAAAATCACCGAAGTGCTTTGCAAGAGTGATGAGGTAATTTTCAAGTTTTTGCCCGAAAATCCGCCTAACATGCAGAGAATAGTAGATTTTATCGACAAATTCCCGCTTCAGCTAGAGCTGAACTTAAAAGCCAAAACTCCGAATTTCCGCTACAAACTCGCGCATAAAAAAGGTGATGAGGCGGAATATATTAACAAAATAAAAATATTTCTAAAAAAAGCTTTCCTTTTGGAAGATTATAGTGTATAATGCTCCTTGTATAATAAAATTTGAAAAAACAGCAAGATAAAAACGGAGGTAACGATTAATATGAAAAAGTGGATTATTTTAGTGGTGGCATTAATTTTGGCGGCGGCGCTGGTTTGGTTCTTCTTTTTTAGAACCGGTGGCGCGACGGTTGCAACGGTAGACGGCGTAAACATTACCGAGGACGATGTAAGTTTTAGAATGAGAGACGCCGAAAGCGCATTGTGGCCGGAATACAACGAAATGTTCCCCGACCACATGGATTTTGACTATGACGTAGAGTTCAGAGACGGATTAACGTTCGGCGAAGCTGTTCGCCAGGAAGCGGTTAGAATGGCGGCGACTGAAGCGCTTATCTTGCGTGAAGCGCGAAGATTGAACACAAATTCATTAAGCAGAGAAGAAATAGAACATGTAAACGAGCATATCTCAAGCACTCGTGAACATTTTGACGCAATGGAGCCGGGCGGATTTAACTCGGCGCTGCGCGATGCCGGATTCCGCGGCGAATCTCAATGGAGAGATGTTCTTGATAATCAGCGTATAATACAAAATACTATCGAGGCGATAATGGAAAATCCTGACGAATTAGCAAGGCTTGCGCCATACATGAATGGCGACGATGACGACGAAAGTCCGACAAGCAGAGCAGACGCTATTTACGCAAGAATTCAAGCGGGCGAAGATTTCGACACTTTAATGCACTTATACAGCGAAGATCCCGGTTTGGCAAGCTATCCCGACGGTTACACTTTCGGACCTATGGAAATGGTTCCCGAGTTCGAGCAAGGCACTCGTGAACTTGCAATAGGCGAAGTAAGCCGCCCAATTCGAACTACTCACGGATACCATATTATAATGCGTATCGCACCTTTTGAAGATGGCATGTTGCGTCCGCTTGGCGAAGACGAAAGTTTGTCAGATTTATACGCGGCTAAACATATCCTAATCAGCGCCGGCGCTCCGGGCAATGATCAAATGCAAGCTATTTTCGAGGCGTTTGAAGCTATGGCTCGACAAGCTAATATCGTTTTCTTACCTGCGCTTAACAACATTCGGGTTGCGCCTCAAGAAGACTAATTAATGAGAATATTAAAAAAGAGTGCGAAAGCACTCTTTTTTTTAGGGCTTCGCCCTAAAACCCGATTTTCAGATCAAGTCGTTGCCGCCTTTTGCCCTTGTCAGGGCAGGATGACAAGGATTTATCGAAATCCTTGTCAATCCACGAAAAACTTTAAAAAGTTTTATCAAACATGCGTCGCACACGCGCTATGGCGCTATTGTGACCGCGCCGCTATAAAGATGTGCAAACATCTACGTATTAGTCAAGTGCCTACGGCGGCAAAAGCCGCAATGCTCAACTGAAAGCGGCAGTATATCTCGCTAGTCTTTCCGTGAACGCGGTTAGCTAACTTCTGTCGCCCTCATGTCCAGCGGGGTACCTGCGCGCTTTTTGCGTGAGTCGCGGACATAGTAGGCGACGGTTTTGATAAAACTTTTGCCGTCAAAAGTTTTTCGGGGTTTGTCAAGGGTATTCGACAATACCCTTGACGGTCTTATGCCCTAGGGCATACCCTAAAAAGGTTTTAAGCTAGCCCCAGCAGCCACAAAAAGATTCGCCCTAAAACCCCACGGCGCGTTGCGCATTAACCCCGTTTTTTCGCCAACCGCTCGCCGTCAAGCCCGTTTCTCAAATTCGTCACAATAAACAGAACAAGCAAAACCGCAACGTTAATCGCCATGATTTGCAACATGCCTTCAGGAATCGCTGCAACCCCCTCGATGACTTGAACCGTGCCATCAGGCATTTCAAGAATTGTCCCGCCCGTCTGCCGAATAAAAATATTCATCTGCTGAACAAAAGTGAAACGGAACATATTCGCTAAAGCTTCGTTCGCGACGGCAAAGATAGGGCCAATCCCCAAAACTAATGCGATAATCATAGTAAACGGCGCAAATTTCGAAAGCCCAAGTGTCGTTCCAAGCAATATCGAACATACTATGCCAAGCATACAAAGAATTAGGAAATTGATCATAACCTCGCCCGAAAATCCTGCCATAAGCCCGAATAAATACAAAACTCCGAGTGATACCATTAAGAACACTCCGCTTGTCGCAATCAAATATTGCCACGGTTTAACTCCCGCCATTCCCATAAACCGCAAATTCATGGTCGAACGATCTTCGGTGATAATATAAGATGCGTTTCCTATCATCGAAATACCCGCAAACATAAGAACGAACTGCGAAACAATAATCGCTCTGGCATCTCCCGCGTCTGTAAGCATAAGCATCAAAAAAGGTATAAGCAAAAACGACGCAGGCGTGCCGAATAGTGAAGGATTTTTGAAAAAACTTTTCAATTGTTTAGTAAATATGGCTTTTATGTTTCTCATAATTCCACCCCCGTAAGTTGTAAGAATACCGATTCTAAATCCGGCACGGTTTTTATCGAGTTATACCGCTCGCAAATTTCGTTCGGATTGCCCTGCTCAACAATCTTCCCATCATGCAAAAGAGCGATACGATCGCAAAGTTTTAACGCCTCATCCATGTTGTGCGTGGTCAAAAATATCGTCGCGCCCTGCTCTCGAAGCTCCTGCAAGAGTTTACAAACCCCTTTAGACGTTCCCGGGTCAAGCGCGGACGTCGGCTCGTCTAAAAACAAAAGTTTCGGCGAATACAATATCGCGCGTGCAAGCGCAAGCCTCTGCGTCATTCCGCGAGAGAGCTTTGACACCGTCTTTTTCGCCGAATCTTCTAATCCAACGGTTTTCAAAACTTCCATCGGCTTATTTTTCGGCAGTCCGTAAATTTGCGCGTACAAATTCAGGTTTTCCAAGCAATTCAAGTGCGGATACAGCCCGCCGATGTCCAGCATAATCCCGATTTCATGCGGATTCGCAATCACTTCTTTATTTCCGCCGTCCTCTTTAAGCATACCGGTAAGTATGTTGATAATCGTCGTCTTTCCCGCACCCGAAGGGCCAAGCAAGCCGAAAATCTCACCCTTTTTTACGTTGAAACTGACATCAGACAAAACAGTCTGCCCGCCAAACGTCTTTTCAATGTTTTCCATTTTAATCAATTTGAAATCCTCCTCATATATACAAGATATTTAAGTCCGCTCCCCTTTGGTGCGGGAACGCGTTTAACCTCACGGAATCCTAATTTTTCATACAGTCGAATCGCAGGCGCGTTGATGTCGATAACCTCCAATGCGTATTCTGAAAACGGCGAATCGTTCATAACGTGAGACAGAAGCGAAGTCATTACTCCCTTGCCCATATATTCCGGCGCGGTCGCGACGAAATCAATCGAGCCCGTCTGCGGCGTAAGCGCAAACGGATATTTGTTGTTCACCATATACTTATTCACTATTTTAAACCCAATATTCCCACGCAAAAATCCGAAATGTTCAACAAATACCTTCTTATCCGGCTTAATCGGCGACGGATTTTTATCGCTGCAACCAACAAACCCCATGATCACATCATCTTCAACCGTGACATAAAATTTGTCTAAATCAAAAATATGTTCAAACGCCTTTGAAAGCACAGCTTTGTCTTTAGAAAGACCATGTAATCCGTGGTCGTAAAACCCGTGCGCGAAAATACGTCCCATTTGCTCACGCGGGTCAAAAGCCAGCTCGCTCGCTCTTCTAACAGTCATTTTCTAATCCTCCCTCAACTCAACCGAACAACTTATCCCATTTCATCATAATCGCCATATCGCCCAATACCTTATACTTTCTTTTAAGTAGTGCCATCGTCCCCGAAACCTCGCCGCGCCCGATTGCCTGCCAAAGCGAATAGGGCGTTTCAATTCTCGTGGTATATTCCTTGAAATTATCCGTTATAACCTCCGCGCCTTGCTCGGTTAGCAATATTTGATAGGTTTTGTCAATGTCGGTATAGCACATTTCCAAAACCCGCTCCTTACCGTCATGTTTATAAGTCGCCGCCATCTCTTTTGTGGCAATTAAACTGTCCTCCTCGTCGCTTGCGGCGGCTTGAACGTCCGTGCTTTTTTCGCATTCCTGAGAAGCGGTCGCTTTTTCGTCTTCTTCATTAACCTCCCACGACGAATCCGCCGCCGCCTCGTAAATCTCGCGCGGAATCATAGGCTCGGCAAGTAACTTTTGCGTTTCCGCCTCAATTTTCCCCGCCGCGAACTCTTTCCCCGCGCGGCGAACGATATCTAAGTATTCGTCAATTATTTCTTTTAACTCGGGTTCGTCAGCTATGTTCATTTCATCAAACAACCCGCCCTGCCCGACAAATACGCAAAACTCTTTGTAGTTAACTTCTCTTCCGTTACGCGCGAACAGCTTTTCGAAAAGGTCATAATTCCCCTCCGCCGTCCAAAATCCGCAGGTTGAAATATATGCCGCCCGAAGTTTTGACAAATCAAATCTCGTTGGGTGCCCGCCCGCCTCGGCGTCTTTGTCCATATACGGCATAGCTAGCGGCAACATTCGGTCATTGAAACACTTCAACTGTCCCGGAAAATAGCAACCGTACAATGGAAACGTCGTTATCATCACATCCGCCTCAACAATTTTCGGCAAAATCTCTGCCATATCATCTTTGATTACGCATTTCCCCGGCGTTTTCTCCCAGCAGGAGTAGCAACCTGTACAACCGCTTACGTTGACTTTCGAAACGTCGATAATTTCCGCGTTTTCCCAGCCCGCGCCCTCTAAAAATGCGCGCGTTACTTTCATACTCGAACTTCGCTCGCTCCTCGGCGAACCGTTTATTACTAAAACGTTCATGGTTTTCTCTCCTTTTTTCAAAATTTTCTTATAATTCATCAATAGCATTGCATATCACCTTCTCTAAATTTCGAATTTGACTAAGCTATCCTTTTTGCGATGGGCGAAAATTACGCCCTCCCGCGTCGTAAGGTTATACACCGCAGACCATTGCAGAATATCGAATTTTTCACCTGTTTCGGCGTTTCTGTTATATCCGCCGACTTCCGCAAGCAACTCAACCGCCTGCATGTCTGTTAAAACTCCGCCGTTATTTTCGATGGCTGCCTTAACTTTGTTATATCTGTCTAACTCGCAAGCTCCCTCGCAATTTTCGGGGTTATTTGCTGCAAAGTTTGAGCAGATTTGATACTCTTCCTCAACTTCGGTAACTTTCAGTTCACCGTCCTCAAAATTCACGATTACCGAACGCCCGCTTGCGTCCGCAATAAGATACTGGCAAGTAATGCCGTAAGGAAAGTGGACATTGTATTGCCCCATCAACTCAATCGCCTGCGCAACGCTTTCCGCCTTATCCAAAACCAGTCTGACAAGGTCTAAAGAATTTAGCGTAACTTTGTTTTGGTCAGACGGACCTTCGGCTTGCGGCACCGCGACAATCCCGATTGCAACCCCCTTCTCGTTCATGCCGTCCATTGGCATAAAGGGCGCGGCAAGCGTGTTAACGCTGTTAAGATCAAGTCCGCTCGGCAGATTGTCTTTACTGTATCCGGCGAATATCAAATTAATCATTGAAACCGACGAATATCCGTTGTCGGGAGTGGTTTTCACCTGCAAAGACGGCGAAACACTATGTCCGGTGTGAAAAAAATCCATGTTTCGTCCCACCAAAACCTCGCCTTTATCGTTTCGAACGGCAAACATGGTGCAACCGCTTCCCGGAACATAAGTCGTGTCAATTTCCTCGTCAAACTCCGTTCCGACTTTTAAATATTCGTCAAATCCGTAATCTCCGAAGTAGGTCATTTGAAACATGCCGTAATCGTCAACCTTTTTGATTGAATCCAAACTTTTAAGCACGTTTGTTGTTTCTTCCAACATTCTTTCGATCTTATCCATCAATCTTCCTCCTCTAATATTTCAATCGCCTTATCCGCCCATTCAAGCGCGGCTTTATTCATTATCTCGCCGAATAGCGCAGTAAGCTTCCAATACTTTGCGCTGTTGGCAAGTTCCGGTTGTTTAACCACTTCTTCATTCACCTCGTCAATAATTCCCTCTAATGTCTTTATGCCTTTTAGCGAATATTCTTTAGACGTTCGCAATAACTTCAAAGTATAATCAGCGTCAAGTTCGCCGCCAAAGAATATACGCATCAACAAAGCATTCCCCTTTCCGGTATGAGGTTTAAACGGGTCAAAGTTTGAAAGCCAATCCGTAAACTCTGCTTTGCCCTGTTCGGTAACCGAATAAACGCGCTTGTTCGGCTTGTCTTCTTGTATTACCCGCTCGCTGGTGAGCCAACCGCTTTGCTCCATCGCGTCGAGCTCGCGGTAAATTTGACTTGCCTTTGCCTGCCAAAAATGCCCAAGCGATTCGTTGAAAAACTTTGTAAGCTCATATCCTGTCATAGGTTCATAATTCAAAAGACCAATCAATCCGTGTTTTAGTGACATGTCAATATTCTCCTTTCGATATATTCGTGTTTTGTTATATTCAACAAGTTGATTATACAATGCGTTTTATATTCTGTCAAGAGTTTTTTTGAAATTTTTTCAAAAAATTTTTTTCGACACGAAAAAATCCCCCGCAAACTACCATGTATCGGTAATTTGTGGGGGATCTCTTGATTCTGAACTATATCCCAATTTCTACAAAAAGTGCCATAAGTCCGTATGTAATAAGCGCAAGCCCCGAAATAACGTGGCTTATAACCGCCGGAATCCGCTTCACATATTTCGTTCTCGCCAAAAAGAACGACAACGCCGAATACCCGAAATGCGCAAGCGCGACGGTAATCGGAATTGCGAAAGTCGCCTCCGCGCCGAAAATAAACGTAATTCCCATAGTTATCAACATCGCCTCGCCGCTCATAACCAATCCAATGGGGATAAGTGTTTTAAGAGATGTGATTTCTTCCTCACCTGTGATTCCTTTGCGACGTTTGATATACTTGGATATAAAATAGTGCAAAATATACCAAAGCCCAAGCCCGATAAACGCGAATCCCACAATCAAATCAGGATCAAACGGTATTATTTCATAAACCCGCTCGGCAATCATAAACCCAAGCACGCAAAGTCCCGCAAGAAATACGTTAATTAAGCATAAATATAAAAATTTGCATCTCTTTTGCAACCCAAGTGAAAGTCCGATAAAAAACGCATCCACCGACACAATAAGTCCGGATAAAACTGACATAAACATAATAAATCCTCCTTTTGAGACTTGACTTTGCTGATTTGTGCAAAGTCATAGCCGAAAAGTGCAGGGGTGTAAGATTCTTGCGCTTTTTTGCAAGAATCCACAGTCATCTGCCTTTTGAGACTATTGTATGCGATTTATCGCTTACGTGTTACGAGCCGCTTAAACTTCTTCTTACTCACCATCATAATGGAAAGCAAAAGAATAAACAGAACGGTAATCGCAACGCAAATCTCACTCGGCAAGTGCTCGCACCACTTGGGATATACCGCGCAATATATCGCCAGTATAATTCCCGCGGCGGTAATCGGCAATCCTACAAAATGATCGCGGAAATCGCCTAAATTGTACCGAACAAGCCGATACGCGCCCGCGCCGACAAATATCAAAGACGATATTGTCACAATTCCGAAATACTCACACGGCGCGATGTAGTTTACAAACGCGATCGGCGCGACACCGAATGTAATGATGTCCGCAAACGAGTCCAACTGCTTCCCCATATTGGTTACAACGTTGAATTTTCGCGCGACATATCCGTCGAAGAAGTCGGCAATGCCGCCGAGCAGTATCAACGCGGTTATTATCAACGGTTTATGCGCATGTTCCAATTGGATGATAAACAAAATCGCAGTCAATCCCAAAAGCATATTTATCATCGTTAGAACGTTCGGGATATGTTGAATTAACTTGTTTTGACCCATCGCCGCGCACCTCGATTTCTAATCTTACAAAAAGCAATAAATCCGAAACTCAATATCATCACAAGCCAAAACGTAATAAATCGAAATAATACCGCAACCAGCGCGGCGCCCGACACACTAAATCCTAACGTTAAAAGCAAGCCCGTCATGGTTCCCTCAAATCCGCCCAATCCGCCGGGAAAAATCGGAATCATGCCAACCATATATGAAACAAAAGTTATCCCCGCAATGTAAATTATATTTACATCCGGCAAAAATTGCGCCGCCAATATATACATTTTTACGGGATAAATCAGCCAAATCAATAGCGATAATCCGAAAAACATTAGCGACGTTTTCGGATTTTGCCGCAAGAATTTCGCCTGCTCCGCAAAAATATTTCTCCATCTTTTCGGCATAAACAGTGCGGCTAAAAGTATCAAAACCACTAGCGCCAATATGCCGTACACCACATACTGCGTATATTGCGCTTGCAAAAATCCGACGGTAAGCAGGCAAAGCAGCAAAAACGCACTAATGCTGAACAATTTCTGCGTCGCGACAATGGCGGCAGATTGCCCTTTTTCGATGCCGCATTTTCGGCTCATCTGCACTGCGCGCGTAATTTCGCCGCCGATTTTGACGCCGGGCGTGATTGAATCCATAACCGAACCCTGCGCGTTGATATAAAGCATATCGCGAAAGGAAATCGGCACATTCGCGAATTTCGCAATTTTGCACCATTGAAGATTCACCAAAATCTGCGATATAATCTGTAAACCGACCAATAATATGATCACTTGCATTGAAACCATGCCCATTATGCCGCACCGCCTTTAACGTACAACAATGTATTCCCGATACGTTTTTTCGGCTCACGAATCAGCAACCGAGTCATCGCTGACGCACGGTTTTTCACCTCCGACAATACAGTTTCGGCGGGCGAGATTTGCTTCGCCAAATGAACCACCGAATATTCCGAAACATCCATATCCGCGCCGTCGCGGCATTGCACCCGAATTTTCTCGCTTAACCCCAACTGCTCGACAACACTCCGCGCCAATCGCGCGCAAGTTTCGCAATTGTCAACAACCGTAACTCTTGCGCCGGTCGTTTGATGAAACATAATCGCGCTAAACGGACAAACTCCGCCGCCGATACAAAGCATATTGTCGCCCGCGCGAATTTTCGCAAGCTGAATTTCCTTGCGGATAACCGCGTGGTAATATAACTTCGCAAACCAAAACGCAAGTTTTGATTTCGCAGCGCAACTTTCAATTTTACGTGTAATTCCAACGATACTCATAACTTAACCTCCGAAAAATACTCCGATATGATTGATCAATCCGCCGACAAAGAGCGCTGATGCAATCGTTCCAAGCGATATAATAATCGCGATTTTCGCCTTAAACTCTTTCGCCAAAATCGCGAAAACCGAAATACACGGTATATACATAAGCGACACCACGCCGCCCACGAACGCTTGAAGCGTAGTCAATTCCAACGCCAACAGCGGCGCGACCGACATCTCCCGCCGAACAATCCCTAAAATCAGCGCCGTAACCGCCTCAGACGGCAACCCCAGCCAACCGCTTACCAACGGCTCGGCGTGTGTTGCAATTATCGCCAAAAGTCCCGATTCCGCAAGAACTGCGGCGATTATAATCGCGATTAACATCGGTTTTTCGGCGTCTTTTAGGAAATGTCTCATGCGTGTCGCCAATTTCCGTCCAAACGCTTTGCCGTTAGGCATAAGCAGGTTCGGAACTTCGATAATCAGCGGATCAACCTTCCCTTTTACAAACTTTCCCGCGATCAAAGTTACCAATATAAACAACAATATTGAAAATCCGAATATCGCGGGCAACATCCACCAAGCAAATTCCCCGAACAAGCTAATCAGCGCGCCTGTTTGAGATATACACGGTATGGCGAAACATATGGCGACGGCAATAACAATGCGTTCCTTGCGACTCGTTGCCGCGCGGCTTCCGATAATCGCCGGAACGGCGCAGCCGTAGCCCATAATGGTATGTATTAAACTTCCGCCCTGAACGCCGAGCTTGCGCATAATATTATCGAATAACACGCTAATCCGCGGCAAGTATCCGGTGTCTTCCAAAAATGTGAACACAACGTAAAACAGCAGCACATAAGGGAAAATTAACGCCAAAATCCACTCGAAACTGATGACGAAAATCCCGAATTCCCCAATTAGGATGTTAAGCAACATACCTTCGGGGATGATTGCGGTAAAAATCCACTGGAACAGCGGAACAATACCGTAATACACGCCGTTTATGTTTAGGCCTTGTACAAGCGGTAGCAGAAACCCTGCGCGCAACCCGCGTCCGCCAAACACAACCGCGGCGATTGCGAGCGCCATCACCAAAAGCGCAATCGGTATGCCGGGAAAGGGTTTCACCATACTTGCTCCAAGTTTGTCGATAAACTTCAAATTCGACTTCGTTTTACGGCTAACCCGGCGGGAAATTTCTTTCGCCGATGTGAAAACATCATTCCCATGTTTACCAAATCGGTTAAACGGACAAGAGGTGCAATTCGCGTTCTCACAAGCGTGGTCGGCAGATTTGGTGTTCGATAACATATTCTCCAATTGTTTCAGTAATTCATTAAGCCCTTGCTTCTTCACCGCGACGGTAGGAACGACAGGCGCGCCCAACTCTTGTTCCAGCAATTTAGCGTTTATCTCAATTCCGTGCCGCTCGGCAATATCCCACAAATTCAGCGCGTAAACAATCGGAATATTATATTGCTGCAATTCCAGCGCAAGCCGCAGATTACGCTCCAAATTTGACGCGTCCAACACGCAAATAATTGCCGCCGCGCCGCTTTTGACGAATTCGGTCGCGACCGTTTCCGCCTCCGAAGTCGGGTCAAGCGAATATGTACCCGGCACGTCAACCAACGTGTACTCTTTCTCGCCAAGTTTGAAACGTCCCTCCATAAAGGTTACGGTTGTTCCGGCGTAGTTTGAACTCATCGCGTGAATTCCCGTCAACTCGGTGAAAAATATGCTTTTTCCTACGTTGGGATTCCCCATAAGCAGGATTTTTGTTTTAGAAGGCTCCCTTCGGTCGCTGTGACGTCCGTCATTAGGGTACGCCGAGCCGGCGATGCCCATTCGGGCTGAATTCGTATTTAACATGCTGTAACTCCTATCTGTTTCGCGATATCTTTTCCGATTGCGACCGAATATGCGTCCTCGACTCGCAAAAGCACCGGCCCGCCGAGCGCATAACGGTTTTGCACCGTCACTTTCGTCCCCGCGCGAAGCCCCAAACTATTTAATAATCCGACATCAGGCACGTCAACCACCATATATTTCGTGTTTTTCGGTGCCGTGTACAGGCTTAATATGTCCATATTTCTGCTCCCATCTACATATAGTTAGTATATGCTAACTACAATAGTTTACCATGGCTAACTCAATTTGTCAATAGGTATTGCAAAAAAAGTTAGTTTATGCTAACATGTACCTAAGAGGGGTACAGGGCTCCCATAACGTCCCAACGAAGTGGACGTTGTGGTAAAGAGGAGCAACCCCGAAGCAGATGAGCTTTTGGCGCGAATTTTGCGACAAAACGAATATAGCGAAGGAGGTTGGGACGACATGGCTATTTATGAATCGGGTGAAAATTATTTGGAAACTATTTTTATATTGCAAGAGAAAAACGGAACGGTGCGTTCTATCGACGTTGCGAACGAGCTGGGATACACAAAGGCAAGCGTCAGTCGAGCCATGAGCATACTCAAAAAAGCGGAATATATAAAAATCGCGGAAAGCGGCAACATTTTACTGACCGAATCGGGCAGGCAAAAAGCAACCCAAATTTTCAACCGCCATAAAATTATTACCGAATTTTTGATGAACACGTTGCAGGTTGACGAGGCTTTGGCCGACAAAGACGCCTGCCGAATAGAACATATTATCAGCGAAGAAGTGTTCGAAAAAATGAAAAAATACGTTGAGAACGGAGAAACGCTATGAAAAAGTCGCATAGCAGGTTATTTTATATAGGTGTTTTGGCATTCGCGGCGCTTTTCCTTTTTGTCGGAAACAGAATCGCGTCCGGCGTTTTAGATTTTTCAGAGCAAATCGACGATTTTACGGTGTTTTCGGCGGTTGTAACCTCGGTTACCGGCAGAACGGAAGATGCGATCGATATGGGGTATTTTACTTCCACAGATATTACGATAACCTTCAACGCCCGAATCACAAACGGCGCGCGGCGCGGCGAAACGGTGCAGGCGCAGCATACTATTTCCGGCTTTCTTGACTTGCCGGAAGCCGAAGTCGAGGCAGGAGACAGAGTTGTTTTAGGCTATGACGATTTTAGCGGAACATTCTTTTTTATGACGCATCAAAGGATAAATTCCGTGTTGATTTTAGGATTTATCTTCCTATTGCTCATGATATTATTCGGCAGAAAAAAAGGATTCAACTCCATAGTCGCGCTGGGCTTTATCTGTATGGCGATTTTCATGGTGTTTGTTCCCGCGATTCTATCGGGCAGAAATATTTATATCGCCACGTTTGTTACCGTTATTTATTCAATTGTCACGACATTGCTGATTGTAATCGGGCCGAACAAAAAGGCGATTTCCGCCATGCTCGGATGTTTAGGCGGCGTGCTTTTCGCCGCAATACTCATGGCGGCAATGAACGGCATTGTGCAACTTACAGGATTTATCGACCACGAAACTCGCTCGCTTATTATGCTAAATCCCGAAAATCCTATAAATTTGCAAGCGATTATATTTGCCGGAGTTATCATTGGTTCCGCCGGCGCGATTATGGACGTTGCAATGTCCATCGCCTCGTCTTTGTGGGAGGTTAAACTTGCGGGCGTCAAATCGGATTTTCGCAGCATATTCAAATCGGGAATCGAGATAGGCAAAGATATATTGGGAACCATGCTGAACACTTTGATACTCGCGTATATCGGAAGTTCAATTACCGTTATTTTGCTTATTACCGCACATTCGGCGTCGTTTGCGGGACTGTTTAACACCGAAATGATTATTGTTGAACTTTTGCGGGCGTTGGTCGGAAGTTTCGGAATGTTCCTGACCCTACCGTTGACAGCGGCAATTTGCGGCGCGCTATATACTCGGAAACCAAAAGATACCCCGCAAGACACCCCGCTGCCAGAGCTACAGAGCGATATTTTGAATCTCCGCGCCGAGCAATCGTAAAATTTTTGTCATATTTCACTGCCTGTCCTCGTATAATTTAGTAATTCACACAAATGAGAGGACGGGAACTGCTAATGAAAACCTTTGAGGGGCTATCCCTTATGGAAGTAGAAAATTCGCGCAAAAATTTCGGGACAAACTCTCTCCCACAGCCTAAAAGCGCAACATTTTGGGAGAAATATTGGAAGAACTTAGACGACCCTATTATTACGGTGTTGCTTATCACTCTTGGAATCAATATCCTTTTCGTATTCTTAGGAAAAGTTGATTGGTACGAGGCGGGCGGGATACTTCTTGCCGTTTTGATTTCAACCTTCGTATCCACTTTTTCGGAATACAAAAACGAGGGAATTTTCGAGAAGATACAGGAAAAAGCGGGGCAAAAAGTCTGCAAAGTCTATCGCGGCGGTGAATTGCTGGAAATTCCTATTGAAGATATCGTTGTCGGCGACTTGGTATGGCTTTGCGCGGGAGATATTGTTCCCGCCGACGGAATGGTGGTTGACGGTTCGATCATGGTTGACCAATCCTCGCTAAACGGTGAAAATGACGAAATCGAAAAATCCAATATTTTCGTAGGGGGCGGCGTCCGCAACGTCCCGCAACTTCCGCCGTCCGATTTCCTCGACAAATTCAGCGTGTTCCGCGGAAGCGTGGTGCAGTCGGGCGAATGTGTCGCCCAAATCAAAGCGGTCGGCGCGCAAACGGTATACGGCTCAATGACCCACGAGCTTGGACATGACGAGCGCAAAAGCCCGCTGATTGTCAAGCTTACCAACCTTGCGAAGGGAATCAGCCGATTCGGCTATATCGTGGGAATATCCATCATCGTCCTTTATATGTTCCGCGCGGCGGTGATTTACAACAACTTTGACCCCTATTACATGAGCCAGTACTTTTTGAATCTGCCGCAGGTGCTGTCTGACTTGGTCGAGGCGGTGATTTTGGGGATTATCATTATCGTAGTTGCCGTCCCCGAGGGCTTGCCGCTTATGATCGCGATTGTGTGTTCGCTGAATATGAACAAGATGTTCAAGGATAACGTTCTCGTTCGCAAGCTTGTTGGGATTGAGACGGCGGGCAGTTTAAATATGCTGTTCACCGACAAGACGGGGACGCTTACGCATGGGAAGTTGGAGGTAATTTCGTTTACGACCGGAGCGGGGCGATGTTTTTCGAAATTTTCCGATTTGTCGGGTGAGTTGAAAAACATACTTCACATATCTATTTTACATAATAACGAGGCGAAACTAAGCGGCGGAATTATGTCTACTCCGCGGAAAAATTATGTCAACAAACCAAAAATAATCGGCGGAAATTCGACCGACAAATCGCTTATGGAATACATTTCGGGCAAGAGGTGCGAAATTGAGGTTGAAAAGGTCAGTCAGACGCTGTTTGACAGCGATAAAAAATTTTCGTCTTGCCGTGTGACGGGGGATTACAATTTAAGTCTGATCAAGGGCGCGCCTGAGGTTGTCTTGTCGCGGTGTAAGTATTATTACGACGTCAACGGCGCGAAGGTCAAGATTTCGGATATGTATACGTTGAATAATGAGGTGGATAAACTTGCGAAGCGGGCGGTGCGGGTGATTGCGCTTGCCGCGTCGGAGGAGCCACTTGACGGCGATATTATGCCGAACAACCTTACCTTGGTAGGGCTTATCGGGATACGCGATGAGATTCGGCGGGAAGTGCCCGCCGCGATTGCGGAGGTGCAAAGCGCGGGGATTACGGTGGTTATGATTACCGGCGACCGCGCGGAAACGGCGGCGGCAATCGCGAAAGAGACCGGAATTTTGGGGGATAGCGATGATTTGGTGCTGACTTCAAGTCAGCTTGCGCAAATGAGGGACGATAAGGTTAAGGAAATCTTGCCTAGGATACGGGTGATCGCGCGTGCGTTGCCCAGCGATAAGAGCAGGTTGGTTCGGTTGGCGCAAGAGTTGAATTTGGTGGTTGGCATGACCGGCGACGGCGTGAATGACTCGCCTGCGTTGAAACGCGCGGATGTCGGGTTCGCGATGGGGAGCGGGACCGACGTCGCAATCGGCGCGGGAGATATTGTGATTTTAGACGATAATTTCCTGTCCATCAAGCGGGCGATTTTGTATGGGCGTACGATTTATAACAATATCAAGAAGTTTATCACGTTCCAGCTTACCATTAACGTCGCGGCGGTGACTGTGTCACTTTTCGCGCCTATGGTTGGGATTGCGCGCCCGCTTAGTATTACGCAAATGCTGTGGATTAACCTGGTTATGGACGCGCTTGCGGCGATTGCGTTTGGCAGCGAGCCGTCGCTTGCAAAATATATGAAAGAAAAGCCGAAAAGTCGGGATGAAAGCATTATCGACCGTAAAATGTGGAGCGCGATTCTGTGGAACGGCGCGTTTATATTTATCGTAAGTATGATAATGTTTACGGTTCCGGGAATGCTGAACCTGTTCCGTGTAAGCGTTGGGGATATTTATTTTTACACCGGATATTTCACGTTTTTCATCTTCGCTTGTATTTTCAATGCGTTTAACGCGCGCGCGACGGGGACCGACTTCTTTGAGCATATCGCGGCGAATAAGAATTTTATCTATGTTATGCTGCTGATCGCTGTGGTGCAGGTGTTTATGACGTATTACGGCGGGGTGATTTTGCGGACGCAGGGATTGATTATGCCCGAGTGGATCGTTGTGATAAGCCTTGCGGTATTGATTATTCCGTTTGATATGGTGAGGAAGATGGTGTTTAAAAGAAGTGCGGTGTTGAGGGTTTGATTTTTCAATAGAGACAACATTTCAAAAAAGAGCAATATTTTTGCTCTTTTTTGCATTTTTGCCCTTGTAAAAAATTATCGGGTGTGGTAGAATGACTATAAGATCAAAAATTGTTGCATAAATTTCCGAAATGTTGGAAATTATATTGCAATAAAAATAAAAAGGAGGAAATCACTATGTTTAGCGGCAAAAAAAAGTATTTTATCATTATCGGAGGTTTGATTGCGATTGCGGTTGGCGCGCTGTTTTTAATTAACAATTTGAACGAGAATTTCTTGCTGGAGCGTTTTAAAAAGAACGACGATTTCTAGAGACGTTTTAGGTCAAAGCGTTATCTTTGAATGAATTTTGCGTGAGCGGCGTGTGCTCGCCCGCTCGTTTATTTGCTATGTAATAAATTTCGAAAGGTTGTGGCGGCGTTGCATTTTGACAAATTACATGAGGAGTGCGCGGTTTTTGGGATTAGCGTGAAAACCGATGAGGCGGCGGGGATTACCTATAACGGCTTAATGGCGCTTCAACACCGCGGTCAGGAAGCGGCGGGGATTGCCGTTTTGGCGAAGAATTCCATCCTTTATCATAAGGCGGAAGGATTGGTTAGCGAAGTTTTTACCGGCAAGGTTCTTAAAAAACTGCCGAAGAGCAATCTTGCGGTGGGACATACGCGGTATTCCACGACCGGATTTAACACCACCAAGAATATACAACCTTTTGTAAACGAATTTTTGACGGGCAGAACCGCGACTGTACATAACGGAAATATCACAAATGCCGATGAAATAAAGGAAAATTTGCAAGAACACGGACTTCAGTTCGCCGCGGAAAGTGACAGCGAGGTTATTTCGTCTCTTATCGCTTACAATGCAATGCGGTCGGGAAGCATACTTGAGGGGACGATTAAAGCCGTGTCCTCGCTTGAGGGCGCGTTTTCGCTGATCATTTTGAGTAATGAGAATAAAATTATCGCGGTTCGGGACTCTAGCGGGTTTCGTCCGCTTTGTATCGGTGAAAATGAGTTTGGCATGGTTGTCGCGAGTGAGAGCTGCGCCGTTGAGAGCTGCGGATTTAATTTTGTGCGCGATGTCGCGCCGGGTGAAATTGTGGTTATTGAGGACGGTAAAATCACGCTTACCAGCACGTTTAAGAAGCCTAAGAAGCAGAAATTAGGTGTTTGCATATTTGAATATGTATATTTTGCGCGGCCCGATTCGGTGATTGATGGTTTGAGTGTTTACGAGGCGCGTTTTAATATGGGACGAGCTTTAGCGAAGGAACATTCGGTGGACGCCGACGTTGTTTGCGGAGTTCCGGACAGCGGGCTTGAAGCCGCCGCCGGGTACGCCGCGGAAAGCGGACTGCCGCTTGTTACCGGATTCGTTAAGAATCGATATATTGGAAGAAGTTTTATTTTCCCGACGCAGTCGCAGCGCGAGGACGCGGTTCGGATAAAGCTGAACCCGCTTGGCGCCAGCGTGAAGGGAAAAAAAGTTGTTCTTATTGACGATTCTATTGTTCGTGGGACGACGAGCGCGAAGATTATAAGAACGCTGAAGAGCGCGGGCGCGACCGAGGTTCATATGAGGATTTCGTCGCCGCCGTTTAAGTATGTTTGTAACTATGGAACCGATATTGATTGCGCCGAGAATTTGATTGCGAATAAAATGAGTATTGAAGAGATTGGCGAGCATATCGGTGCGGACAGTTTGGGATTTATCAGCTTGGAAGGACTGACCGGGGCGTGCGGGAAGTGCGCGTTGCCGTTTTGCACGGCTTGTTTTAAGGGAGAATAAGAAAAACCGCCGAGAGGCGGTTTTTTCATATTCTCACTGTCACTTTGGTACCGATGTCTTCTTTGCTTTCGATTGAAATGTCGCCTTTGTGGTGTTGGACTATGTGCTTTACGATTGATAGACCGAGCCCTGTGCCGCCGGTTTGTTTGGAGCGGGATTTGTCGATTCTGAAGAATCGTTCGAACACGCGGTTTTGGTATTTCTGCGGGATTCCTATGCCTGTATCTGTAATCTTGATAACGGTTTTGTTTTTTTGAGTGGAGAGCGAGACGCGAACCGAGCCGTTTGGCTTGTTGTACTTAATCGCGTTGTCGATTAGATTGTACAACACTTCATGGATCATGCGTTTGTTGGCGTTTATTGCGGTGACGCCGCCGACGATTGACAGGCTTACGTTTTTCTCGTTAGCTTTTTGGGTTAGAAGGTCGATGACTTCGCTTCCCAACGTATAGAGGTCGAATTCTTCCGATTCCTCTTGGACGGCGTTTTCGTCCCATTTGGATAGGCGGATGATGTCTTCGACAAGTTCAAGCATGCGCGCGCTTTCGTTTCGGATTTTGCGTATAAAGTCGGGTTTGTCCTCCTCTTTGACCATGTCGTTTAGCATCATATCGGTATAGCCGTAAATTGTGGTGAGCGGGGTTTTCAGTTCGTGGGAGACGTTTGCGCTGAACTCTTTACGGAGTTTTTCGAGCTTTGCTTTTTCGTTTGTGCGCGTGACGAAAAATATGCTTATGCCGCAAAGCACGAGTAGCGCGATTATGACGATTTCCACGAAGTTATCCAATTTTATAGCCTACCCCTCGTATGGTTTTGATTATATCCTCACTGCGCTTCAATTTTTGCCGTAGTGTTTTTATGTGCATATCCACCGTTCGGCTTTCGCCTGCGTAGTCATAGCCCCAAACGGCATCCATGATTTTGTCGCGAGAGAATACCACGCCTTTGTTTTCTAACAAAAATTTAAGGAGCGCGAACTCTTTTTGGGTGAGGCGGATTTCGGCGGTGCCCTCGAATACTGCGTGTTTGCTGATGTCTAGCAGGATATTTTCGTATGTAAGTTGCGTCGGTTCGGGTTTTGGCGTTGAACGACGGAGGACGGCTTTGATTCGGGAGAGAAGTTCGAGCGGCGAGAACGGTTTTGTGATATAATCGTCTGCGCCGAGGTCGAGGCCTTTTACTCGGTCGAGTTCTGAGCCTTTTGCGGTTAGCATGATTACCGGGATACCGCTTGTGTTGGTTTTCGACTTGAGTTTTGCCAGGATTTGCAGCCCGTCTTCATGTGGCAACATAACGTCGAGGAGGATAAGGTTGGGAGTTTCGATTTCGAGGGCCATGTAAAGTTCGGAACCGTCTTCGAAACCGGCAACGTCAAAATCCGCGGACTTTAATGCGTACACGGTGAGTTCTCGTATGTTTTGGTCGTCTTCGACGACGAAGATTTTGGTTGGCATATTGCCACTCCTTTTTCGTAGGGCGAATGCCCTGTGGTGTTTGCGCCCTGCGGGCGTGTGGTTAAGGCGCAACGCGCCTTAGACCTAAAACTTTTGAAAAAAGTTTTAGAAGCCAAATTGCGGATATGCCGCCGTTGGCGTAAGGAAATTTGGCTTGAAATTCGCTGCGCTCATTATCAAAATTCTTGCGCCCAAAGGGCGCGGGGTTTTTAGGGCAAAGCCCTAAAAACCCTTTTTCAGAGCGAGGCTCTGGAGCAATTGCCCTTGTCAGGGCAGGACGACAAGGGTTTATTGAAACCCTTGTCAAGCCCCAAAAAACTTTTGACGGCAAAAGTTTTACAAAACCGTCGCCACTATGCCGCCGACCCACCCCAAAAGCGGGCGGGTGCCCGTCTGGCATGAGGGCGACAGGAGTTAGCGAGCCGCGTTCGCGGAAAGATTAGCGAGATAAAACGTCGCCTCGTTTGAGAGCAATCCGCGCCTAAAAGCGCGAGATGTTTTAGGGTAGGAGTAAGTTGTTCGCACTCACTTCCGCGCCATGTGTGCTTGGTTTTTAAGCACGTGCATGAGCGCGGCGCTTTTAGTCAAGTTTTTGGCGCGCAAAAACTTGCTGGATTGACAAGGACTGGTCCTTGTCGCGCCGCGCGCGCCCGCGCAAAAGGCTACAGCGGCTTCGCTGAAAAATCCCGCGCCCGCAGGCGCAAAAGGCTCACTAAGCATCCTTATGCTCACCCGTAATCGCATACGCCACCCAGCCGGCGATGTTTTCGGCGTGGTCGCCTATGCGTTCGAAATATTTTGAGATCATCAAAAGGTCGAGCGCAAGCTCACCTTTGTCGTTTTCGGTTTTGATCAGATGTATTAACTCGCGCCTGACTTCGCCGAATAGACCGTCGACCACGCTGTCGTATTCGATGACAGAAAGCGCGAGGTCTAAGTCGCGCATAACGAAGGCGTTTACCGAGTCGGTTACCATTTTTATGGTTGCTTCCGCCATTTGCGGGATTTTGGTGATTTGTTTGACGTATTCTTTGTCATTTAGGAATGTTGAAATTTTTGCGATGTCGTGGCTTTGGTCGCCTATGCGCTCCATGTCGGTTATCATTTTAAGCGCGGAGGAGATAAGCCGCAAGTCGCTTGCGACCGGCTGTTGACGAAGTAAAAGTTTCATGCACAGAGTTTCGATTTCCTTTTCTTTAAGGTCGATTTCGTTGTCAACTTCGATTACTTTTTCTACAAGCGTTGGGTCGAGCTCGATAAGCGCCATTGTCGCCAGTGAAATGATTTGTTCGATGAAAGTTCCGAGTTCTATCAAATGAGAATTTAAAACTTCCAGTTGTTCGTCGAATCGGTTACGTATGCTCATATTTATCCTGCCTTTCTGATGTAATTTTAGCCAAATCTGCCTGTTATATAATCTTCGGTGCGTTTGTCTTGCGGAATTGAGAAGAGCGCGGTTGTGCGGCTGTATTCCACCACTTCGCCGAGCAGGAAGAATGCGGTGTGGTCGGAAATTCGTGTCGCTTGCTGCATGTTATGCGTCACTATAACTATTGTATAATTTTTTCTCAGTTCGAGAACCAAATCTTCGATTTTGTTTGTGGAAATCGGGTCGAGCGCCGAGGTTGGCTCGTCCATAAGTAGTACATCAGGGGAGATTGCCAGCGCGCGGGCTATGCAGAGGCGTTGTTGCTGTCCGCCGGAGAGCCCGAGGGCGGATTTTTTCAATCTGTCCTTTACTTCGTCCCAGATTGCCGCGTCGCGGAGGGATTTTTCGATGATATTGTCAAGTTCGGACTTTTTTTTGATTCCGTGGGTGCGGAGGCCGAACGCGACGTTGTCGTATATGCTCATTGGGAACGGATTTGGTTTTTGGAACACCATTCCGACGCGTTTTCGTAAGAGATTGACGTCCATATCTTTGTAGACGTTTACGTTATCGAGCAGGATTTTGCCTTCGACGCGGCAACCTTCGATCAGGTCGTTCATGCGGTTGAGGGTTTTAAGTAACGTTGATTTGCCGCAGCCGGATGGACCAATAAAGGCGGTTATGTTGTTTTCTTCGATTTCAAGGTTGACGTTATGCAACGCTTGGAAATCATTATACCATAAATTTAGGTTTTGTATAGATATTTTATTCATGATTAATCACCTTTGCTTTTGGTTAGTTTTCGTGCGATGAATGCCGCCATCGCGTTTATGTCTAACACTAATTTAGCAGTTTATTGTGAAAAAAAATAGCATGAT
Source organism: Oscillospiraceae bacterium (assembly GCA_009780345.1). Taxonomy (GTDB): domain Bacteria; phylum Bacillota; class Clostridia; order Monoglobales; family WRAG01; genus WRAG01. The sequence continues at coordinate 68,913 of WRAG01000003.1, forward strand.
TTTGTAAAATCTATGTAAAACCTATGTAAAATTTCAAGCCAGGTATTTTGAAGTTTTGGATAAGTTTAGAATTAATTTGCGGGCTTCGGATTTTCCCTTACTATTTAATTTTTGATAAAGTGAAATAAGTTCGTCTGCGCCTTTGCATATTTTTGACTCGCCTATAAGCGTGCCCGGGTCGACGTTGAGAATTGAAGAAATTCGCTCTAGCGTTCCGAAATCGGGTTCGCGTTCGGCGGTTTCGTACATTCCGATTGCGCTTCGCGAAAGCCCCAATTTTTTAGCGAATTGGTCTTGCGTCAAGCCGTTTAATGTTCTTAAAGTTTTTAATTTCTCTGAAAAATAGCTCACAGAATCACCTCTATAGATTAGACCTGTTCATTAAGTTGGTTAGTGGGCAGGTCTGTTATTTAATATCCAACAAATTTTATCACTAATTGTGTTCGTCGTCAATATAAAATATCCAAAAATGGAAATTTTTGTTAATGTTCTACAAAATAATTGGAAAATTTTATGCAATATTTAGACACGAAACGTGTTGACACGTAATGTGATAAATGTTATATTGTTAATACGAGACATCGATTGTCGAAATATGGGGGAAAATAAAATGTTTAAAAAATTAAGAGGAGTCGATTTAAGTTATGAACGGCAGGGTTTTATTCGTTTTTGTTGCCTTACATATAGTGATCAACCGCAGGAGACAAAGGATAGGATTTTGAACCTTTGTATTCGCTCGGGAAAGGATAATTATCAAGCTCTTTTTGAGTTTATGACAACGTCGAAATCGGCGGTGAATATTGCGGCGAAGCACTTTGTCACCGACATGACGCTTTATCGGATGAGGAAGAAATTTTACCATGCCTGGTTCGATGTTGATGGTTCGATTCCGAAGAAATTGCCGGAATTGGGGTGAATTTGGGGGAAATTGTCGAATATAGTCGAAAATGTGTTGTTAACTGGCTTTCATCTCGTGTTATAGTTAGGGCGAGTATTCCATAAACTCCCAAATTTTACTAGGGTGAGTCTTTTTCAGACTTATCCTTCAATGGAGGTGAGAAAATGAGCGAAATGAGCCCGCCAAGGAAGCGCGGGAGGCCGAAGAAGGTCGGTCAGGAGTTTTCAGAACTCGCGAAAACAAAGAGTGTTGACGCGCTTGAGAGATTGATGTCGATAACCAAAGATTCGGAGGCGAAGCCTGAGGTTGTTGTCAAGGCGTGTGAGACAGTTATGGCGTATGGATATGGGAAGCCGGGGAGTTCTGCGGAAACTGCGGAATCGGATGTGAAGGTGGTGGTTGATTATGAATGAGCAGGCAAGCCGCGCGCTTTCGGTAGGTAAGCCAAGAAAGATAACGCTTAACAGTTGCTTTAAAGCCGCGAATGAGTGTAAGTTGCGGTATCGCGTGCTTTATGGCGGCGCGGGGTCGGGGAAGTCGATGAATGTCGCGCGGGATTATATATTGAAGCTTTCCGATCCGAAATATAAGGGCGCGAATCTTCTTTGCGTTCGAAAGTCGGAGAATAGTAACGCAACCAGCACGTTTGCAGAGCTTTGCAAAGCGATTAAGGATATTTTCGGGCGCGGATATTCGAAAATTTGGGAAATTAAGTCGGCGCCGTGTCGGCTTCGGTGTAAAGTTACGGGAAATAAGATTGTTTTCCGTGGATGCAACGATTTGAACCAGATTGAGAAGATTAAGTCGATTACGTTTTCGAGCGGGAATTTGACTTGGATTTGGGTTGAGGAAGCAACCGAGCTTTTGCAAAGCGATATCGAAATTTTGGATGACCGAATGCGGGGGCAGTTTGATAATCCTAATTTGTATCATCAGATGACGTTGACGTTTAACCCCGTGTCGGCGCGGCATTGGATAAAGAGAGTGTTTGTAGATGTTCCGTCGGACGATGTGTTTTTACATCATTCGACGTATTTGGATAACAAGTTTATCGACGCGGAGTATCATAAGCGGATGTTGCGGCGGAAAGAGAGTGACTTTGAGGGGTATCGGATTTACGGGCTTGGCGAATGGGGCGAGATGAGCGGGTTGATATTCAAGAATGTAGCAATTGCTGACGTTGCGCAGGAATTTTCGCACTATGACGATGTTGCGTATGGGCAGGATTTTGGGTTTAATCACGCGAACGCGCTTCTCGCGCTTGGGATTAAGGACGGGAATGTGTATATTTTAAAGGAGATTTACGTCACCGAAAAGGATTCGTCAGAGGTTATAAAGTTGGCGGCGGATTGGGATAAGTCGAGGTTGATGTTTTGCGACAGCGCGGAGCCTGACAGGATTCAGATGTGGAGCCGCGCGGGGTTTCGCGCGAGCGGCGCGCTTAAAGGCGCGGGAAGCGTTAAAGCGCAGATTGACTGGCTTTTGCAGCGGAAGATTTACGTTGATCGAGGGTGCGTTAATACCATCAATGAGATAACGCAGTATCGGTGGGAAAAAGATCGGTTAACCGGCGAATATACTGATGAGCCGGCGAATTTTAACGATGACGCGATGGCGGCATTGCGGTATGGCGTTCAGCTCTGGCGGCTTAGGGATTCGGTTGGGAAGTTGCGGCGAGGTGAGGTGAAATATCACTTTAAGTCGTTGGAGCCGAAGAGGGAAACGGATGTGTCGGTGATTTAGCGCCCTGCGGGCGCGGGCTTAAGGCGCAACGCGCCTTAGAACGGTTTTTGCGCCCAACAGGCGCAGGGTTTTCAGGGCGGATGCCCTAAAAACCCATTTTTCGGGTCCATCCCGAGGGCTTATGTCCTGCCGGACGGGCGGTAAGGGCTCTGCCCTTACCAATCCCGGTCGCCTATGACGCAAACGCCAAAAAGCGGCGATTTGCATCAAAGCCGGCGACAAGAAAAGCATTAGTGAGCAAACCGCATTCGCGGTAAATGAGACTTAGCTTGTGTATTTTACAAGCTGTAGTCGAATTATCCAGTGAGAGTAAGCGAGTCGGGAAAGACTAGCGAGATGTAGCACTGCGCTCGTTCGAGAGCGACCCGCGCCTAAAAGCGCGAGATATTGTTTGGTTGAGCGTGCTATGTTTGCACTAACTTCCGCGCCACGTGCGCTCGGTTTTTGAGCGTGTTCGTGAGCGCGGCGCTTTTGATCAAACTTTTGGCGCGCAAAAGTTTGCTGGATTGTTAAGGACTGGTCCTTAACAAAGTAAAAAATTAAATTTAATAAAAAAAGGAGAAAAACCATGTATAATTCAAAAACGAAGGACAGAGGCGTAAGCGAAGCTTGGCATTTTTATCAAAAAGGAGTGGATTACCACGAGAAGGCGGCGATTTTCTCGAAAACCGAGCGGGCGTTCAAGTTCTATGAGGGTGAGCAATGGCATCAAATGCCTGAGGCAAGCGGGAATTTGCCGATATTGAATATTATTGCGCCGGTTGTGGACTATAAAACCGCGATGGTGGCGATGAATAATGTTGCTATCCGTTATTCGCCGTTTCATTCGGGGATTGACTCGAAAAAGGCAGACAAAGCTTGTCAAAAGCTTAATAGCTACGCCGCAATGCAATGGGATAGGAATAAGCTTGATAATACTTGCTGGGACGTTGTGAAGCAGGCGTGTATCAGCGGGGATAGCTATGTTTATTTCTACAACGGCGAGGCGGAGCATGAGCTAATCGACCGCACGCAAATTTTTCTTGCGGATGAGCAAACGCCTGATATTCAGAAGCAGAAGTATATTATCATCGCCGAGCGCAAGTTTGTAGACGACATTAAAAAAGAAGCGGAGGCGAATAAGATTCCGCAAAGCGAGATTGAGAAAATTATGGCGGATAATGAGACCAACAGGTTTACGAACAACAATAATGAGGTTAAAAGTGAGGACGGGAAGTGCGTTTCGCTTCTGATGTTGTGGAAAGAGGATGGTATTGTGCATTTTTCGCGGTCGACGCGGGATGTGGTTTACCAGACTGCGACGAAGATTGACGGGTTGACGCTTTATCCGATTGCGAACCTTGTTTGGGGGAGAAAGCGGTTTTCGGCGCGGGGAACGGGTGAGGTTACCAGCGTTATTCCGAACCAAATTGAGATTAATCGCGGTTTGGCGCGGCGTGCGACAGCGGTTAAGATGGCGGCGTTTCCGAAATTAGCTTACAATTCGGCGAAGATTGAAAATATCAACGATATTACCAAAATCGGCGCGGCAATTGAGGTGAACGAGGGCGGCGCGAACAGTATTCACAATATTGTGTCTTATCTTACGCCCGCGCCCATTAGCGGGGATGCGAAAGTTTTGACCGACGAGCTTAATTTCCGAACGCGTGAGCTTGCGGGGGCGGGGGACGCGATAATTGGGCAAATTAATCCTGAGCGAGCAAGCGGAACTGCGATTATGGCGGCGCGTGACCAGGCGGCATTGCCGCTTAATCGAAATATCGCGGCGTTTCGGCAGTTTGTCGAAGACATTGCGGCAATTTGGTTTAATTTGTGGGTGATTTATAATCCGAACGGCATAAAATTTGAATCCACCGACACGAACGGTGACGTATATACCGAAACTATAACCGCGGACGAGCTTAATGAGTTGCGCGTGAATGTTAGGATTGATATTTACAACAACACGCCGTTTTCGAAATTCGCGCAGGAGCAAGCGGTTGAAATCGCGCTTATGCAAGGGCATATTACGTTCGAGGAATATGTTGACGCGCTTGACGATAATTCTATCGCGCCGAAGGGCAAATTTGAGCGGATTTTGAAAAATCGGGAGAATCATCCGGCGATGTCGATGCAATTTGGCTTGCCTTTTGAAATGGCGGAAGTGCCGATGGATATTATGATTCCGCCGGAAGAAAATTTTGTTTCGTCACGATTCGAGGAAAAATTTGACAATTTAAGAGAGGTGTGATATAATGAATTTACAAAATTTAACATTATTTGCTAAAATCGAGAACAAGAGTGCGAAACAAAGACAAGCGGCGGAATTAACCCCGCCGCTTGTACGACAAGCAGAACCAACGTTTCCGATGTTAGAGTTGGAGCCAATGTCGACACCTTCTTTTGAAGAATCTGCTACTCGTTTGCTTGTACCAAATCTGTTGGAAATGCAAAGGAGAGGTGAACAAGTACTGTCGTTAGTCCCGCCGATGGAAGTAGCGAGGAATTCAGAAGAGCGAACAAGAAACGCATACATACGAAGGATGAGAGATGAGAACGCGGTGCAACCACCTCTGCAATCGCCGCTTGACCGATTGATGAATCCACCGCAGCCGCCACAGCCACAGCTGCAATTTGAAGTGGCGCCACCACCTGTTTTTGTTACGGGACGTAATTCTATACCCGAAAACAATCGTACTAATCTTTGGGGAATTGAGATTTGGCAACGGGCTAATAACTTTGTAGATACTACTTTAAATTTTGACCGCGCTACTGCACGAACAGGAAACTACATTGCAAATTGGGCAAGAAATATTGGTGCTGAACACGCAAAAGCAAATAATTGGCTTGGTGCCGACGGAGAGCTGATTACTTGGGATAACGAAGCAGACGCTTTAAGGCATTTTGTTTGGAACGCGAGAATGACTCGTGAAATCGGGAATGCTGCTGCTACACGCATAGCTGATAATCGCGAGGTATTCACTTGGACTCATACCAATATTCAAGGCGGAACGGCTGTTAGAATTGGATTCAATTCTCTCATGGATTTGCATAACAATGAAATGGGAAGGTTGTATGCCGAAACTTTTCCGCATTTAGATTATCGTGAATTGTTTGATAGAGCAATGGCTGACGGAAACATAATTACGTGCGTTGAAGAAGTGCAGCGAATGTTCGGTTTTAGAAATGACCATATATTTTCTAACGAGCAAGGTAATGCAAGACATGTGATAAGGTTTTTGCCAACGAACAGTAATGAACCATGGCATTATATGACGTATGAGGAATTTAATCACAGACGTAGAAATTAAAAAGGAGTGTTGCTATGCAAGCATTAAAGAAGCTTTGGAGAAACCGTGCAATAAGAATTGCTGTTTTAGGCGTATCCTTAGGTGTAGCATATTTTATATCAAGAACAATTTTAGGGTGGAACGGCATTACTTGGGGTATCAAAATTGTTGGCCCGGATTTATTTTCCGGCGGTATTTATTTATTCGGACGGCGTTTAAACGGCTTAATGTTAGGACATTTCATTTTATTGTTTTACGAAATTTTACCTATGCTCTTAGCCTCGGCAGCTATAAATATTTTCGTTGAAAAGAGAATTTTTTGGAGGATTTTAAGCACCCTTATGGTTGTTGTGGTAGCGATTATTAGTATGATAGCGATTTTGATGCTTTGGTATTAGGAGAAACGTAGGCAGGCGTTATCGACGTTGGTTCCGCCGTTGCCGAGCGCGGCGACGCGGGAGGAGCGGGCGCGAAGTGCGTATATTATTCGCGCGCGGGCGGCGAATGCGGCGGAAGATATAGCGGAGCGGCAAGCGGCTGCGCATGATATGTTTCGATTGCCGCCGATGTTGGATGTTGCGGGGCGGATGAGCTATAGCGATGCGCTGAATTTAGGGATGGGACCGATCACGAGGGAGTTTGCGCAGAGGGTTGCGGCGCCGAAGAAGCCGGAGCCTGCTTTATATCCGAACGCTAATGTGAATTTTGCGTTATACAATACTAACGCCAAAAGGGTGCGAAATGCTTATAGCACAGGCAGATTTGATGATTCGTTAGCAAGAATACAAGCAGTATTCCAAGCGAACAAAGAAATGTATGATAGAATAGCAGAGTCCACAGGAGTGCCTGCAGAGTTGATAGCGGCAATGCACGTTCGTGAAAATTATAGTGATTTTCTTGCTGGAAATTTTAATGTGCATTTGCACAATGGTCAAGTGCTTGGAAGAACGACAACTATTGTTCCGGCAGGCATACAATTTCCGGAAGGACAGTTTTACGAAGCGGCTGTTCATGCTTTAACCTTTGATCGTTACAGGAACGATGTTAAAGAAAGGTATGAGTTAAGCGCAGACAGCAGGGATATAATTGCTATGATTAGCTGGGCGGAAGTATTTAACGGGCAAGGTCATTTTAACGCCGGAAGGCCAAGTCCGTATGTTTTTAACGGAACTAATCTTCACGATAGAGGAACTTTCATTGCTGACGGAGTTTTTGACCCATATGCTGATGATGTACGACCGGGAATATATTTAATAATCAGAGCTTTAATGGGATTAGAATAAATTTGAAAGAGGAATGTTTGTGAAAAAAATATGGTTAGTGCTATTGGTTTTATCTATTGCTATTAATATTGTACTTGTCGCATGTTTATGGCAGTCGCGAATAGTAAGTCAGCAGATAGAAGATTCTGAAACTGAAGAAATTTCGTTAATTGATGAGAGGCATCCGTTGGATATCTCTTTTGAGGAAATTATGTCTGATCCCGAAGTGCGAGGAGTTGCAAACAATCGCAGAGATGTATCCATACTTTACGGCGACAAGTGGCGTGAAGAAATGGAGCGGAATTTAGAGTTAATGTATTCTGACTTAAGCGTAGAGCGTTGGGAATTGGTTGTTCAATCGCAAGAAAGTTGGTTAGTTTTCGAGGAACGTGATATGGAATTGTTTTCAAGAGCAATTAGTCAAGCGTGGGCAGGCGGGAATGCAATAGGAGAGTTTATAGCCTTTCGCCGCTATCAATTATACAGAAATCGTGCGTTGTATTTGGAGAGAATCTATGAATACTTGATGACTGATTGGGACTGGTTTGAGGGCTAGTTTTTTGTTGCAGTTGGTAACGCCGCAGTTGGGAAGCGGGATTTATTTGCCGGAGGATGAAACGCATTATATTGCGACGACGATACCGACGTGGCAAGTGCCGCCGATGTTGGCGGAGTTGGCAGAGCGGGAAGCGGTTGTGCAGCCGTCGACGTTAGCGCCTCCATTGCCGAGCGCGGCGACGCGGGAGGAGCGGGCAAGGAGCGCGTATATTATTCGCGCGCGGGCGGCGAATGCGGCGGAAGATATAGCGGAGCGGCAAGCGGCAGCGCATGATATGTTTCGATTGCCGCCGATGTTTGATGTTGCGGGGCGGATGAGCTATAGCGATGCGCTGAATTTGGGGATGGGGCCGATAACGAGGGAGTTTGCGCAGAGGGTTGCGGCGGAGCGAGCGCAACCGACGCCGGCAGAGCGACCGCATTGGCTTTTGGCGCCGCGACGTGAGGTTTTTAGAGGAGGAGCAAGCGTTGTTAGTGATAACGGGTTAAATTTCATTGCGAACCTGGAACGCAATTTGTATACAATAAGTCACTCTAATGGATATATTACAAGTATTCCTACCACATATGCCGATGTGGGTTGGGGGCGTGATTTTAGGGTGAATCCATTACCTGTAGGACGTCCGGTGCCGACTTCAGTAAATGCCGCCGAAGCATTGGAACTGATGAGAGAGGATGTGGAGATGATTGAAAGGGCTTTCATCAGAGATTTTGGTAATGGATTTTTCACGCAGCAGCAGCTAGATGCCTTGGTATCATTGAGATTTAACACAGGTGCGTTAAGTAATTTTGACGGACTTATAGATTATCTTAGAACCGGAAATTATGATCGAGATATTATGCGAACTATATTTGTAAATCACTATCAAAGCATTGTGGACGAACATCCGCATAATCAACGATATTTTGATGGTTGGATGAACAGAATCGAAAGAACGCTTGACTTGTTTTTCGCTGGCAACTACGGCAACATGCCAATTGACGCAATAACCGGAAGGGTGAATAGAAATTGACAAAAAAGTATATTGTAAGAGGTCTTGTGATTTTGTCAGTTGTACTTAATGTTGTGCTTGTAGGATATTTATCGCAGGCACAACTAAGTCAACCGGTTGATACTAGCGTGGAGGAAATATCGTTAGATCGGCGGCATCCATTAGATATTTCGCTTGAAGAAACCATAGCTGATCCGGAAATAAGCGGAAATATACCTTCAATGAGAGCGGTGATGTCACGTTACGGCGACAAGTGGCACGAAGAAATGGAGAAATATTTAGAGTTAATGTATTTCGACTTAAGCACTGAGGATTGGGAGTTAGTAGCCGAGTCGCAGGAAAGATGGTTAGCTTTTATGGAAATTGATTATGAACTTATTTGGCGTGCATATCGTCAAAGATTTCAAGGCGGCAGTATTACAATAGAAATTTCACTTAGTGACCGTTATAACAGGTATAGAAGTCGTGCGTTGCATTTGCAAATGTTGTATGATTATCTGATGACTGAGGTCGTTGAGGGCTAAATTTTTCGTCACAACCGGCATTGCCGCAGTTGGGAAGCGGGATTTATTTGCCGGAGGATTGGACGCATTATGTTGCGCCAACTATACCGACGTGGCAAGTGCCGCCGATGTTGGCGGAGTTGCGGACAACGGAGCGGGAAGCGGTTATGCAGACGCCGACGTTAGCGCCTCCATTGCCGAGCGCGGCGACGCGGGAGGAGCGGGCGCGAAGTGCGTATATTATTCGCGCGCGGGCGGCGAATGTGAAGCAAACTAATGCTGAGAAACAAACTTTATATATAAAAAATCCTGACATCGGTAGGATTTTTTATAATGCGGATAGCATACCATTATTATAATTCTACTTAAATGCCTTCCAAAAATTTTCGCTGCTCGTTTGTAAGGTGAAGATTCGCCGCTTCGATTGCTTGGTCGTATTGTTCTTTCTTTGAAAACGAAACAACGGCGCAGGTCGGGACGTCTTCATCGCACATCAGATAGGCAAGAACCACCGCGCCTACCGACACTTTAAGCTCTGCCGCCAAAGTTTTTACTCGCTCTAATCGGCGATAATTTTCCTGCGTCCAGCCGTATCTGTGGACATATTTGTCGATTATTTCTTCCCCCGCCGCAAGCTTAGAGAAAAAGCCGCGGGCGGTGGGAGACCACGCCATAACCGGAAATTTTTCATCCTTATACCACGAATATTCGATATCGTCCATGATAACATGCGAAACGTCGCCACTTTGCGCGGCAGTTGTTTGCGCCAAACTGTGGTGAATCTGACTGACCGAGAACGGCGTAAGTCCGTTTTCCGTCGCGAATTGATTCGCCGCTTGTATGCGCCCTGCCGTCCAGTTTGATGTTCCTAAAAGCCTGGTTTTGCCGGTTTTTACGAACGCGTGCATTGTGGTCATGATTTCCTCGATCGGGCGTTTGATATCATCTCTGTGTAGCATTAAAACGTCGATATAATCGACGTCGAGTTCGCGCAAGCTTGTGTCAACGTCATGCCTGAGTTCCTCCGGCGCGAGCCTGTGCGGCGGATTCGGAATATTTATATCATAGTGACCGCACTTTGTTATCAGCGCGATTTTGTCTCGTTGCTTGGTTTTAAGCCATTCGCCAACAAACTTTTCGCCGTCGCCGTTTTCGTATATCCGCGCGGTGTCGATACAATTTCCGCCCGCGTCAATATAAGCGTCAAAATACCACGTTATAAAGTCGCGCCGCTCGTGGCTTGACATGCCGACGTGGCCAACTGCGAGGTTGGTGATAGAAAGTTCGTGCGCCCGGTTTGACAGAGTTATAGTTTTCATGATATTTCTCCTATGCAATGCTTTTTCCACAATGTTAGCATAAACTGATTGATTTGGCAAGGGAATTTGCCGATTGGGCGAAAAATTTTGTAATATTTTTGAAAAAATGTTGCAAAAATATAAAAGGTGTGATATAATGGCTGTTGCATGTAGAAATGCAAGCATTTCTACCGCAAAATCAAAGATTTTGCGTATTGAATTTGAAAAATTCAAGCAATGTCCATTGCAATGAGGCGTGTAAAAATTTTCGTTAAAAATTTTTGGCTGCGCTATGCGCAGCGACGAAATAGTTTTGCTATTTCGACAACACGTTCTCATTATAATACACGCTGGCGATAAGAAAAGTCGCCGAAAGCGCCGAAAGTAAGTTAGGGCTCTGGAAAAACGCGCAAAGTGAGGTAGTCGCGACGACGTGGTGGGTATAGCTCAGTCGGCTAGAGCGCCAGATTGTGGCTCTGGAGGTCGCCGGTTCAATCCCGGTTACTCACCCCAAAAAAAGAGTGTCAAGGTTCGCCTTGACACTCTTTTTGTTAGCTTAAAAATTGTAAATACGCGAATTCAAAGCCCAGTCCCACCACAAACCAAACCGGCGCATAATCCAGTCGTATTACGCCTTGTATGCTATAGCGGGATTGTGAATAGTCCCACGGGCAGATTTGAAACCGTTTAAGGAAAATTCCTGTGGAATATTCTATTCCGAATATGCAAAATGTGTATATCAAACCTCGAAGCAATATCGGCAACGGCGAAATTGCGCTTATCACGGGTGTGAACAGCGCCGCCGAGCCGTATATAAAAAACATCCATATCGAGGTGGTGGAAGTTGCGCGGAAATCCTTTCGTATCAGCGAACCGAGCCCTGTCCAAAACACTTCCATGCACCAACCTATTAATCCAAAAGTTATAAATGTCGTAATCATAAGAAGTATTATTTACAACATTTTCAAAAATATAAGTATTTTATAACACAAACATTATCCTAATAACGCCGAAAAAGTTATCGGACCGGCAATGCCGTCTACCGACAGTCCGCGGCTTGCTTGGAAACTTCGCACCGCGTTTTCGGTAATTGGGCCGAAGATTCCGTCTAACGCCAAATTAAATCCGTGGCACAATAGTCCGCCTTGAAGTATCCAAACCATGTTTCCGCGCATTCCGCGTCTAACAAGCCGAATCGCCGCGCGAGTCAGCGGTCCGATGATTCCGTCTACAACCAAACCCGCGTTAAAATCGCGGTTTAATTCAGTTTGCAAGCCTCTCGCAAGCGCGCGTCGAGTGAGCGGGCCGCATATGCCGTCCGCTACAAGTCCAGCGTTGTATCGTTCGTTAAGCGTTCGTTGCATTGCCGCGATTGCCGCGTTTCCGGCGGTTGGCGGCGTTATGGGCGGCGGAGTTGGCGTGCCGCTCTCGCCTATTGATTGCAATATGCCTCGGGTGATGGCGTCAGCGTTCGCGCCGAAATTTTGGTCGAAAAGCTGATTATCCCGCGCGTTTGTGATAAATCCCATTTCGAGTAGCATTGCCGGCGCGGTTGTGGACGTCAGAACGGTGAAATTCCCCTGCTTAACCCCACGGTTCGTCCAGCCACTGACGCTTACTATGTCGTTATGCACATTTTGCGCGTATTGCATATCCAACGGACGCGGATTAGTGCGAACAAAGGTTTCGTAGCCATTTGCGGCAGGGTTATCGAACGCGTTTCGGTGAATTGAGACAAAAATATCCGCGTTATTGCGATTTGATATCGCGCTTCGTTCCGCAAGCGGGATAAAAACGTCGGTGCTGCGAGTCATAACAACTCTTTGTCCCGCTTGTTGGAGGCGGCGCTGCACCGCTAATGCGAGATTCAGATTGTCGGTTTTTTCGAGCCGCGCGCCGTTGACTGCGCCGGGGTCGTGCCCGCCGTGCCCGGGGTCTAAAACGATTGTTTTCATAGAAAAGCCTCACTTTCATGTTATCATTGTAATCTCGTTATAACACAAACTGCGTGTTGAAACGAACAGTAGTAAGAAAAAGTTTTTACAGTCAAAACTTTTTCTACTAATTTCGTTATAATGGGTATTGAATTTGAAAAATTCAAGCAATGCCCATTGCAATGAGATGTGTAAAAATTTTCGGTGAAAATTTTTGGCGGCACTTTGTGCCGCGGCGAAATAGCTTTTCTATTTCGACAACACATTCTCATTATATGCAATATACATATTATATGCAATAGAAAATCAAAAATTTCCTAGCGAATACATATATAAATCTTTAATTTGCATTTTATACGAAAATGTGCTATAATTGCTTCAATTAATATAAGTTAGTCCTAGATATGCGGAGGAAATGCGTTATGAAAAATCATAAAAACGACTTGCTTAGTATAAACCCGATGGAAAACTACAACGCGCCGAGGATTCCGACTTTGTCGGATGATAATTCCGCGGCGCTTAAGAAAATGCCTAATCGGTGGAAGAAAAACGCGAAAGTTATCGCTTGTGTCGGAATTATGGGTACGATGACGCTTGCGGGTTTGGCATATCCGCTTGCGCAGGCACCGAACGGAAATAACGATGCGGAAAACGCTGTCTATAACGGGCAGGCTGCATATAGCGGATATAGTGAAACTGATTTAATTTTTAGGCTGCACGGCGGTGGTGGCGGCTCTGCATTTTATGTTGTGTATTTTACTGAACAGGAAGCGTTTAATATTATTCGGTCGCAACTTGAGGCGGTGGGGTTGGATTTTGACGCTGTGCCGCCTGATTATAAGATTGAGCCGGAAGGATTCGGTTGGAACACTTACGACATTGACTTATTCGACAGCAGACACAGAGTTGGCGTTTCTCACATCACTCGAGAAATGAATAATCAACCATTCTATTCACACGGCGGAGACAGATTGGCAAACAGGGTTGCGGAAAAATTTGCTGAGTTAACAGATTTTCCTGTCGGCGTATTTTATACCCCCGAATGGTTTCCGCGTTTTGACGCTATGGATAGGCATGAGCGTAACGAAAACGGAGAATGGGATGTGATACCTCATATTCCGCCGACTGATGAACAAATTGCGGAAGCGAAAGCAACCGCGCGCCCGATTCTTGAAGAAAGTCTTACCGCGCAAGTGCAGGAGTTTATTGATTTTTTACATGCGGAAGGCATCTTAGAGTCGGTTATAGACGAAACTGCGGAAATTGGCGTTACATTTAACGGAACGCCGATAGAATTTGATGTTCAGCCGATAATTGTAAACAACCGGACAATGGTTCCGTTTCGCGTGATATTTGAGGCGCTTGAAATGGAAGTTGATTGGAACGAAACCCGAAGAACCGCAAGCGGGCGCGTTAACCGAGATGGTGGACTTAGAGTTGAACTTACAATCGATTCAAATATTGCTCTTGTCAACGGCAGACCGGTACAGCTCGACTCTCCCGCGATAATACATAACGACCGAACGATGGTTCCGCTTCGATTTATTGCCGAAGCGACGGGGGCGAATGTTGCGTGGGACGAAGATAGTAGGACGGTTAGAATAACGGACGAAAATTATGTGGATATTAGCGGACTTGAATTGTCCGTTCGTGCGCACGGCGGAGGCGCTCCTCCTGTTCCGTTTTATGTTGTACACTTAACGGAACAAGAGGCGTTCGGCATTATTCGCGAATTGCTTGAAGTCGAAGGAATTAATTTGGATACTCCGACAACCGAGCGCACAGCTGTTGTGAGTGAAGTCATGCCGCCGCACCCTATGATATATAATGCGGATTATTGGACGCGTGAAACAAGCGTGAATGTTAATTTATCGGACGAGGAAAAAGGTGTTGGAATCGCAAAACTTACAGGTTGGAATCGCAATAGTCGTTTTGCGGGACTTGCAAGAGAGGCGTTTGCCGAGCAGGTAAGCGACAAGACTGTTGGCGTATTCCACAATCCGGAGTTGGATCTTGGCGGTGTTGCTTGGGATTGGGAAACCGAAGACGGGTCAAGAGATTACGACCGAATTAACGAAGCGAAAGCGCAAGCGGCGCCAATTCTTCGTGAGCGCTTAATTGCCCAAGTGCGTGAATTTATAGAATTTTTACGTTCCGAGGGGATTATTGATTAAGGAGGCAAATTTTATGGGCAATAACGACCTGCTTAGCATAAATCCGGTGGAAAACTACGATGCGCCGCGAATTCCGCCGCTGGACGATAACGGCAACGCTGAAATGCTGAAAAAACTGCCGAATCGGTGGAAGAAAAAGGCGGCAGTTATCGCGTGCGCCGGAATTATGGGAATAAGTGCGCTTACGGGATGTATGGGGCATCGCGAGCTTGATATAAGGTTTCACCATGGCGGTATGAGTTCCGGGCCGATGTATGTTGTGCAGTTAACCGAGCAAGAAGCGTTAGGGATAATCCGCACGCGGTTGGAAGCCGCGGGGCTTAATTTTGATGTCGAGTCGCCGGGATATAGCGTTGCAGTAGGAGGACGGATTGTAAGTCTTGATTTGTTCGACAGCAAGCGAAATGTCGCGGTCGCACAGAGCGGCGCAAGCCTTACAATTGAACAGATTGAGCGTGATAATGCTGCTGATATTACAGTAGGAATATTTCGTTCCGGAACAATACATAAGCATGATATTCCAAGCCGCGCCGAACGAACGGAAGCGAGAGAGAACCTTGAAAGTAAACTCGACGAGCAAATACAAGAATTTGTTGCATTTCTTCGCAACGAGGGAATTTTATAAGTAAACAGGAGGAGAATTTTATGAAGAATAATGACCTACTAAGCATAAATCCGGTGGAAAACTACGATGCGCCGAAGATTCCGACGCTGGACGATAACGGCAACGCTGAAATGCTGAAAAAACTGCCGAATCGGTGGAAGAAAAAGGCGGCGGTTATCGCTTGCGCGGGAATTGTTGGGGTAAGCGCACTTTCTATCTCAGGTTGCGCTATATTTAATAACACAAATAATCGTATTAACGATTGCGATTATTGGTGCCACCACGGCGGCGCGGGAATGGCAATGTATATTGTGCATTTGACCGAGCAGGAGGCGTTGGGGATTATTCGTCCACAGCTGGAGGCGGCGGGACTGAATTTCAGCGCCGAACCGCCTAGCGAAACCGTTGAAGTTGACAGGCGGAATATTAGTCTTGATTTGTTTGACGCCGAGAGAAACGTTGCGGTTGCGCATACTAATACTTGGCGTGACGCAAACCTTTTTATTGAAGGGTGGGAATGTGATTGCGATGACCCTGATATTACGATAGGCGTATTTCAAACCGAGGAAATCGAGCGGTGGAACAGACCGAGCGATGATGAGCGGGCGGAAGATATAGCGAAGCTTGAAGGTCAACTTACCGAACAAGTGCAGGAATTTATCGCTTACCTGCGGGCAGCGGGCATTTTAGAATAGGAGTGATTAGCGTTGCAATTAACACTTCACCTTACAAATCAATGTAATTTGCGTTGCAAATACTGTTTTGTCGAGCTTGGACCCGAGCGAATGTCGCGGGATGT
This sequence comes from Oscillospiraceae bacterium, assembly GCA_009780345.1. Classification (GTDB taxonomy): domain Bacteria; phylum Bacillota; class Clostridia; order Monoglobales; family WRAG01; genus WRAG01. Next base: position 84,947 of record WRAG01000003.1, read on the forward strand.
CGCGTTCGCGGCGGTTAAACTTGGCATGAGCGACAAATCAGCAACGTCGGGTTTGCTTTTTTACGGCGGTGAACCGCTGTTAGAGCGGCAGTTGATTTACGATGTCGTCGATTACACGCAAGCGATTAAATCAAAAACAGGGCATACATTTTACTATAAAATGACTACAAACGGCACATTGTTGGACGAGGAATTCCTTAAATTCGCGGAAAAAGTCAATCTGACGATAGGGTTTTCTTGCGATGGATTGGCGCAGGACGATTGTCGTCTTTTTCCTGACGGAAGCGGCTCGTTTGCGGTTATCGAGGAGAAAATTCCGCTGTTGTTGAAGTATCAACCTTATGCGGTAGGCATGAGCGTTGTTGATCCGTCAACGGTTCACAGGGCGGCGGAAATTGTGGGATTCCTATTTGACAAGGGTTTTAGGTATATCCATGTCGGCGTTAATTATGACCGCGCCGCGCCGTGGACACGTGAAAAACTCGCGATTTTAGAGAGCGAATATAAGAAAATAGCGGAAATGTATATTAAATGGACAAAGGCGGAGGAAAAATTTTATATTTCGTCGTTTGATATGAAAATCTTGTCGCACTTAAAGGGCGATAAATACAATATTGACCGAAGTAAAATGGCGGTGAATCAGCCATCTGTTGCGCCCGACGGCAAGATTTATTCAGCTTCAAGATATTTGGGCGATTCGAATTTTCAGATCGGCGACGTTTTTTCCGGAATCGATAAAGAGAAGCAGAAAATGATATCCGAAAAAGGGGCGGTTCCGCTTGACGCGTGTGCGAAATGCGCGATTAACACACGTTGCAATTATGCGTATGACAATTTGAATTATGCTGACGGGAAATATGTTTCCGATGTTTCGCCGGTGCAATGCGCGCATGAGCAAACGATTACGCCGATTGCCGATTATGCCGCGGAAACACTCTATAAAGAGAATAGCGCGATGTTTATACATAAGCATTACAACGATTTATATCCCATCATGTCACTTGTTGAAGATAAAAGCTGAGTTGAATTTTGACGAGGAGGGAGCGCGTTGTATAACATAGGAATTGTTGGATATGGAAGTATGGCAAGTTGGCACGCGAAATTTATTGCCGAGCACTCTAAAATGAATCTTAAAGGCGTATTCGACACAAACCCCGAACGCAATAAGTGTGCCGAAGACAGAGGATACTTCGTTTACTCGTCTGAAGACGCTTTGTTGAACGATAACGAAATTGACGCGATTATCATCGCGACCACGAATGAGGTTCATAAAAGACTTTCTATCGAAGCAATGGCGGCGGGCAAGCATGTTATATGCGAAAAACCGGTAGCTTTGAACTCTGCCGAACTTCAGGAAATGATTGACGCGTCGAAAAAATATAATCGCATTTTCACCATTAATCAAAACAGGCGAACCAACAAAGATTTTTTGTTTATGCGTCAAAAGTATGAAGAGGGCGTAATCGGCGATGTTTATATCATTGAATCGAGAGTGCAGGGGTCGCGCGGAATCCCCAAGGGTTGGCGCACGCAAAAAGAGCTTGGCGGCGGCATGATGCTTGATTGGGGCGTTCATCTTATTGATCAAATTTTGTATATGATTGACCAAAAAGTCGTTCGCGTGCATTGCAATATGTACAACGTTGAACAGCCCCGAGTTGATGACAATTTTCGCCTGACTTTAATGTTTGAAAACAACCTTACGGCTATTATCGAAGTTTCTACCAACACCTATATCCCCCTTCCGAGGTGGTATCTTTTGGGAAAAAACGGCACGCTTAAAATTGACGACTGGGATGGCGGCGGTAAAATTATTCGAAATATAAAAAAAGAGAACGTATGGGATGAAGAGGTTGCCATAACTTCGGCGGGGCACACAAAAACAATGGCGCCGCGCGATAAAAGCACGACAGAAGAAATTGTTATTGCGCCGCCGGCGGATAACGGCGCGGTAAGCGATTTATTCGTTGTGTACGACCAATTTGTTGCGGCGATTGAAGGGGAAGCGGCATTATCCATCACGCCAAAGCAGGCAATGCGAGTGATGAAAGTCATAGACGCGGCGTTTTTGTCACATGAAACAGGGAATGTGATAAAAGTTAATATTTAATGAATACGCCGTAGCAAGGAGCGTGAAATATGGATTTCGCATTACAGTTGTGGTCAATCAACGAAGAATTGGAAATGGATTTTTACGGCACTTTCGAAAAAGTTGCGAAAATGGGATATGCCGGCGTTGAATTTGCCGGCTATGGCGGAAAAAGTGCGAAAGAATTGAAATCTAAACTTGACGAATATGGTCTTTCCGTTGCGGGTTCGCATGTTCCGCTTGATAGATTGAAAAACAGCTTGCAAGAGGAGATTGAGTATAATCTGGAAATCGGAAACAAATTTTTGGTTTGTCCCCGCGCCGAGTTTTCCCGTCGTGATGATGTTTACGAACTTATAGATATATTAAACAATGCGGCAAGCGAAGCGAAAAAGCATGGATTGATTCTTGCGTATCATAATCATGCGCGGGAGTTTGAGAAAATTGACGGAGAGTATATCTTAGACTTGTTAATAAAACACGTGCCCGATTTAGCGCTTGAAATTGATGTTTTTTGGGTCAAATACGCAGGGCTTGACCCCGTAAAATATATCAAACAATGCGGTGATAGGGCGTCGCTTGTTCACCTGAAACAGATTAATGGTGATAAGAAAAATGTTGACTTTTCCGATGGCGTCATTGATATGTTCGAAATAATAAGCGCGTCAAAATACGCGAAACACTTTATTGTTGAACAGGAAAAGGCAACTTCCGCTCCGATGTTAAGCGCTAAAAGAAATTTGGAGTGGATGATTGAAGATATTTTAAAAAAAGATAATTAAAAATCGGTTGAGATTTTCTCAACCGATTTTTGTATCGAAGAGCTTGTGTCGATTACAGTATTTTCTTGTTGACAACTTGTGTGGTCGTCTGTTAAACTGTATAATAGTAGTTTTTGTGCATTTTGAGATAACGGAGGTGTTATGCTTTGGAAAAGTTCAGACTTGGTATTGATATCGGTTCGACAACGGTGAAGCTTGCCTTGATCGACCAAGATAATCAAATAATATTCAAAAAATATGAAAAGCATTACGCCAACATTCAAGAAACATTGGAAACGCTTTTCGAGGCGGGACAAGCCGAGTTCGGCGATATCGAATTTTCCGCCATGATAACCGGGTCGGGTGGGCTTACTATTTCCGATTGGCTTTCGGTGCCGTTTATACAAGAAGTTGTCGCGGTTTCGACCGCCGTTGAGTCTGTTGCGTCTAAAACTGATGTTGCAATCGAAATCGGCGGCGAGGATGCGAAAATTATATATTTTACAGGCGGGATCGAGCAACGCATGAACGGCATTTGCGCCGGTGGGACAGGCTCTTTTATCGACCAGATGGCGACGTTGCTTCAAACCGACACGCTTGGACTGAATGAACTTGCGAAGAATCATGATGTTATTTATCCTATCGCCGCGCGGTGCGGAGTTTTTGCGAAAAGTGATATTCAGCCGCTTATCAACGAAGGCGCGGCGAAAGAAGACTTGGCGGCGTCGGTATTTCACGCCGTGGCGAGCCAAACGATATCGGGACTTGCGCAAGGGAAGCCGATTCGCGGAAATGTTACGTTCTTGGGCGGACCGTTGCACTTTTTATCGGAGTTGCGGGAACGGTTTATCGATACATTGAAATTAAAGGATGAAAATATTATTGTCCCCGAAAATTCGCATTTGTTCGCCGCGCTTGGCGGCGCGTTGACGGCGAAAGGGCAAACTTCATCGTTTGCGAAACTTATACATAACCTTAAAACCAACAAAGTAATCACGCACGAAATCGCGCGAATGGAGCCGCTGTTTAGAAACTCCGACGAGCTTTCCGAATTTATCGAGCGGCACAATACTGCGGTGGTGAAAAAAGGCGAGCTTGCGACGTACAAAGGCAATGTTTACATAGGAATTGACGCCGGCTCGACCACCACGAAACTTGCGGTTATCGGCGAGGACGGCGAACTTTTACATTCGCATTATTCCGGCAATATGGGAAGTCCGTTGAAGGTTATTATTGCGGCACTTAGGAAAGTTTACAAATTTTTGCCGGAAACGGCGATGATTGCGGGTTCGTGCGTTACAGGTTACGGCGAAGCGTTGGCGAAAGCGGCGCTTGGCATTGATTTCGGCGAGATTGAAACGGTTGCGCACTACAAAGCCGCGGCGTTTTTCGAGCCGGAAGTTGATTTTATCCTCGACATCGGCGGGCAGGATATGAAATGTATCCGAATTAAAAACGGCGTAATCGACAACGTGCTGCTTAACGAGGCGTGCAGCGCGGGTTGCGGCTCGTTTATCGAGACGTTTGCGACGTCGCTTAATATGGATGTTCCGGCGTTTGCGGATATTGCGCTTTTTGCGAAAGAGCCGATTGACTTGGGCTCGCGGTGTACGGTATTTATGAATTCGCGCGTGAAGCAGGCGCAAAAGGAAGGCGCGGAGGTTGCGGACATATCGGCGGGCTTGTCGTATGCGGTCATCAAAAACGCGCTTCAAAAAGTGATCAAAATAACGAATCCAGAAGATATGGGCGAGAAAATTGTAGTTCAGGGTGGAACTTTTTACAATAACGCAGTTCTACGCACCTTCGAGCTTGTCGCCGAGCGGCAGGCGTTGCGCCCTGATATTGCGGGACTTATGGGCGCGTTCGGCGCGGCGTTAATCGCAAGAGAGAGAGCGGCGGAAGTCGGCGAATCATCGTTGCTTTCCGCAAAAGAGTTAGACGATTTGCAAATTCAGTCGGAGATGACGCGCTGCCAAGCGTGCGAGAATAAATGTACGCTTACCATTAACAAATTTAATGATGAAAATAGGTTCACGTCCGGCAATCGCTGTGAGAAACCGATTGCGAAAGCCGATCAGTCGAATATCGAAAAAGGATTCGACATGTTTGAGTATAAAAATCAGCGAATTTTCGGGTACGAATCGCTATCCGAATCCGAAGCGAGCCGTGGTAGCGTCGGAATTGTTCGCGCGCTTAATATGTACGAAAATTATCCGTTTTGGCATACGTTTTTTACTAAATTGAAATATCGTGTTGTGCTAAGTCCGCAATCGTCGCGAGGCATTTACGAAAAAGGGTTGGAAAGCATGCCGAGCGAGTCGGTTTGCTATCCCGCCAAGTTGGTTCACGGGCATACTATGGCGCTGATTGAGCAAGGGATTGATTTCATTTTCTACCCCGGGATTACGCATGAAAATAAAGAAAAATCGGATACGGCGGACTGCTATAACTGCCCTATTGTCACGAGTTATCCTGAGAATATCAAGGCGAACGTTGACGAAATTCGCGAGCTGAATATTAATTATCGAAATCCGTTTTTGAACTTTAATCATCCGCAGTCGATGTATAAGGAACTTTGCGCGGAGTTTCCGCAAATCCCCGTAAGCGAGATAAAAGCCGCGTTTGCCGCCGCTTGGGCGGAGATGGACGAGGCAAAGGCTGATATCCGCCGAAAAGGGGAGGAACTTCTCGCCCAAATCGAGCAAAGCGGGAAGTACGCCGTTGTTTTGGCGGGACGCCCGTACCATATTGATTCTGAAATTCACCACGGAATTCCGCAGCTTATTACGGGGTATGGCGTTTCGGTGCTTACCGAGGATTCGATTGCGCACTTGGCGGACGCTTATGCGAATGGCCCGCTAAACGTGCGGGACCAGTGGGTTTATCACTCGAGATTATACGCGGCGGCGACATTTGTCGCAGAGCATCCGAATTTAGAGCTTGTTCAGCTTAATTCGTTTGGTTGTGGGCTTGACGCGGTGACGACGGACGAGGTGCAGGATATCCTTGAAAACGTTGGGAAAATATATACTTGTCTAAAGATTGACGAGGTCAATAATTTAGGTTCGGCGCGAATTCGAATTCGTTCGCTTTTCGCCGCCTTGGAAGAGCGGAAGAAGCAAGGCATAACGCCGGAGTCGCCGAAACCGAAGGAGACTCGCGTGGTTTTCACGAAGGATATGAAGAAGAATCATACAATCCTTTGTCCGCAGATGTCGCCGATACATTTCGGGTTGTTGGAGGAAGCGTTAAAGTCGGCGGGATATAACTTGGTTATGATGCCGGCAATGGACAAAGAGGCGGTTGACATCGGTTTGCGATATGTGAATAACGACGCGTGTTATCCTGCGATAATCGTTGCGGGGCAGCTTTTGAAGGCGTTGCAATCGGGCGAGTACGATCTTGATAATACATCGGTGATTATGTCGCAAACGGGCGGCGGTTGCCGCGCGTCAAACTATGTCGGATTTATTCGGCGCGCTTTGCGCAAGGCGGGAATGGGGCAGGTTCCTGTGATTGCCGCTTCAACCGGCGGATATGAGAAAAATCCGGGCTGGACGTATTCGCTTTCGATGTTGACAGGCATTATAAAGTCGCTGATTTACGGTGATTTGTTGATGCGTCTTGTTTTTGCGACTCGTCCGTACGAGACGGAGCCTGGTTCGGCGAATGCGCTGTATGATAGGTGGTACGCTGAAACTAAATTGGATTTGTCGCGTGGAGGTAAGGATTTTAAGAAGAATTGCAGAAAAATCGTGGAGGATTTCGAAAGTCTGCCTGTTTTGGATATACAAAAGCCGAAGGTTGGCGTGGTTGGCGAAATTTTGGTGAAATTTCATCCGACCGCGAACAATGACGTTGTGACTTTGCTTGAAAATGAGGGCGCGGAGGCGGTTGTGCCGGATTTGACCGACTTTTTTCTTTATTCTTTCTTTGGCTCGACGTTTAGTTACCAACACTTGGGCGGAAGCAGGCGCAAGAAGCTGATTTTCGATTTGATAATAAAATTAATCGAACGCTATCGCAAGCCCGCGAAATCGGCGCTTGAAAACAGTCGATTCCACGCGCCGATAAGGATACAGGAACTTGCTGAATTGGCGTCTCCGCTTCTATCATTAGGCAATCAAACGGGCGAGGGTTGGCTACTGACTGCCGAGATGGTAGAGTTGATACATATGGGCGCGGCGAACATTATATGCACGCAGCCGTTCGCCTGCTTGCCTAATCATGTGACGGGGAAAGGCATGATTAAGGAGATTAAGCGGCAATATCCGGAAGCGAATATTGTTCCTATCGACTATGACCCCGGCGCGTCGGAGGTAAATCAGCTTAACCGCATAAAACTTATGCTGTCGCAGGCGAATAAGAACTTGAAGCCGGAGCATGACGGGAATTTGAAATTTTCGAAATCTAAACATCATGCTGTAGGTATTGCGCCGCCAGTGAGTAACGCAAGCGAAGCATGAAAAAGTTGAATAGAGAAATCGTAGGGAAATCAAATTTTGTTTACATTGTTCGCTGTGCCGACAATTCGCTTTACACAGGGTGGACCAACGATTTAGATGAGAGAATTCGCGCACATAACAGCGGCACGGCGTCGAAATATACTCGCGCTCGTTTGCCGGTCGCGCTTGTGTATTCGGAAGTTTGCGCGGATAAGTCTTCGGCGCTCAAGCGCGAATGTGAAATTAAGAAGATGAAGAAAGCGCAAAAGGAGAAGTTGGTTGGATGATTACCATTCGAGAATATAAGCAATCCGACATTGAACAGATGATTGAAATTTGGAACGAAATCGTGGACGGCGGAATCGCGTTTCCGCAGATGGATAAGCTGTCCATTCCCGCCGCGAGTCAGTTCTTCGGCGAGCAATCGTTTACGGGAGTTGCGTTACATGATGAAACGGGCGAAATATTAGGACTTTATATTTTGCATCCCAACAATATCGGGCGGTGCGGGCATATCTCGAACGCCAGCTATGCGGTGAAATCGGACGCGCGAGGGTTGCGAATCGGCGAGAAGTTGGTAGTTCACAGTTTGGAAAAAGCGAAAGAGCTAGGATTTCGTATCTTGCAGTTTAACGCGGTCGTAAAGACGAACGCCGCCGCGATTCGCTTGTATGAGAAACTTGGATTTGTCAAGCTTGGCATTATTCCTGCCGGATTTTTGATGAAAGACGGAACGTACGAGGATATTGTTCCGTTTTATCGAACGTTGTAGGAAATATTTTTGCATAAATAATTAAAATTACCGCCGAAAGAGCGGTAATTTTAATATATTAATCTTTATAATTATGATAATTTTCGTAATCAATTCCGCATCTTACCATTTCAAGTCCTAAATTTGTCTTCATATAAGTTTTATCGCCTTCCAATGCACCCCAAGTATGTTTGTTTATGCAATCAATCAGACCATGGGAAACTAAGCTTTTCACTTCGATAGGTTCTTCCTCTCCGCTTGAAGCGCTGACATTAATTTTGCGTGAAATATTTTCTTTCAAATATTCCAAATCACCGTAGTGCAAATTTGATAATATGAAAGTTAATCTTAAGTATGTATCTTCACACAGAAGCTCGCACAACCGCGCTCTTGTTAAGTTTGCATAAACATCAATTTTATAATCATCATTTATAGAATTAAGATTATGTATAATGAGTTTTACGTTTTTTTTATATTTTCTATCATCTTTAGTAAATTTTGAACTGATTTTTAATTTTTCTTCAAAATCATGATCTTGTTTTGATAAAAAACGATTAATTTTATCGATCAGCAAAATATTAGCAATATTTTCAGCGCCATTTCGCATAATATTAGGTATGCTAACGTATGGCAAGGCTAAAGATAATAGATTTATAGTGGTTTGACTGACTTCTTTTCCTATTTTTTTGTTGTCTTCCATCATATAATTTTAATAAGTTCGAATATTAACAATCGAGTTATAATCGTCCCAATAAACTTCAAATCCTGTCGCTTCTGCAATCGCGCGAACCGGAACCATTATGCGGTCGTTTATCATTCGCGGCGCGACATCAATACTAAAATATGTGCCGTTAACTCTCATATTGTACTCATCAATTATAACGGTAATTACGTCATCGTATCTAAAGAGAGCTGCTCCGTTAAATTTTCCGTCCCAATGAACTTCGAATCCCAACGCTTCCATAACCGCGCGAAGCGGAACTAACGTTCGTCCGTCAACAATGATTGATGTTTGATCGCCTTGCGGGATATTTACAAACACACCGTCGATTCGCACGCGCGGCGAAGGTCCGGCCGGAAAAAACGCCTCGGGCGCGCCGAATATCGGATCATATGGCGCGTAAATCGGCGGTGGAACATAGCCCGGCGGCGATGGCGTGTATTCCGACAATGATCGCAGCCACGCGGCGGTTCCGGCAAGTTGTGAAACTCTGATAGATTCCGCGATTACGTGGCCATACATATCGCGATTTGAGAAGTTATTCGTGCTTCCGAAAAAATGCAGGCAAATATGTCCGTCCATATTGTTGTTTTGTATCGTGGAAACGTCATGCTGCATACTATGTATCGCCGCGGCGAAGCTTCGTCCGCCGAAAGTTACCCAAACCGGGCGTCCGCCCCATGTCTGAACTCCGCCGAACGTGTAAAGATGAAGTTCTGTGTTCCATGCGTCAACCGTTTCAACGTCGGCGTGGTTTCCGTGTGCAAAGCTTCTTACGCGGTATGTAACCCCTGTGCCGATATCGAAAATTTCCATATACTGACGAGGTTGAACAATTCGACGCACATAGTTCCAGTGCAACGCCTCGATATTAGCCGGAATCACAACGTCGTCGGGAAGCGCGAGCAGTCGCTCGATCATAAAGAGGTCGCGCGCCTCAAAATAGCCGGGCTCGATAACCACGTAACCTGTTGTATTTATCATTCCCCATTGCAAGTATTCCCACGAACCGACGGCAACAACCGCAAAACCGTTGGCAAAGCTTCTGATTTCTCTGTAAATTGGCGGAATTACAACGTTTCCCCACGTATCTCTCATGCCAACCAGCACGTTCGGCCATTCGCCCTCGGAAAATTGTGTAAAGCTTGAACCGTCATTCGCGCTTACGGTCGTCGGTGCGGAAATTGAGTTTCTGTCAGGCATTGCTGAAGCCACGATGGAGAACGCGCCCGACATAAGCGCGATTACTAAACTTAGACATAATAATTTTTTCATAAAGTTTCATCTCCCAATTTAATATAGAACCACAATTTAAACATAATTCTATCATATAATACAAAATTCGTCAACAAATCTTTTGAAATTGGAAAAACGCAACAAAAAAGCCCGCCATCGGCGAGCTTTTTATATTATCTGATTAGTCTGCGCTAAAAGCGGCTTCTAATTCTCTCATGAACTCTTCGAAATCATCGCCAAGTTCTTCTCTAAGAGCTTCCATTTCAGCCTCTAATTCGGCAAGAAGTTCTTCAAGGCCCATTTCTAAATCACCAAGACCGTCGTTGTCGTCAATATCGTTAGTTCCGTTGTCGTAAGCTTCTCCGTTTACCTCTCCATTCGGAACTTGAGGATCGTTATTGCGTCCGCAACCTACTAAAAACATTGAACTTGCCAGCATTGCAACCAACAAAAGTCCTACCATTAATTTTTTAAACATTGTTCTGCCTCTTTTCTTTATGTAATTAAAATTTATTGTGGTTTAGTCAGCTCTGATATAAGTAAACGCCAAACCGGGAACTTGTCTGCTGTCGATAGTAAGCTCGACACCGCCGATTGAGTAATTCCACTCTTCAGTAACCGGAACTCCGTCAACATCTATGTTCAAACGACCGCTTCCCGGAGTTGACCAAGTGAAAGTATCCATCATTCCAGGCATTCCGCGAGTTCCTGTTCCGTCAGCGTTGAAAATGTATTCATAAGCTTCAGCGTCTTCCCAAACCCATGTTCCAACCAATGCAGATGCAACATTGTTTGCCGGAGGTTGATTGTTTACAACTTCATTACCGTTTCCGTTGTTAGGCTCTTCTCCATTGCCGCCGCAACCTACCAATACCACAAAACTTGCCACCATCATAACTGCTAAAACCCCTGCCATTAACTTTTTAAACATAATTTTACCTCTTTCTTTTTTGAAATTTATTTTGTTGCCTTATGTATTATACAACATGTTTATGCATTTGTAAATAGGGTATGTCTAATTTTTTTGATTTTTTGTTGCGCAAACGGCGATTCTGTGATATAATCTCATTAATTTATCCGCGCAAACAAAGAAAGGAACACCAAATATGCAAATCAAAGACATCGAACAAGCGGCACAGAGGCTAAGCGACATAGTTCATAATACTCCGACCATGCTTTCCCGCACGTTTTCGGAACTGGGCGGCGCGAACGTTTACTTTAAATATGAAAATCAGCAGCGAACAGGCTCTTTTAAGGTGCGCGGCGCGTCGAACAAGGTTGCGAAACTGCTTGAAACGCAGGAGAGGGCTCCCGAAACATCCCAACAAAGTGGATGTTTTGGGATAGAGGAGCAACCGCCCGCAAGGCGAAGCTTTTCGGACGATTTGTGTCCGGAAACGAGCAACGAGGGCGAGTTGCGACGAGTTGTTGCGGCAAGCGCGGGGAATCACGCGCAAGGTTTGGCTTACGCGGCAAGCCGACTGGGGCTTGATTGCACAATTGTTATGCCGCGCAGTACGCCGATTGCGAAAATCGCGGCAACCGAAGGTTACGGCGCGAAAGTTGTGCTATCCGGTAGCAATTATGACGCCGCGTACAATAAAGCGCTTGAAATTCAGGAAACCGGCGGCGCGGTGTTTATTCATCCTTTTGATGATTTAGACGTTATCGCCGGACAAGCCACCGTCGCTATGGAAATATTGCAAGATTTGCCCGACGCCGAGGCGATTGTGGTTCCTGCCGGCGGCGGCGGACTACTTGCGGGCGTCGCGTATTATGTAAAAACCCTTCGTCCCGACATTAAGGTGATCGGCGTTCAAGCAAGCGGCGCGCCCGCGATTAAGAAATCGTTTGACGCGAAAAAATTGGTGTCAACTGACGATGTATACACAATCGCGGACGGAATCGCGGTTAAATCGCCGGGGAAACTGACGGTTGAGATGATAAATAAGTATGTTGATGAGATTGTGACGGTGGAGGACGACGAAATTTCGTCCGCGATATTGCTATTGTTAGAGCGAGGCAAGCAGGTGGTTGAACCTGCGGGCGCTGTGTCGCTTGCGGCTGTTTTGAACCGAAAAGTTGATTTAGCGGGCAAGAAGGTGGTTTGCGTGCTGTCCGGTGGGAATATTGATGTTAGTTTTATTCATAAAATTGTTGAAAAAGGGCTTGTAACCCGCGGACGGCAGATGAGGTTCCGTGCCATTATGCTTGACGTTCCCGGAAGTTTGGAACAACTTTCTTCTATCATTGCGAAGAACGGCGCGAATGTGATTATGGTACAATATGATAAAATCAGCGCGGATTTGAACTTGAATGAGACGATTATCCATGTCGGTTGCGAGGTCAGCGGTCACGCCCACGGCGATAAGCTGATTGCCGCGCTTGAACAGGAAGGGTACCGCGTGACGAGGGAAGATGCGTAGCAGTTTGCGCTGACAAGCGCATATGTGCGGCTGCTGCCGAAGAGCGATAAGGGTGTTGTCGAACACCCTTATCAATCCCCGAAAAACTTTTTGAAAAGTTTTATCAAAACAGGCGGCGCACACGCGCTATGGCGCTATTGTGACCGCGCCGCTATTTGGGCGAGATAGCCGCATTCGCGGAAAGATTAGTGCGTGTGAACGCCGTTTCAGGCGGAAATTCGGCCCGCGCCTAAAAGCGCGAGATATTATTGGTTGAATGTGCTATGTTTGCACTGATTTTCGCCCGCGGTTCCGCCAGCGGGGCACTCGCAAGCAGTTTTTGCTTGTGGGTCGCGGCGGGGAGGGCGACGGTTTGGGAGTGCCGTCGAAATCTTGATTTCGCGAACGGCACCCCTGTGAAGATTTCCAAAGAGAGCAAGGCGATTTTTGCCGACGCTCGATTTGATGAAATCTACCACTCGTCAAGTTTTTCCCGCGCAAAAACTTGGCAGATGGCTGTGGATTTTGCAAGCAAAATCTTACGCCCCTGCACTTTTCGACTACCACTTGCGAAAAACCACGCAAGCGAAGTCTCAAATGCGGGATTGTCAAGGGCTGGTCCTTGACATATTAAATAAAAACTTAATTCAAAAAGGAGAGTGTAGAAAAATGAAAAAAATCATCGCATTACTGATAATTATCGCGGTACTGCTAATCCCCAATTTCGCGATCGCACAAGGTGAGGAAGCGCCCATCACACGCGGCGAGTTCGCAAGAATAGTTTGGCAACTTTTCGAAGTTGATGGAGAATTGCCGACATCGCCAACTCGCTTTGTCGATATCGCAGACAATTGGGCGGAGGGATATATCAGTTATCTTTATGTGCACAGGCTCGTTGTCGGCGACGGCGACGCGTCGCGCAGAACATTCCGTCCCGACGATGAAATTTTGGTTGAAGAGGCGATCACCATACTTGTCCGCGCGTTAGGCGGTCCGTCGCCCGACTGGGCAGGGTTCCTCGGCGTCGCGTATCCGTCTTCCTACATTTGGCTCGCTCGGTGGCATCAAGAGCTTATCGACGATATTGATATTCCCCTGGGCGGGGCGGCAGGCCGCGCGTTTGTAAGCGATCTTATCAACCGTTCGTTGGATATGTCGGTCGCGCCGATTCTTAACGACGATTACTACGATTTTTCGGATATCACTATCAGAGATTGGGTGTGGAACGGAGGGAACGTCTACTTTGACGGCACAAATTGGATTATGCCGGAGGGAAACGGAGCAAATATCATTGAAGAAACTGCGCCGACAATAAACTATTACCAATTGGTTGGTACATGGAAGGCTTTTTTTCAACATGTCGGATTGCAATTTGAGTTTAATGAAGACGGAAACGGAAACTTTATCCTTTGGGCGGGAGATATTCCGCAAGTGATAGCGGAAAACATACCATTTAACTGGGAAATTGAAAGGCGACACGGACAGAATTGGTTGCTTATGCCAAATTCTGATGATGTTGGTTGGGTGCCTGAAGAAACGCATTTCGAAATTTTCACTCGTTATGGGCAAGAAATTTTAATTTTAACCGAAATCTTGCCGAATCTTGAGTTTAGAAGAATAGACTAACCTAAAAGGAGCAAATAACATGAAAAAAATCATTTCAACCACCGCCGCGCCGGCGGCAATCGGCCCGTATTCGCAAGCCGTGCAAATCGGCAATATGCTCCACACGTCAGGGCAAATTCCGCTGAATCCTCAGACGATGGAAATCGAAACCGACGACGTTGCCGCGCAAACCAAGCAGGTGATGGAAAATATCAAAGCGGTGCTTACCGCCGGCGAGGCGCGCTTGGAAAACGTGATAAAATGCACGATTTTTCTCGCCGATATGAATGATTTCGCGATAGTGAACGAAGTTTACGGCGCTTACTTTACGCAAAACCCGCCTGCGCGATCGTGCGTTGAGGTTTCGCGATTGCCGCGGGATGTAAAAGTGGAAATCGAATGTATCGCGGTCGTCGGTTAAGCGCATGATTATAGTTAAAATCGATCAATCGAACTTAGCTGAATGGGCGAAATTGCACGCTTTGCTGTTTCCCGAGCTTAGTTTCGAGGAATCGTTTGCCGAGTGCGCCGAATGGCTTGAGAACAAAAAAGAAGTCGGCGTTTTATATGAAAAAGACGGAAAATACGCGGGATTTATCAATTTGTCAATCCGAAACGACTACGTTAACGGAACCGACACATCCCCCGTTGCGTTTGTGGAAGCGATATATATACTGCCCGAATATCGGAGATTGGGAATCGGTCGCGAGCTTTTGGAATACGCCGAAAAATTTGCGCGTGAACACGGAATCACGCAAATCGCGTCTGACTGCTTTATCGACAACGCTTTAAGCGAGGAATTTCATAAAAATTGTGGATTTGTCGAGAAAGAGCGGGTGATTTGTTTTGTGAAGAACATATGAAGAAAAAAAGCCCGCCATATGGCGGGCTTTTTAAAATCTCCAATTAAAATATATCTGCCGATTCTTTCGGCGATGTTTCGTCATCACCTTTGTTGCGCAATTTCTTAACGCTTGCGGTTACTCTGTCAATCGCTTCGGGGATAAAATCAAGCAGTTTGTCGTAGGTGTTCGCTTCGGGACTCACGGGAATCAGACGAATCTGCCCGTTACCCACAACCATAAACGCGACAGGGTTGATTGAAACACCCGCGCCGGTTCCGCCGCCAAAGTTGGACTTGTCATCTCCGCCATGTTCGCTCTTCGTCGCACGAAATGGTTTGTAGTCGGTTCCGCCGACAGCGAATCCAACTCCAACTTTGGAAATCGGGATAATAATGGTTCCGTCGTTGGTTTCCACCGCGTCCCCAACGATGGTGTTTACGTCAATCATTTCCTTTATGCTTTGCATAGATGAGTACATCAGCCCTTGGAGTGGGTGGTTGTTTTGTTCTGCCATTTTACTTCCTCCTTGTATATTAATTTTAATATTAAGCTTCTTGTTAGTTTGCGTGAAATTACGCAACTTTCAGCCCAAAACGCCCGGTCGGGTATTTTATATACACGCTCCCGTGCGTTTTTGACAAAACCTTACGCAATTTGACGCAAACTTAATTTATATTGTTAAATTTCATCATATTTTCGATAAACTTTTACGGCGATAAACGCCGCAATAATAATATGCGCAAGCCTCGTTCTGATTATACCATTTACATACAGATCAAACATTTTTTGGTTAAACTCGGGCATGATTTCGACGTCAATCGGCGTTTTAACGATAAAGTTGTTGTTTAACAATGCGACAAGTCCGCCGGCGGCGCCCCAAATCAAGCCTGTTTCAATTCCCGTCCGCGCCGCGTTTCCATCGCCGAACCGCAGTTTCAGCGTTAAGGATTCGAATATCAATCGAGTGGATAGGTATGCCCGAACTTCTTGCAAAATTTCCCGCACCATTTGAATTTTCCGCCGAACGTCGTGGATTTTTTCGCGGATTGATGCTTTTTCGTCTTGTGTTTCTTCTTTTACCTCTTTTTTCGCTTTCTTTCCGGTTTTTTTAATGGGCGTTTCGGCATCCATTTTTTTGACGTATTTTATTCCCAAAATTTTGACGGTCGCCGTTAAATCGCCGTCTTTCACCTCCGCTTGCAAGCGCAGCGGCGCGAAAAGTAGTATGGTTACTAAAAGCACCAAAAATCCTATTATTCCTAATATCCACCAAAGAACTATCATAATCTACTCTTCCTCGTTAGCCAAAACTTCGTCTATTTCGACGGTTGTTTCGAATTCAGCAACTTCTTCCGCCGGGATTTCGGCAACCATTTCCAGTTGCGTCGGTTCGTTAAAGTTGCTGATAGTATCAAAGTCGGGCAATTCAGCCAACGACGGAATTCCGAACGCGCGCAGGAATTCGTCGGTTGTGCCGAACAAAATCGGGCGTCCGGGGGCGTTAAGCCGTCCGACTTCCTGAATAAACCCTCGCTCTAACAGCTTGTCCACCAAAGAGTGGCAATCGACGCCGCGCACCCGCTCGATTCCGCCGCGGGTAATGGGCTGCTTATACGCCACAACGGCGAGCGCCTCAAGCGCCGCAGGGGAAAGAACCGCGCTTCGCTTCGGTTCCGCAAGTTTTTGAATATGATCGAAATATTCACTGCGAGTGCACATTTGATAATTCTCGCCCAATTGAATAATTTTCAAACCCCGCCGCTTGTAGTCATACTCGTCCATAATATGGGTAATAACGGATTTCGCCGTTTGCTCGTCCGTTTCCAAAATATCGCATATTTTCTCTAAACTAACCGCGTCTCCGGCGGCGAAAAGCACCGCTTCGACGATTGACATGGCTTGACTAAGTTCCATTATTCTTCCTCTTCCTGTTCTTCGGTTTGCTCATTTTCGGTTATATCTATTTCCAGCTCAACATTGTCCTCAAGCTTGTTAATCATAAATTCTTTGTCCTTTTTTACGTAATCGACGTTGATTTTTTTTAACTTCATCAGTTCAAGCACCGCAAGAAAGGTCGCGACAACTTCCGCCCTCGATTTGCAATCCTGAAAAATGTCGACGAACTTGCGTTTTGTGCCGAAGATCAGCTTTTTCCACACGTTTTTCACCATTGCGCGGATGGAAACTTTCTCCCGCGCGACAATGCCGTCAAACGACGCGCGTGGCGGCGGCGTTTTGCGCTCGCCTCGGGAAAACGCGCCGCTAAACGCAAGAACCAAATTTTCGATTGTAAGATTCATCGTGTCGAATCCGCGCGGCGGCGGCTTGATATGATCGGGCAGCTTGAAAAACGAAAGATAACCTTTGCCGTGATTCTCGCCCAAAAATTGCGACGCTTCTTTGTATTTTTGATACTCTACAAGACGGCGAACAAGCTCTTCGCGCGGGTCTTCGCCCTCATCTTCGTCGTCAACCTGCTTCGGCAAAAGCATGCGCGACTTGATATTCAGCAATGTCGCCGCAAGCACCAAAAATTCGCTTGAAACCTCTAAATCCATGATTTCCATCTCGTTTAGCACTTCCAAATACTGCTCAAGAATGGACGCGATCGGAATATCGTAAATATTTACTTTATTTTTCTGAATAAGGGACAAAAGCAGGTCAAGCGGCCCCTCGTACGCCTGTAGGCGAAAAGTTAATTGCTGTTCCAACGTTCTTACCACTCTTTCTCTACATAAACAATATCAATCGTATCAGCCACTCAAAAAACGTCCAAATGTAATATATTATCGTTCCTAAAAAATTGCCGAACGGCCCGAAACTAATCGCCAATATCAGTATAATAAACCCGAAACGCGCTATTTTTTGGTACTGAAACAACGCGCGGTTGGGCAGAAACGATGCCAAAATGTGCGAACCGTCAAGGGGCGGAATCGGGATTAAATTAAACACTGCAAGCCCTAAGTTCATTGATATAAGAATTTGAAACAACAAAACGATCGTATGCTGAATCGTACCCGCAACAAGGAAATTCAAATTCAACGCAGATATAACATTGAATCTAAACAACAAAAACAGTATGAACATACTGATAAACGCAAATATAAAATTAGATAAAGGTCCCGCAAGGGCAGTGATTGCCATGCCTGTTCGCATAGAAATTTTTCGCGTGAAGTTGTTAGCGTTAACAGGCACAGGTTTCGCCCAGCCAAATCCGAAAAACAGCAATGCAAGTCCGCCGATGGGGTCGATATGCGGAATTGGGTTTAATGTAAGTCTTCCCATATTCTTCGCGGTCATATCGCCCAATTTGTATGCGGCGAATCCGTGTGCGACCTCGTGGACGGTTAGGCACAAAAGTACGCAAAAAATTGAAATTATTATTGTTGCCGGATCAACTTGACCGGTGAATAAGCCTCTAAGCATATGTTGTTTGCACTCCTTACATATCGTTTCTGATTAAATCCTCATAACTCTCTCGTCGCACGGCGAGTTTCGCTTCGCCATTGCTTATCATTACAATCGGCGGGCGAGGGATTCGGTTGTAATTGCTTGCCATGGAATAGTTATACGCGCCGGTTGAGAGCACCGCAAGCATATCGCCCACTTTTACTTTCGGCAAACCGATATCGCGAATCAGCACATCGCCCGATTCGCAACAGCGTCCGGCGATTGTAACCGTTTGCTCTGCCGCGCCACATGGGTTAGACACCAACTTCGCGTCGTATTTCGCGTCGTACATTATATGCCGCGGATTGTCGGTCATTCCGCCGTCAACGACAACATATGTGCGAATATTAGGAATTTCTTTAACTTCGCCGACGGTGTAAACGGTAAGTCCCGCGTCGGCGACGATTGAACGCCCCGGTTCCATAAGGATAAACGGACGTTGGATATTGCGCTCGGCGCACACTTCGTCCACAACTTTCGCAATCGCGGCGATATAGTGATCGTATGAAATCGGATTATCGTCATCGGTATATTTTATGCCGAAACCGCCGCCGAGATTCAGTTCGGTAAGTTTTACGCCATGCTTATCTCTCATATCGGCGATAAATTCAAGCATTATTCGCGCGGCAAGCTCGAACGGCGCGCGATCGAAGATTTGCGAGCCAATATGGCAGTGAACGCCGACAACTTTGACGCCTTCAAGTGCCGCCGCGATTTTGATAATCTCTTCCGCCTCGCCCGTTTCAAGGGTGAAGCCGAATTTTGAGTCGATTTGCCCCGTTCGTATAAACTCATGCGTATGCGCTTCGACGCCGGGCTTTACGCGGAACGCGATTTGCGCGACTTTTCCTTTTTCTACCGCAAGACGGTTGAGTAATTCAAGTTCGGACTTATTATCCACAACAAATCGCCCGACGCCCGCGTCGAGAGCGAGGAAAAGCTCGTCCTCGATTTTATGATTGCCGTGGAAGTAGATTTTTTCCGCCGGAAACCCGCAACTAAGCGCGGTAAAAAGCTCGCCGCCGCTTGAAACGTCAAGCCCCATATTTTCTTCCTTGATAATATTAAAAATATATTTGCAGGCGAGCGCCTTGCCGGCGTAGAGCGCCAAACCATTGCCGCCGTAGTAATCGTTAATCGATTTAGTATAAACACGGCAATTTTGCCGAATTTTATCCTCGTCCATTATATAAAGCGGCGTTCCGAACTCGCGCGCAACAGACTGAACGTCCAGTCCGCCAAGCTCTAAATTGCCGTTATTGTTAACTTTCAGTGTGTCCATTACGAACATTTTACGTTCCTCCTCCGGTGTGGAAAGTGTGTCATTTCCAGTAAACATATATTATACTAAATACTTTCGAAAAAAGCAAGTTTTTTATGTTGCGGCTTTAATTTTCTTCGATCGTGATTTTGCCAGCACAAAATATATCATGCACACGAACAGCACAATATTCAGCGCGAACGGCAGTCGGCGGTTGAGGTCGGAGAGGAATCCCGCCAAATATCCGAACGGCGCGGCGACGGCGAATGCGATTACGTTGAAAACTCCGTAGATTCGGGCGCGCTCGCGCGGGCGCACCTCGTGAACCGACAAAGTATCCAAGCGAGGCAGGAATAACGCCGCGGCGCAAGCTTCCATAATGATATACACCGACAACCACGCCAAATTTTCGGGCGGCGAGAGTATCAATAATCCGTGCGATAGTATATGCGCCGCGAGGCCGGCAAGCATGACGTATCTGCCTTTGAAGCGGCTTAGGCGGTTTTGGATAAGAAAAAGGAATGTCAGCATAATCGCCGCGCGCAAAATCGGGAAATAGGCGAGAAACGACTCGTTTATGCCGAGGTTTTGCGTTGCGTATAGTGCGAAGAACGTACTTGTGATAAGTTGGACGATTCCGATTCCCGAGCGCAATATCGTGACACGCAAAATGTTCGGCGAGAGTGAAATTTGCCGAAACACACGTTTATAGCCCAGCAGCAAGCGGAAAATGGATGTGTTTTTTGTTTCTTTCATACGTTTTAAGCCGCGCGCGGTTTCAACCGTCATAAAATATGTGATGATAAACTTTATCGTCATTGAAATGAACGTGATTATAAACAAAACGCGCATTACGGGGACGACGCCTTCGCGCTCTACGAAAAATCCCGCAATCGGAGCGAAAAAGACCGCGAATTGCCCGATTATATGGAACCAGTTGATGATTTTTATTGTCGTTTTCTTGTCTTCGTCTTTTTTGTCATCCGCCCACAGACATTCCCATGAAACAAGGGTGATAAGCCTTGTTGCGTTAACGATTGCCGCGGCGAGGAACCACCAAAAATTTTGCGCGAACGCCCAAATCAGGGCGGGTATACTCCAAGCGAGAACGTCGCCGATAAATGTGGTAAGCCGCCTGCCGAATTTATCGGTTAAAACGCCGCCAAGCAGCGCCCAAATCATTTGGAACACCAATCCGACCGACAATATTATCCCGATATGAACATCGTCAACGCCGAGGTTGAACATATAAAGCGTCATAAACGGCAGGTATACATTGAAAGGAATTACCCACAAAGGCTCGGTCCAAAGAACGGCTTTGTCATTTCCTTTAAGTGAGAATAAAAATGAAAACATTTCGCGCATTGAGGGCACTCCTTTCTTATAAATTTTTCTTGAAGTTCGTCATTTCGTCACAACAAACTCCATATTGCTCATTTTCGGACACAAATCGTCCGAAAAGCTCGCTTATTTCGTTGTTGCTCCTATTTCCCAAAAAATTTCGAGCAATGGCTCTCATTTTTCGGGAACCCAGAGCCAGCGGCCGGGACGTTGCTGAGCTGTCGAAATCTTGATTTCGCAAACAGCTCGTACTTGAGGATTGCCCAAGAACACGAGTCGCATTTTGACGACATGTGATTGGTTGCAATCTACCGTTCCCGGACCC